>DAOOVO010000001.1:0-95937 GCA_035370245.1 Pseudobacteroides sp.
CTTTAAATTAACGAGTTCCTTTCGTCTTTTTACACTGTTTACTTTTCAAAGTCCAACGCTTCGTTAGAAGCAACTTTGATAGATTAACACGTTATTTAGCTATTGTCAACACTTTTTTAAAAAATTATTAAACTTTTTAAAAAATACTTTATAACATTATATTTTTATTTAATCTTCAAACAAAACAAAAACATATACAGTTAATTAATATTAAACATTGTATATGTCTGTTTCGTATAAAATTTATCCATAATTTTTATGGCGACGTGTATGGGATTCGAACCCATGAATCCAGGAATGAAAGCCCTGTGTCTTAAGCCCCTTGACTAACACGACATGTAAAGATTATTGAAAGTTGACAGTGGGGCTCGGCTAAACCCCAGTATATAATTCCAGAAAAATATGTGAAAAATGGGAATAATAAGATTCGAACTTATGACCTCCCGGTTATCAGCCGAGTGCTCTAGCCAACTGAGCTATATTCCCATATAAAATTTTATTAGTGGAGCCAGAGGGATTTGAACCCTCTACCTTCTGCGTGCAAGGCAGGTGCTCTCCCAATTGAGCTATGGCCCCAAATATGAGTGCGGGTAAAGAGATTCGAACTCTTAAAACTCGGATTTTAAGTCCGATACCTATGCCAATTCGGTTATACCCACATACTGAAACTAAAAAGTGGTTAAATCCTTTTTATTGGACTTAACCACTCTTATATTCCAAAAGATATATTGCAACTTTAGGATTAATTATCCCGGTAATTGCTTAAAGCATTTTTGCAATAGAGGATTAAGCCAATGTTTCCAATTATTCCAACACTTTTTCTCTGATAATTCCGCCACAATATTTTTTTGTTCTAATTCAAACCCTTTAATGTATAACATTGTAATCCTCCTTTCCATAACTATTAATCAATGATTTGCCCTGTATTGCTGAGCAACATTTTTTCGGGCACAGTGCTTATATAATATCACAGACAAAGTTATCCTGTCAAGGAATATTTTAATTTTTTAATTTTTTTGCTCCGTAACTTTTTATTAAAATAGTTATATAACAATAAGATTAACTGGCAAATGTTTTTATAAAATAATTGAAAAAGGCATCTGATATAAGCCCAAATTAATTAGACTATACCAGGTGCCTTTTTCGGGATTTATCCATTGAGTATGAAGTGATATATGTAAAGTAACCGATGAGTTACATTTATATTGTATCAATTTTTGCACTCAATGTCAACAGTAATCGTAACTTTTTAGTGACACATCATATTTTTTCTTATCATTCTCAAACTTTTTAAAACCTATAAATATCAATCATCCCTTATGTCCCGTTGAGAGTACTTTTGTGTACTGAGTTGCCATAATAGGCAATACACATCCCCCTCCAATAATTTCAATGGTGAATATATCCTTATACATCTCTCTCTATATTTGCTACAACTTCACGTCTACCACCGTTTTCTGCACATATGCACTGCCCATTATAGGCCTTAAAATGAACTTTAAACATTTTAAATCCCCCCAAGTTTGCTGTCTTATTGGATTTTCCTTAAACACAATATATAACAAACAAGGAATAAAGTCTTTGATTTTTGTATGAAATGTAGAAAATCTAATATGAAATGTATAAAAATGAACTTGAAATGTTGAGATTACATTCTTCTATTAATATATTTAAAGATTTAAAGTATATATTCTATACAACAGTATAATTGATTTTTCCATTTGAAAAAGGTCTCATAAGTGTTTGAACTGTAGATAAATCACTATTTGAATCCATCCAAACATTAATTGATTCATCACTTAAAATCACCGGCATACGATTATGAATAAACGAAATATCAGAATTAGCCTCAGTAGTAATGATAACTACTGCAGCATATGAATTGCCGCCGGTATCAGTGAATATGTTATACAAACCCGCCATATAAAAAAGAGATTTATCTTTAACCCGTATGAGGTATTTGGTTTTGGTCTTCTTATCATGTGCGAGCCACTCGAAATACCCATTAGCCGGCACCAGACATCTCTTTGAAGCAAATGATCTTCTAAACATGGGCTTCTCTGTCACCGACTCTGCCCTTGCATTTATAATGACACCGGAATTTTTATAGTTTGGAAATCCCCATTTTGCAGTACTTAGCACGTTTCTGCCATTATGAGAATATATGGTAGGAATATTATTTGTAGGAAACACCTCACCGTTTACCTCTTCCCTGTATTTTTGAGATATTTCATTGACAATGTTTTTAATTTCCCTAAAATCATCATCCGTTATGAGTAAAAACCTTCCGCACACATAGCTCACCACCTTTTGATAGAATTATACCACTTATTTAAAAATAATGGACAAAAAAATTATTATTCATATCCTGTTACTTATTTATAAGTTATCAAGTATAAAGTATGTTATCATTAGTTTCAAATATTCTAAATGG
Source organism: Pseudobacteroides sp. (assembly GCA_035370245.1). GTDB lineage: Bacteria > Bacillota > Clostridia > Acetivibrionales > DSM-2933 > Pseudobacteroides. The sequence continues at coordinate 2,435 of DAOOVO010000001.1, forward strand.
AGATTTAAAATCATTCGAAGTTCTTATCTTAATTTTATTAATTTATTGTATACCCCGCAAAAAGGCATATATATTCGCATTATATATTTAGGAATGGATAAAAATTACATCCATATTTCTTTAGCTAAAAAGGAGGATAATTTAATGTTATTAGAGAGAAAAGCTCGACTGGCCACAATATGTCTTATTCTAGCGTTGTCAGTATTTCATAACCCTTTTCAACCTTTAAATGCTTTTGCAGCAACCACCGTCAATATTGATCCCGATATAAAATACCAAACCATAGAAGGATGGGGAGCAAGCATATGCTGGTGGGGAAATCAGATAGGCGGTTGGTCCGAAGAAAATAGAAACAAGCTCATTGAAAAAATTATCAGCCCCACAGACGGACTGGGGTACAATATATTCAGGTATAATATAGGAGGCGGCGAAAATCCCAGCCATAATCATATGACAGCATTCAGAGATATGCCGGGATACCTGTCTCCAAACGGAACATGGAATTGGAATGCAGATGCCAACCAGAGAAATGTTTTAATCAGGTTAATTGAAAGAGGAAAGCATTACGGCTATGATATGATACTTGAGGCATTTTCTAATTCACCTCCATATTGGATGACAAAAAGCGGGTGTGCTTCAGGAAATACCGATGGTTCAAACAACCTCAAAGATGATTATTATGATGATTTCGCAGAATATCTGACTGAGGTTGTAAAGCACTATAGAGATCAATGGGGCATCACATTCAGAACATTAGAGCCTTTGAACGAGCCTAATGTAAATTGGTGGAAGTCAAACGGCACTCAGGAAGGTTGCTGTTTTACCGTTGCTGCACAGCAAAAAATTATTAAAGAAGTAGGTGCAAGATTAAAATCAAAAGGATTAACAGGAACAACCATCAGTGCACCTGACGAAAACAGTATCGACTCAACAGTGGCAAGTATCGGTGCCTATGACGCAACAACATTGTCATATATATCCCAGATAAACACCCATTCCTACAGCGGCAGCAAAAGAACACAACTTCGAGATCTTACAAAGTCCAAGGGAAAAAAGCTCTGGCAGTCTGAATCAGGTCCATTGAGTTTCACAGGAGATATGATGGATTCAAATATTATGCTGTCCCAGCGTATAGTAAAAGACATTAAAGAAATGCAAGCCGATGCATGGCTTGACTGGCAGATAATAGACGGTGGCAATTGGGGAAGCATTTATGTAAACCAAGCCGCCCAGACATTCACACTCACAAAGAAATTCTACATGCACTCAAATTACAGCAGATTCATAAGACCCGGATATACAATCATAGGGGCTGATAATGATGTTACACTTGCAGCAATGAGTCCTGATAAAAAGCAGCTTGTTATAGTTGCCACAAATGCAAGCAAGACCAATTCCGCTAGCTTTACATTCAATTTATCCAAATTTGAAAATGTGAAAAGTACGGCAGATGTATACAGGACATCTTCAAGCCTGGATTTAGCTAAAAGCAGTATTAATATATCCTCCAAAAATATTAATGATACATTGCCTGCATACTCAATAAATACATATATTGTATCCCTTGAAGACAACTACACCCCGACACCGACTGTCACTCCAACCTCCGTCTATGCAAGCGGTGATTTAAATGGGGATGGAATAATAAACATGGCGGATATAATAATCTTAGCAACTTCCTTCAATTCCGTCAGGGGTGAAGTAAAATACGTAGAAGCTAACGACATAAACAGGGATGGTGTAATAAATATGGCTGATGTTATAATCATTGCAGCAAAATTCAACTCGACTGTATAGACAAAGCAGAACAAACCGTTAAATATCGTATGACTTGTATTTTATGAAAAATTATGGTGTCTATTCATGATAAACAAACTATCAATAGACACCATAATATATCAAAGCTTTATAGCATCCTATTTCTTTCTAACCCCTGTTCTTGCTTTTTGCTTCTTTACATCCTTCTTTCCCGCAAGCATGAACAAGTACACTATAGCTCCTATCATTACCAACAGTGTTATCCACGCAGTGACCATTGAAACGGGATCATCCGGTGCTAACCATGGAGCATCTGGATTTTTGTTTTGAATATAATATACATACCATTGATTTGTCAGACACGCAGCAGAAATTAAAATAGTCGGAATCCACATTCGCTTTTCCCAAAAAACGCATACAATAGCCATTATTATTGCCGGAAGCAGGTACCTTTCATGTACTCTTGAAGCAAATACAAATATGCCCGCTGTAAGAATGAACGCAGAATAATACAAAGCCAAAGCACTTTTTCTCTTGATCAACAGCAAAAGTGCAGCCAGCAGCCATACCAAGCTGAAAAGAAGTATATATCCCCATGTTCCATAGGTAATACCAAAAAGCGAAGGTGTTCTGTCATCTACCATTTGTTTTCCGAGTATCGTCCACATATTGAATGCATTTGCAGTTGCATAAGGATAATCATCCAGTGATGATGAATAATGATGTACAAGCCAGTAATAAAAGTCAATTGCTTTAAATGCTGCTTTTTTTATAGCTCCAGCATTTTCATCAATATTGATTAAGCCGTATGGGAATGGTCTTTTTTCCATCTCAATTTTAACATACCTTCCCCTGGCTGAATCAAGCGGTATGCTTTCGCTTTTACCCTTGCCTTTTGATGTTGAGTATACGGTTGTCCATTTATTTGAATCGTCTGAAATCTGAATATTATATCCCTTGGCATATTCGAAACCCCAATTCAGTGTTACTCTCCCTACATCCATGGGGGCACCAAGGTCAAATACCAGCCACTGGGGTGATGTGTTTCGTGAAGCCCAATACCCATCGAATACTCCATATTTCCCATCCGTCAGATTATTTGTGGAAAACCTATCCTCGGCAGTTGAAGATGCACTGATCTGTTTGCCACTAGAAATGTTCTGCAGATCTTTACTATATATATTAATTTCCCTCATGCTATAAAAAGGCGTTTCTTTGTAGAAAGGCAGAATGAGTACAGTATAAATAAGCAAACATCCAAGAAAACCTGTTCCAAGCTTTATGAAGCTGCTTTTTAAGGCAGGTTTAATAATATTCTTATCCTTTGTCTTAAAATAATTTGAAAACTTCGCCCACGGAAAATCCTTAAAGTATAAAATGGCCACCAAGGGGAATAATGCTATAGCTTGAGGCTTTGTAAGTGCTGCAACGGCGTATATAAACAAAGCAATATTTGACCTTCTAATGTTAAAGAAATATACTACACCAATAAACAATGCAGCCGTAATTCCATCAAATTGTCCCCATACCGATGAATTGAAAACTATTGCAGGATTCAATACATAAAATATGGCCAATCCGATACCGAGCCTGATTTTATTATACTTTTTGCCGATAAGATAGATAAAAGCTGCTGCAACAAAGTCAAATAAAACTGCCCATATCTTAATCATGAATTCTTGTGCCAAATCGGGCAGCGAAAATGTTTTTACTATTATTGCCGACATCTTAAGGAAAAAAGCATATATCGGGCCGTATACAAAATGTATGTCGGTAGTAAAATTTTTAAGAGAATTATTACCTAGGTATGAGATCTCCCACTTTAAAAATCCTATATCAATCTTATGGCTTGGAAGTAATGTCAACAAAACTCTCACAATTAGAAGAACTATCAATATCATTGCTATTTTATTCTTTTCTAGAGGCTTTTCCTCAATACTTGCTTTTTTGAGATTTTTATTATTGTTGGAAATGCTCTTTCCTTTAGTGTTGTCCACTGCTTGTCCTCCTTTTTACAATTAAATCAATAATAGTTTTTCATTCACTCAGCCCAAATAACAAACGACCAATATAACTTCCAATAGACACATGTAATAAATTATTTACTTGTTAAATATATTAAATACGTTATTAATATTACGTCTAGCAGTGCAAATAACAAGTGCTGATATAAAAATGGAAGTAGGATTTTAGTCCAACTTCCTTTTTATTCCTATTTAATATCATTCAGGAATTCCAAATTGTGCTAGACTACCGTTTTTATATCTTTTATCATTGGTTACATCCTTGCCTACCCAGTCAGGTGGAATATACTTGTTGGCCTCTTCCTCGTTCGGGAATTCCATTTCGAAGTATGCTAAGCCTGCCAAATTGCCCTTAAATATATCGATGGCAAACATTACTCCATTTTCATCCAAGCCTTGATATCTGGTCTTATATATTATATTGCCCTCTATTTTCTTCTTAAGGGTATTGTATTCCTGCTCGGTTATCCAAAATTCACGTTCTTCTCTCGTCATTGCCATATCATTAACATATGCTTTAACAGTCAGGAAAAACATCCAATTATCTACTTTTCTAATTCTGATTTCGGGAGAAAAGTTTATATATGCCTGCTCAATTTCATATTTATCCAGTTTATTAAGGTCATAGGGTATTTTGCTTGGATCAAGAAGGAATTTTCTTTCAATTTCAAGACCTGACAGGTCAGGTGTAGGAGTCGCCGAAACTATCGGAGTAGGTGTAGGTGTTGCTACTTGAGTCGGTGATACTGTTTGTGTCGGTGTCGGCGTTATATCTATATGTATATAAGGTGGATAAACTGAAGAAGTTATATTAAAATATTTGGCTATATAGGTAAAATCAGATAAATTGATTGCACCATCTTTGTTAATATCTGAATCAGCCGAATATATTTTATCGCCTATTGTGCTGTTAAACTTTTTTGCCAAATAAACGCAGTCTGCAAAATTTATAATGCTATCTCCGTTCATATCTCCCGGAATAATGTATATATCATTAAAGTATGCAGTAGAATATGCCTGTAATTCTACATCTTTTATGGTTCTCTTTAAAAACCCCGGCTTTTCTATTATCATATCACCCTTAATGGTACTATCACCGTTATAAATACTTCCATAGAAATAACCGTTTTCATCTGTTGTTGTACTGAAAGTGTCAAAGCTAATTGTAAAACCCACATTAACTTGCTTTGCAGCTTCCTCGCTGCAATCTATATCTGTTTTTATATTTCCCTGCACATAAAACAAAGGCGGTGCTATTTTTCCTGCATCTTGCAACGCAGTTTTGGCATATACATTTTCTATCCCTTCAATATCAGCTATTATAGCTGACTGAAGCAGAAGCAGAAAAACTATAATCGGTATAATGTATCTTTTCAGCTTCTTCATTAAAACTCCCCCTTCATAAATCTTTAAGTAATACATGTATGACAACATTGTATCAAATCTCCATTATGTTCACAACAATTAAATAATACACAGGCATCCCTATTGCTGGAATGCCTGCATATTACCAAACTCTATTTTAGAAAATATTAAAACTGTCATGACTGCTGAGGATTGGGCAATTGGTGATCATTAAGAACGTTCTTGCTCTCAAGGTCATTAAGGACAGCTTCAGCAATATTGTTACAGTGATCTCCAATCCTTTCAAGATTATGAATAAGATCAATGAATATAATTGTCGCTTTAGGATCACAAAGGCCTTTATTCAATCTTTCCACATGTCTTGAACGAAGTTTGTCTTCTATGTCATCTACCTCATACTCTTCAGATAAAACTTTCTTAGCTAAAGATGTATCATATTCGCTAAGTGATTTTATAGAGTCACTCACCATATTCCTAATCATTTCGAAAACATCTGAAAGCTCCGATAATGCTTGTTTGGAAAAAGGAATACGTTCCTGTTCCTTTTGTTCTGCAAACTCGGCTATATTTTTGCAATGATCTCCAATACGCTCAATATCGTGAGTCACATGCATAAGTCCCGCGAGACGTACCGACTGGCGTTCTGTAAGTGTTCCTGTAGACAGCATGGTTGAAAGATATTTAATGATCTCGCTCTGCAGCATATCTACAACTTCTTCAGTTTCAGAAACTTTTTTTACACATTTCATATCGCTGTTTATAAAACTGTTTTTTGCATCTTCCGCCATCTGCTTCGCTAAAAGTGCCATCCTTGTAAGCTCTTTTGTTGCAAGATCCATCGCAACTGCAGGATTGCTCAAAAGCTTGTTGTCAAGATACATAATTTTCTTTTCTGCTGGGTCTTCCTGTCCTCTTACAATGAATGTTACTATTTTCGCAAGTACAAAAACAAAAGGTATCCATATTATAGTATTAATAATATTAAAGGCTGTATGTGCATTTGCAATCTGTCTCTTTATAATTTCTATTTCAGGTCCTTTCGGGGAAATGAATATAATTAGTTTGGCATAAATAGGGATCAGGAACATAAAAATCACTGCTCCCAAAACATTAAATATGGTGTGTGCAGCAGCAGCCCTTTTAGCGTTTAATCTCGCACCAACGGATGCAAATATTGCAGTTATAGTGGTACCTATATTATTCCCCAATAAAATAGGTATTGCTGTCTGGATGTCTATCAGTGCCCCTCCATCTATTCCAGATTGTGCAGCAACATTTTGAAGAACAGCTATTGTTGCACTGCTGCTCTGAACAATTACAGTCATAATAACTCCGGTCAAAAGTCCCAATATGGGATACTGGCTTAGTTGCTTAATCATGCTTTCAAATACAGGACTTGTGGCCAACGGCTCCATTACATCACTCATTGTTTCAAGACCGAAGAATAAAAGACCGAATGCAAAAACAGTCTGACCTAGATATTTAACAATTTTTTTCTTGGAAAAGAAAAAGAAGAGAAAACCTATAGCTGTTATCAAAGGAGTATAATCACCGATATTAAAAGCAATCAACTGGGCAGTTATTGTAGTACCTATATTAGCACCCATAATAACTCCTATGGCTTGAGGAAGAGTCATAAGTCCTGCACTTACAAATCCCACCACCATAACTGTAGTAGCACTGCTGCTTTGAATCATTACTGTAACTAAAGTTCCTACTAAAACCCCCATCAACGGATTACTGGTAAGAACCTCCAGTATCCTTCTCATTCGTTCGCCCGCTGCTTTTTGAAGTCCGTCTCCCATAAGGTTCATACCATAGATAAAAACAGCAAGTCCTCCAAGAAGACCAAATATTATCTTTGTTAATTCTTGACCCATGTATTTTCCCCCTCTAATAAATTTAAAACATTGAATTATAGTATATTGTTTAAGCTAACTGTTCCCTAATCAATATACAATTTGAGCTTAGCTCTTTATATATTTCTCTAATAGATTAAAAACTATTAATCTTTTACATTTATCTTTCGCTAAATGTAAGATTAATAACGTATTTAATTTAGTTTAATTATATTACTCAATATTCACTTTTCAAATAGGGTTAATAGAGGGTTAACATAGAGTTAACACAAAGTTAACAATTAACTGCTCCGGATTAATCAATATCATGTTCATAATTAAAAGTGATAAATCTATTGATGAAATAAAAAAAGACACTTTTTCAAGTGCCTATTTTATCAATATGTAAATTTATCAGTATGTAAAACCACGGGCATTCCCGTAATTCAGGCCGACAATTTGATATCAAAGTTATCCACATCATATACCATCCTTCTCGACAGGAATAAAAACGACAAAAATGCTATTATTATAGCCAACAAGCTAATTTGCGAGATGGGTTTTCTCAAAGATGTTATCTGCTTGTTGATAAATTTTTTATCAACGCCTATAAACCACATTCCAATTGTTTTACCACTACTGTCCTCGATTGGCATGTATCTCGCCATACAGCTTTTTTCCAAATCTGTTGTTTCACCTTCAAATTCCTTACCTTGATTTAAAACCGTATTTATTACCTCATTAGATGCTTTAGTTCCTATTGCTCTTTTACCATCATCTTGTAAAATATTTGTAGTTACTCTGGTGTCGTTCATAAAAACAGTTGCTCGAGATTCTGTAATAGAACCAATTGTATCCACTATTTCAGCATTGCCATTAATAGAATTTGTCCCTTTGAATAACTTATTATCATTGATTGTCCAATCACCCTTATATTTCTCGTCAATAAGCATATACCCCAATTCCGAAGCAACTTTCAATCTATCTTTTATATTACTGTCTATTATTTTATTGGCAACATTACCTATTGTAAAACCTTGTATAACAAACCAAATTACAACAAATGTCCCTATAAGAAGAAATGACATTCTTAAAACCTTTTGCTGTGTTTTATTGTTGTTTGAACTTGATCCAAGGAATGAAACCTTAAGTGTATCAACATCTTTTAGATATTTTTTTGAATAGATCATCAATATTATGCATCCTAACATACCGCATAATACGGAAATAACAATAATGGAAGTCCTCACCTCTCTCATCTTTTCATTCTGGCTTCCCACATCGCTTTTGAGCACACCAACAAGCCAAGTTCCAATTATTTCTCCCGTATCATCTCTTATCGGTACATATTTTGCATCATATTTTTGACCAAATACATCTTCAACACCATTATAGGAATAACCATTTTTTATAGCTTTTTTAGCTTCTTCATTGGATAACTTTGCTCCTAATGCTTCTTTCCCATCACCGTCAATTAAGTTTGAGGCCACACTTTCATCACCAAGATATATTGCAGAAAATGCACCAGTTTTTTCCTTAATTGCGTCTAGAATTTCAAAATTTTCGTTTACCGGATTTTCACCTATAAAAAGCTTACCTCCCTTTGACTTCCAATCACCGTAATATTTACTTTTGATGATATCCATCCCTAGATACGATATACTTTCTAATTTTGCCTTTACATTGTTCTCAACCAAATTATTGACATTGCTATTTGTGACAAAAAAGATTGTGGCCGTACACAGTGCCATAAGAAGGATAGATACCCTCAGCAGTTTACCTTTTAACATAACCTTTTTTTTCATGCTAAAATCTCCCCCTATTTTCACTAAAAGCATATATGTATATTAAATACGTTATTAACCTTACATTTATCAGAGCAAAATAACGAACGCTTTACCCTAAATTTGCAATAGATAAATGTAAAAGATTAATAGTATTTAATGTAGATACAAAATAAAGATAAGCCTATATATGGAAAAACTAACACTATACTACGATATCTAACAAAAATTTGCAACCATTTTCGTAAAATTTTTATAATTCTACAAAAAGGTTGCAAATTTTTAAATAAATATACTAAGAAAATTTTTCAATTTAGGTTTACTTCTGAATAAATTTTTACATGAAAAAAGGTCTTCAGATATCAAACCTGAAAACCTTCCTGTAATTACAATGATCATTCAAACTTTACAGAATTGAGCATATCCTGAATAATTTTTTCGTAATCTTCATGTGTTGATGTACCTATAAATACAAGTGCATAGCCCTTCATAACATATGCATAATATTTTTGAGTAAGCTTCATCCCATCAGACTCAATAACTGCTTCTAAAACAGCAAAATCCTTGCCTCCGATTTTTTCCGGATAGATAGGCTTATCAAGATTGTAAGGCATTTGATCTTTAATGTCCTGCAATTGCTTCTTTACAGATTCCAAATACTGGCTTCCCTTAGATATGCCCTGTAAAAAGTTCAATTTTTCAGCCATTATCATAAAATTGCCATTTTTATAGGTTTGCCCCGTCATTTCTGCCTTTGAAAGCATAAGCAGGTACACTGTATTTAATTCCGCCAAATCCAACTCGACTTTCTTGCTTTCATCATCACCGGCTACTAAGTCTTTACCTTTATCCATAACTTGTTTCAAATCTTCTTCAGTTGCAATTTTCCAGTCTATTGGAAGCTTGACAGATAACCCAAAATAACTGTTTTTATATATGTCACCGTCATTTATACCTAAATCCAACTTTTCATCGACATCTGGCTTTTCGCTAGCTTCGGTGTCAGTCTGATCAACATTATCAGTCTGATCATTTAATTTATCTTTTACACTTAAAATTTCACCTTTGCCAACCTCTTCCTTATTTGCAATGCCTACACATCCCATAGAAGTCAATGTCAAGCACACCGCAAGTAATATTATACCCGCCATTTTAAATTTTTTCATAGTAGTTCTCCCCCAAATCAAATATTTTGTCAAAGATTGTTCCTTGAAATTCTTACTACAACTATAAATGAATCTTGACCCGTTGTCAAATAGAACCATAATTATTCCTTGCTGCCCGTACGGAATATATATTATAATAGTATATTGCTTGGGATAACCAACCCACATCCCTATAATAAACCAAAAACGGGAGGTTACATGAAAGTCTTTGATGTTATACCGGGTCAATTTTTCAGGATCCTGACAGGAAAAAACAGAAATGTATATGTAGAAATACTGCTGTCCTTAAGAAAAGCCTTTAAAAACGAACTTTACATAGATAAGGAAAGCCTCGTTAACATATTTGCAGAATGTCTTGGGGATCTGATGATCCCCATTGACATTGAAGCGGAACTCGAAGAAGCCGAATCAGACATTACAGACATAAATATAGAGGAACCCCAATCCATAACATGGACCTCCATGGCTCATCTGATATTACGCAGGCTTCGAGATACAAACTGGATTGAAATAGAGTACAAACAGCGTTCATATGACGAAATAGTAACCATACCTCCATATTCCATGAGTATGATTGAATTTCTTTATTCAATCACACAGGAGAATACCCAGAGCTACAAGTCATATGCATTTAACACATATTCATCATTAAAGACAGTTTTAAGCGATGATTCTGAAGATTATTTGTTTACCGCATTAGAGTCGGCCTATACCAATTGCAATTTATTGCTGGATTCACTTAAGGTACTGTTAAACAACATACGGAGATACCACCAGCTTTTAAACAATTCTTTAGCTGCCAATGACATTTTGAAAAATCATTTTGAAGGCTATCAGGTGCTGGTTAATGAAAGAATATTTCATCCTTTGATAACAAGGGACTCTGTACTGCGTTTCAAAGTACCTATTATGACCATGATAGATAAGATTCGTTCAAATGAGGAGCTTAGAAAACGTATAGTAATTCTCGGCATAAGGGAAAGACAATACACCGATATGGAAAGCGGTATGGAGGAGCTCTCCCGTAAATTATTTGAGATTTATGATACATTTGAAGGCATAGACAGGCTCATGCAGGAGATACAAAACAAAAACACTGCCTATACCAAGGCCTCCATAGATAAGATGATATACCTTTTAAATTATGACCAAAGTGTCAAAACAAAGCTTGCGGACATATTGATGAAATACCCTTATCTGGACGAACAAAAAAAAGATATTGTTTCATCATCTGTAAGGCTATTTAAGCAAAGCTATATTGACGAAAAATCCTTATATTGCAGGTCAAACAGGAAGCTTCGGTCATATGAACCGCCCGAGAAAATCAAAATTACCAAAACGGAGCATCCGGAAAATGAGCTTGATGATTTCCTAAAAAGCGTAAAAAGCTTATACAGTCACCAACAGATTTCTGCATTTATGGAAAAGGAGTTTGGCAGTCGAATGGTGCTAAACAGCCAAGAGCTTGATATAAAAGATGATACGAGCTTTATTCTATTGCTCCTTGCAGCAATGAAATCGGGAGAAAAAAAGACTTTTTATGATGTGGAATTTTTAGAAGGTTATATTGAAAATAATGGTTACAAGTACCCAAATATGAGATTTATTAGGAGAGATAAGGAAAACAATGACAAACCTATGGATTGAAGAATTTGAAAAGCTTAGCATTTCAGAGCAAAACATGTTTAGAAAGTGTGTAAACAACATTCTTGCAAAAACATTTATAATAAGCGAAACATATGATGATACCACAGGCATGATGAAGTACAACCCTGAATATCGTTTTATCGACCGTAACTTTGAAATTATAAATACATATTTGACATATGCAGGATGGAACCTTTTAAAGGATAGAAACTTAGGAGTCATATATATTGAAAGCGAGTATGAATACAACAGGCTGCATCTTAACAGCTTAACAACTCTTTTCATATACACATTACGCCTTTTGTACGATGAAGAACGTGAAAAACTCACATTAAGATCCACCATACCCGTTACGACATATGATGTTGTTTCACGCCTCATGACCTTCAATACGCTGAAAAAAAAGCCCTCCGATAAGGATTTAAGCGATACATTCAAGCTTTTATCCCGGTTCAATATAATACAAAAGCTCAGCGGAGAATGGACAGAGCCTGATTGCAAATTCATTATATTCCCATCCATACTTATGGTTCTTCCAAATGACTCAATAGGAAGAATATTTAGCAGCATTGAGGAGTACTCTGCCTTAGAAGCACAGCCAAACTCAGGTGATTTTAACGGGATTGATGAAGCTGATGTTTATGAAATTGATGAGGCTGATGACACTGAACCTGATGTTATACGAGGGGAGGAAAACTAATGAAAAAATTAACACGCCTTCTTTTAATTAACTGGCATTATTATTCCCTGGAGGTCATTGAATTTGATGACATCAACTTTCTTACGGGTAAAACAGGTGCAGGTAAAACTACAATTATAGATGCAATGCAGTTGGTTCTTTTAGGAGAAACAAACGGACAGCACTTCTTCAATAAAGCGGCAAACGATAGGTCAAGAAGAACACTTAAGGGTTACCTTCGCGGTGAATACGGTGATGATGGCCAGGCAGGCTTTTTGTCATTAAGAGAAGGTCCATTTTCAAGTTATATAGCTTGTGAGTTTTTCGATACTGAAAAAGAACGGTATTTTACATTAGGAGTTGTATTTGATTGCAATTTTTCCGTTCAGGATGAAAGTACTTATTTCATTCTAAAGGATTCTATTCCCGAAAACAATTTTATAGAAGATGACACCCCTCTTTCAATAAGAGACCTAAAGGCCTACCTTAGAAAGAATTATGATAAGAACCTTTTTGAGTTCAGTGAAAGCGGAAGGTCCTATCAATCAAAAATAAAAAGCCTTTTTGGTGGACTTAGGGATAATTATTTCAGCCTTCTTAAAAAAGCCGTATCCTTTTCTCCCATTATAGATATTGAGGAATTTATTACCAACAACATCTGTGATGCAAAGGATAATGTGGATATAACGGCAATGCAGGAAAACTTGAGGTATTACAGAAAGCTTGAACAGGAAGCAAACCTTATGAAATCCAGAATTGCGGATTTGGAAGAAATAGACAAAATATATAGAGCTTCTCACGACGAAAAACAAAAAGTTGAGATATATCAATACATCATTGACCGATGGGAAATGGAAAAAATCTCACAAGAAATTAATAAGCTTAAAGGCAGCATCAAAAACACGGAAAATGAATATATGCAAACTGCCGATATCCAGGCCAAACTGTCTGCCGAAATCATGGAAAAATCCACTACCCGTGACAGCCTTATAGAACAGCGTGGTAAGAATAACATATACCAAAATCAGCAGTCCCTTGAAAGCGAGAAAAAAACAATAGAAGAAAAGATACATGCCTTGGAAGGAACCATCTATGAACTGGTAAACCGCTTTCACATATACGCCCTTAACTGGTGTTCTGCAGCAGAAGATACCGATAAGCTTATTGAACATGTAGGAAGGCTGAGCAATAAGGACTTGTTCAACGATGAACTCAGCCAGCTTCATGAAAGCTTGTTGAGCTTTAAAAGCGGAATAGGGACACTTTTGGATATAAGAGCCGAAAACATTTCAAGCTTTAGCACCGACCAATATCATAAGCTGATGGAATCGGGAAATTCATTTAAAACTTCACTTTCAAATCTTGGACATATGCTAGGTAAGCTTTTGGATTCAAAATCCCTGTCCATAAAAGAATGTGAGGAAAAGATCAATGCCCTAAAAAACAATATCAAGCCTTTTGACCGCACAGTACAGATTATGAAGGAAGAGCTTCAAATTCGTCTTTCCGCGAAGTATAAAAAGGATATCACTGTAAATGTACTTGCCGATCTTCTGGAAATCGCCGACAAAAGATGGGTTAACACTATTGAGGGATATATGAGCAGGCAGAAGCAGTATATATTGGTAGATCCTGAATATTATCCTGATGCTCTAACATTATATGAACAGATAAAATCAGAAAAGGGCATATATGATATCGGACTTATTGATGGTGACAAAGTGCTTTCATCAAATCCCATTTGCTCAAAAGGAAGCCTTGCAGAGGAAGTTGTAACCGATAATCCATATGCCCGTGCATATGTCAACTTTTTACTAGGGCGGGTTATAAAATGTGACAGTGCTGCCGACCTTAGAAAATACGATCGTTCGGTAACAGACACAGGAATGCTTTATCAGGGCTATGTTGCATGCCAAATTAGTCCTGCTCTCTGGCAAAAACCACTTATCGGAAAAAAATCCATCCAGGAGCAAATTGCAAGGTTAGAGTCGGAAAAAATACAATTGGAAGAAGATTATAAACTCATAAAATCTTCATTTGATTTGTACAAGGGAATCAGGCATATAGATACGATGAACCAGAATGAAGTTCAGGATAATGATAGAAAACTTAAAGAATCACTGACCATACCCAAACTTCAGGCAAAAAGACAGGAATTATTGGACAAGCTTTCACAGCTCGACCTGGCCTGGGTTCATAACATTACCAATGAAATCAATTCTCTTGGAATAGAGATTGAAGAACTCAAATCTCTTGAGAGGAATTGCATTTCAAAATGCGGAGTACTAAAAGAGCGGTTGGACAATTTGCGTGATGTGCAGCTTCCTAATGAAATTGCACAATATGAGCTTAGAAACAAACAAATTACAGCAAACTATTCAAAGGAATGGATATCGGATACAGGTGAACCAAGCTTTAAAAAAGAATTTTCAAATAAGAAAAATCCAAATACAATAATAGCAGACCACAAGTCTCTAATGGAAGTCCACAGAAACCGGCTTGAAAAGCATTTGGAGCTTCTTTCAAACCTTCGCTCGGAATATAACCGCAAATACGGCTACAGCTATGATGTTAGTGCACATGATAATCAAAAATATTATAAGGCTCTCATAGAGCTCAGGGAAGAAAAATTACCCGAGTATCTTGAAAAAATAACCGCAGCCAAATCAATGGCCTATGAGCAGTTTGTAAGCCATTTTCTTGCAGAACTTAAAGCAAATATAGATGATGTTACCGAAAGGATTGCCGAGCTTAACAATTCACTTAAAAAGCATAGATGGGGATCGGAGCAATTCAGCTTTTCCGTTGTTCCTAATCCCGATTACAAGAAGTTTTACGACATGATCACAGATCCAATGCTTATGAGCGGGTACAATATAACATCCCATGCTTTTATTGAAAAGCATGGACCTGTAATCGATGAGCTTTTCTCAAAAATAGTGGATTATGACACCGGTATGGATGCAGATTTGAGGCTTGAAATGGAGAAAAACATTAAGATTTTTACAGATTATAAGACATATTTAAGATTTGATATGTATTCTTGTGATCAGGATAACAACAAGCAGAGACTATCTAAAACACTTCTCAAAAAATCCGGAGGTGAAACCCAGACCCCGTTTTACATTGCAATGCTGGCTTCCTTTGCACAGCTTTACCATGTTAACGACCGGAATTGGAACTGTATAAGGCTTATTATATTCGACGAAGCCTTCAGTAAAATGGATGGTGAAAGAATAAGAGAAAGCATATTGCTTCTTCGCAGTATCGGCTTTCAATGCATATTATCCGCACCACCCGAAAAGATAGGAGATATAGCACCTTTAGTGGATAGGAACATCGTTGCCATAAAAAAAGGCCGTCACTCCTTCACAAGATTTTTTGCCGGAAACAAACCGGCTCACGAGCTTGAAAGTGCAATAGGTGAGTAGATTGTATTGAAAAGGGAGATTACCCAACATAATCTCCCTTTTCAAGCACTATTACCTGACGAAAATTGAAAATCTAAAGCCTTCATATACTGCCAAAGCATAGAACAACAAGTCCATCGGTTGAAATGATTCCTTTAGCATATCAATCGGGCCAATCAATTTGTAAGCATCACCTATTGTAATCTGGAACTCTTTAGCAAATATTCCATACATAGACAAAACATTTCCAACCATACAGCCAAGTAAAGCGAATACCGCACCCATTATGGCGTAGGTAAATGTACTGCCTTTACCTAAAATCCTTATGCACATCCCTACCAAGAATCCTACTCCAATTGCCATAAAGCCGATTTGATAACCTGTTAAAATAGTTATCCCTGCCCACAATCCTGCCCCGATAATGGAAGAAGCCAGTCCTCCTATAAAGCCAAGAAAAATATTGCTTCTTATCTCCGGTGCCATGTCGAGACCTGTGATGAAGCCATCCTGCGAATTTGGTTCTAAATTTGTATTAAAATCGCTCATTTTAACCCCCTGAAATTTTTATAACAATATAATATTACATTATTATACGACAATTTACAACAAATTACTTCAATATTACATATTTCATATTCTCATATTATTCCACCCATTTTATTCCTGCTTTTTACATTAAATATGTTATTAATCTTACATTAATTTGTAAAGACAAAGTAAAAAAACTAAGCTAAAATATTATTATATATTGTTTCGGGGGAATGTATATGAAAAAACTGCGAATATGCCTTCTTATCATATCAATTGCATTCATCGCTTACGGCATCTATTCGGGCGAAGTGAAACAAGTATTTCACAAGGCTATTTTAATATGTCTGGAGTGTGTTGGTATTGGTTAAAATAAAGAGATATTGGATTCAGATCGCTTCACTTTTACTAAGCAACTCCTATATAAAAGGTTTTTTAGAAGGTAAAATTTATAACGGAAATCTCAAAAAAATTTGCTTCCCTGGTTTAAACTGTTATTCATGTCCGGGTGCATTAGGCTCATGTCCAATTGGATCAATGCAGGCTATAGCCCTTGATATAAAATATAAATTCTCAATGTATGTTGCAGGCATATTGATTCTTATAGGAACAATTGTAGGGAGAGCGGTTTGCGGCTGGATTTGTCCCTTTGGCTTTTTCCAGGAACTACTTTACAAGGTTCCTTTCAAAAAAATAGGAATACATAAAATATTTGAAAAGTTTAAATATATAATATTGTTTGTTACCGTATTTTTGCTTCCGGCACTCTATATCATCTTTGATTTGGGCCTTGATTCGCCTTATTTTTGCAAGCTTATTTGTCCCACAGGCACATTGGAAGCAGGACTTCCTCTTGCTATAGTAAGAGAAGACATAAGATCAACACTTAGCTTTCTCTTTGGCTGGAAGATGGCAATACTAACATGTGTTATACTTCTGTCCATGGCAGCAAAAAGGCCATTTTGCAGAGTTCTATGCCCTTTGGGTGCCATTTATTCCATTTTTAATAAAGTCAGTTTTTATAGAATGGAGGTATCTCACTCTAAATGTATTCGCTGCGGAAAATGCAAAAGTACATGTCCTGTCGATCACACCATATATGAAAATCCCAACGGACTTGAATGCATACGCTGCGGCAAGTGTAAAAAAATATGCCCCTCCGATGCCGTAAAATCACATTTCGGTAATTTTTAAATTTCATGTATATTGTTCCTTGCGAAGGTAACAATATAGTATGGAGGTGGATATTGTGAATATGAAAAAGTTATTTCCCGAGAAAAAGTTAACAAGAAGAAAAATATTGAACTTTCTTGATAAAAAATTGTTTTATGTGGTTCTGACTTTATGTATATGCATTTTAGGAGCAACCGTATACTTTACAATGGGTAGAGATCAGACAGGAACTTCAAATAACAGCTTACAAGGAGTACTACCTGATGAAATCAACAACCCTGCTTCCAGTATTCTCGGAAAAAGTATAGAAAATATTGTCCCTAACAACACCAATGATGGAAATAAAGCACAGGCTGCAACACCTACTAAACTGGTTCCAACTGCGACTCCTAAGGTGACACCGACGGCCAGCACAAAGCCAAAGGCCAAGCCAACTGCAAAAAGCAGTAATAACGCTGCCAAAACTGTTTCAGGAAAAAGTATAGAAAACATAGATATGATAATGCCTGTATTTGGAGAGATATGTGTAGGCTACTCAGGTGATAAACCGGTTTACTCAAAAACACTCGAGCAGTGGCAAACTCACAAGTACGTAGAAATTGCTTGCGAAAAAGGCTCGGCAGTTAAAGCAGCAGGAGACGGCTATGTGTCCGAAATAAGGGACGATCCTAGATATGGCATAACCATTGTTATAGATCATTCCAACGGACTCAAAACTGTATATGCAAACCTTGCAAGCAGCAACATGGTTTCTACAAACCAAAAGGTCAAAATTGGAGACATTATAGGCTGCGTAGGAAATACAGCGGTATTTGAATCGGCAGAGCAGCCCCATCTTCACTTTGAAGTGCTGAAAAACGATAAACCTGTAGATCCTTCAGATTACTTACCGAAGCAATAGCCATGCATTAATATTTATAATGATTAAAATAAGCTTAAGATTAGAAAGAGCAAATAACCAAGGCTTTATGTTATTTGCCCTTTTATATTTTTTTATATTTTCATATATTAGTTTTATATTTTCATATATTAGTTTTATATTTTCATATGTTAAAGATAATTGATTGTTTAATTTTTGTATATCAATTCATTACGTTAATGTAAACTTCACTCTTTTTTTGCCATCCATCTGCTATGACAACCTCGTCTATATTTGATTTGTCGACACAAACAGGATCTATTAAAAATGACGGTACATCCCAAAAACCGTTATTGAGTTTTGTATTGACCGGAGCCTCTTCGCCCTTTGCAAGCATCACTGCAATCTCTGCCGCTTTTTCACTCAGCTTTTTTATTGGCTTGTATACAGTCATTGATTGGGTTCCCTCAACTATTCTCTGACACGCTGCAATATCTGCATCCTGGCCTGTAAGTCCAACCCTTCCTGCAAGTTTATGCTCCGAGAGAGCCTGAAAGGCGGTTCTGGCACAACCGTCATTTGATGCCAAAATTGCCGTAATGTCTTTCTTATTATCGTTAAGAGCATGATTCACATTTTCATAGGCAACTATAGGGTTCCAGTCTTCAGTCCACTTTTCAAATACTATTTTAATATCTCCTCTTTTTATGTAGGGATCCAGAACCTTATGCTGCCCTTCCCATAAAAGCTTAGCATTATCGTCTTCCTCAGAGCCGCCTATCAATATATAATTGCCTTTCGGATACCTTTCAACCAGGTATTGAGCCTGAAGCTCCCCAACTTTTCTACTGTCAAAAGACACATAATAGTCCAGTTCGCAATCTCTTATCATTCTGTCATACGCAATAACCTTTACACCTTTTCTATGTGCTAAATCAACAATGCGTTTTGCCGAATTACTGCTGCTTGGAACTACTACCAGGACATCTAGACCTTGCTTGATCATATCCATAGCCTGCTTTATCTGCAAATCATTCTGACCGCTAGCAGATTTTACAAATACATGTGCCCCTTGAGCCTGAGCATTCTCGGTAAACAAATCCATGTCCCGTTTCCATCGTTCTTCCCATAATGCGTCCACCAAAAATCCCAGTTTTATATCCTTTTTATCTTTTCTCTTTTCCGACTCACAACCGTTTAAACCAAGTACAATTATGCTCATCAAAACAACAGAAGCAACCATCCAATACGTCTTTCCCATACTATTTCTCCTCGCTGCCCGTTGATTTATTTGCCTGCCTATACTCTAGCGGTGTCTGACCTGTTACTTTTTTAAACACTCTGGTAAAATAATTCGGATCGTTATAACCTACCGCATAACATATATCTTTTATGCTCAAATTGGAATCGGGTATCTTCTTCTTTGCCGCATCTACCCTCAAATCTGTAAGGAAATCAATAAAGTTTTGACTCATCTGACTCTTAAAAAGCTTGCTTAAATAATAAGGACTGACACTTACGGCTCTTGCCACATCTTCTAATGTTATTTCATTCATATAGTTGGCTTCAATAAATTTAGCCGCACTTATTATAACGTCATTGTCGGTATTTATAGTTTTGGAATTTGCCAGATGGTTTATAACCTGTTGTATTTTGGAAATACACCATTCATATATATCCTTCTTCGACTCAAACATCCTTAGCTTTCTTTTTTCAGTCTCGTCAAAGAACTTATTAGCTAAATTTTCCATACCGAACTCAAGTAAAATTCGTGCCAAAACTGCCATAAGCTCACTCATTTTACCCGCAATATTTTTTATTTCCCAGGAATTTATCGAAAAATACAACTCCTTATATGTCTCAATAGCATTAACCTTATCAAATTGTCTTATTTTTTCACAAAGCTGGCTTTCTAACTTAAGAGAATATGATGTATCGGATTTTGTGAATTCTACATTGCCAATATGGCAAACCTCCTGTTTTTTTGAGGAAACCGCAACACTCGCCTCATTATATGATTCAATAAGGCCATCAATCCCTTTATGAAAGCCTCCGATTCCAACAAATGGACTTATATCCAGCTCCTCTTTTATTTTCTTAACGAAGCTTTTAGCCAAATCTATAGAAATCAAGCCTATTTCATCAATATCATCAACTTCATCCTCAGGAAAAAATAATGCAATTCTATTTGAAAAAAACGGACTGGTTATAAAATAATCGACTCTGCTATTAAAAAATGTTGAAAGGAAATCCTTCACCTTTGAATTAATCAAATCTTTAATTCTATCATTTTTTTTGTAAGCATCAGTATTAAAATCCAATACCATTGAATACCCTGCATAAAATGTCCTGCCTAATAACTTGGGATAGTCCATCTGCTTTATCCTGTCAATATCGCTAAAAACCATTGATAATGCAAACTCACTCTCCATAATGGGAATCATGTTGTTTATCTTTTCCTTTAGCTCTAATTCCTGGCTTTTCTTGTTTTTATGCTCTTCAATAGCTCTTAATACCTTGCTTACAGATTCAATAATTTTTTCCCTTCTTGCAGGCTTTAAAATATATTCATCAACAGAAAGACTTAAAGCCTCCTTGGCATATTCAAAGTTATCGTATGCTGTCAAAACTATAAATCTGGTTTCAGGGTTTATTTTCTTGATTTCATATATAGCCTGAAGTCCATTAATACCAGGCATTTTTACGTCCATTATCATAATGTTGGGATTAAATTCCGAAGCTTTTTCAATAGCTTCCCTTCCTGTTTGTGCCTCAGCAACAACCATAATCTGTGGAAAGCACTTATTTATAACCATTTTAAAGGCATCACGTACGAAAGACTCATCATCTGCAATTATCATTTTATACATATAGCATCACCCCATTTCTGCAGGAATATAAAGAATAACGCTTGTACTTTCTCCCACTTTGCTTCTAATTTCCATTACATCCGATCTCTGATAAAACAATTTCAATCTCTTTATTACATTCTTTAATCCGAGTTTTGTGGTATGACCTGCTGATGTACTAGAGTCATGAAGGGGATCATCCGACATAATTTCACGAATTCTTTCCTCGCTAATACCTACACCGGTATCCCATATTTCTACAACAATATCTTTTTCATCTCTAAATATGCTTATTTTAACAATCCCAGGACCTTCTTTCTTTTCTATTCCATGTAGAAAAGAATTTTCAACAATTGGCTGTATACTTAGGCATGGTATTGTAACATCCAAAAGACTGTCATCTTCAACCATGATATCAAATTCAAATTTGTCTTTAAACCTTGCCTTTTGAATATTTATATATTCCTTTATATTATTAATCTCATCCCTTAATGTGACGTATCCATGGGATCTTGAGAGATTATATCTGAACAAATCAGCTACCGACATTATAAGGTCATATGTTTTATCCGCTTCTTCCTTTAATGCAGTATGTGCTACACATCCTAGGGTATTAAAAAGAAAATGGGGATTTATCTGTGATTGCAATGCCCGTAGCTCAGCTTCCTTAAGAAGATTATTGATCTCTAAATTCTCAACTTCCTTTTGTTTAAGCTTTTTTTCCACCTCTGCCTTTTCCTTTATTTCGGAAATAAGCTTTTTTATATTTGAAATCATTGTATTAAATGCCGATGTAAGAATGCTTATTTCATCTTTACCGGTTATGGGAATTTCCTCTATGTCGAATTTACCGTTTGATACAATTTGAGCAACCTTTGTGAGATTCTTTATATGTCTTGTTATTCTCTCGGAAAAAACTATTGAGAAGAATAAACTTATAATTCCTGTGGCAAACAATGTTATGACAAGGATATACTGATTTTGCATCTTTTGTACAAGGCCAACCCTGTATGATGAAACAAGCTTATCAATTCTCTCTTTCATATAGCCTGCAATCTTTTCAGAATTATTAAAATGCATAAGTGATTTTTCAGGATCTCTGCCTAATTTAGCATTAATTGCTTTTGTTGCCTCATCGGTATATGACTTGACCATTTCCTGAATACTTCTATAAATAGCATATTCTGACGGATCCATAAGGTTTAGATATATGGCATTGTTCATATCATTTATAAGCTTGTTTGAACTGACCTGTGAATCGAAATTTCTAGGAACAAATCTTGTCAATACAATATCATTTGCGAGATCTGACTGGGTTTTATTTATATCTTCTACAATATTATCCAAAGCTTTCAGGTTATGCACAAAAGACGAATATTGAAGGTAAACCAAATAATTAACAATACTCATTGCCAAGATAAGAGTTATAAAAAATACTACCAGTTTTGTCCTTATTTTGCTTAACATTTTTTACCCCTCATTATTCCGAATACTTTGTAAAAACAAAATCATAACCTGCCTCCAGCGGTCCATTCTCATTTCCCTTTTTATGATTTATCATTTTTATCATTGCATTTCTTCCTATGTAATAGGGACTTTGAACCATATTTGCCAATATGGTACCTGTATCTATATATGTCTGCATCTCGGAATCAACGCCATCCTTCAGCATGCATTCAAAACCGATTATTTTTATCTTCTCTGATTTGTTAAGATCTACGATTTCTCTGGCAACTCCAATTGTATCATTATAATCCGTGCAAAAGACAAAATTGACATCAGGATATCTTTTTAATACACTCCTTATTATCCCCCTTGCACCAAGTATATTTGAATTGGTCTTTTCGATGGTTTCTATAACTACCTGACTATTGGAACTCAACGCATCTTTAAAGCCCAATATTCTGATATCGTTTCCTGTATTGGGGGTTAGAATAGCCACATGGGCTCTTCCTTCCATGCTTTGCATTAGTACTTCTGCTGCCCTTCTGCCTGCATAATTGTAGTCTATACCTGTATAACCTATTCTGCTGCTCAATGGAGAATCAGAGTCAATGGTAATAACAGGTATCCCTGCATTTTGAGCTCTATTAATAACATCAGTAAACTCAGGCTTGTCATAGGAGTGTGCGATTATTCCATCAACTTTTGACAGAATAGCTATATTGAAAAAGTTCAGTTGAGCTTCTTCATTTACCCAGTCGCTCTCCATAACCTGAAGCAAAATGTTTTCTTTATTTGCTACTTCTTCAACGCCTTTTCTTACTTCTTTCCAATAAAGATCATATTTTTGATGTGGAATAAATGCAAAGGTATATTTGAAATCCAGTGGTTGATATTTGTTTTCAGCTTTTAGTGCGTATAGTATTACACCGAATAAGACAATTACAGCCAATATTACAATAATTATCAGGACTTTATACTTCTTTGCCATAAAATTCTCCCACAAATTACTAATAATCCACCACTTCATTATATATTTAACTACTATATCAAAATAAAATCAATACCTGATCTGTGTAATTTCCATTTTAATGCAAAAAATATCCGACTACAAACTGAAAATATTATATCGTGTAATGTTTTGAGATAATGTATAATAAGGAATGATTAAATAAGGAATAGACATAAATTAATTGATTGCCATTATATTTTTTATTATATGCACGGAGAATTGCTATGAAGAAATTTAACAATTTGAAATTTATAGATTTGTTTGCGGGAATCGGAGGCTTTAGGCTGGCCATGGAGTACTACGGCTGCAAGTGTGTATTTTCATCGGAAATTGATGAACAGGCCTGCATTACATATGAAGCAAATTACGGTGAGAAGCCTTCAGGTGATATTACAAAAATAGAAAGTCATGAGATACCTGAGCATGACATATTGTGTGCCGGCTTTCCATGTCAGGCTTTCAGCATAAGCGGCAAGCAAAAAGGATTTGAAGATACACGCGGAACACTGTTTTTTGAAATTGCCCGTATAACCCAATATCATAAGCCTTTATTGTTATTTCTTGAAAATGTAAAAAATCTGGTTCGTCATAACAGTGGCAAAACATTCAGTCATATGTTGGGCATTCTTGACGATCTAGGTTACAACGTCTTTTACAAAGTCCTCAACGCAGGACATTATGGTGTTCCACAGTTTAGAGAAAGGGTATATATGGTATGCTTCAGAAAGGATCTGGGAGTACATAATTTTATGTTTCCCGAACCCATGAAGAGCTATATATATTTACAGGATATACTTTTACCGGATGATGATACCCAAAAATATGTAATTACCAGAGACGACATTGTATTATCGGACAATTTACAACATACAAACCAGGCTAAACCCATTCGTATAGGAACAATTAACAAAGGCGGACAGGGTGAAAGAATCTACAGTCCATATGGCCATGCCATAACATTATCTGCCTATGGCGGCGGTGCTGCCGCAAAGACAGGTGCATACCTGATAAACGGTAAGGTACGCAAACTGGCCCCACGAGAATGCTGTCTTGTTCAAGGTTTCCCTGTCGACTTCAAAATACCTGTTTCAGACGGACAGGCATATAAACAATTTGGAAACAGCGTAGCAATACCTGTTCTTAAGTCAATATTGAATAATATTGTTGAACTCCAAGAGATGAAAAATTTTGTAGTAGACACAGCCTCCGATTCTTTAAAATAACCAATTTCCTCCCTTTTTTAAGAAAACTTCTCATATCTCACCCTTTCATAGCATAAATATACCATAGGATTTATCACCAATAATTCCAATGTGTTTCACATTAAAAGTAATTAATTTTTTACTTTTCTTACCAACAAAAGGTGTGACAGGGGGGAGTTCTGAATTGAAGGAATACATAGAAGAGCGTGCTGTAGATCTGGCTAACTTCATTATCGAAAATAAGGCAACCGTAAGAGCAGCCGCAAAAAAGTTCGGTATCAGTAAAAGTACTGTACATATGGAGTAAACAAAATGGAGTGGTTTTTGAAGGTTGTTTAATTCTTCTATCAAACAATTATTAATGTTTATTATGAAAAATATATAGAAATACTTATACGTTAGTGATATAATGCTTTCGGAGGGATGAAAATGGAAGAAACTTTAAAGATAATTCTGGATAAACTTAATAGCATGGATTCAGATATTAAGGACTTGAAATCAGAATTTAAGGGCCTGAAATCAGAAGTTAATGACCTGAAAAAACATGTCCTGGTTATTGAAAATGAACATGGAAAGAAGCTTGATGCTTTATTTGATGGATATAAGCAATTTTATGAAGCACAACAGGAGATGAAAAAGGATATTAAAGACATAAAGGAAACCCTGAATGTTCATGAATTAAAACTGCTGAAAGTAAAATAAACTACCACAATGGTAGTTTTATTTTATAGTGTCATCTTCAAGATTATTCAAAGCAAATTCAAGGCAAATGTTTATTACTTCATTTCTTGAGCGGTTTGTTTTGGTTGCTATTTCATCAAGCTTTTTCATAGTATCATTTTTTATTCTTATACTGAAAATGCTATAATCATCTTCTTTTCTGGTGATTTTCAATTTTCTATCCTTCATATAAATAATCAAACCTTTATGTTAAATGTTTAGTTAAATTTTATATTTACATGAAATATTTATATATGTTAAAATTTTTAACATAAGAATTAACAAACATTGAAAATGTGTTCTGCAAATACCACAATGTTATTGACGACAATAATTAGTAATTGTAAATAAAATAATGAAAGCTAAGAAACCTTAGCATTACTGTATCGCAGGACTTGGACTATAAATGTGCAAATCATGTAAGCATTGACTCAAGGCTGTATTCTGCTGTGTTTTGTCGATATTAGAACGAATACAGTATTTGTGACATGTATTGTAAAAGATAGTGCTAAATGATATAATTGTAATAAATATACAACATGGAGGGGTCGAGGTGAAACGGAAAATTTATAAATTTTTTTATTTTTTTATACTTTTATTCATTTTTTTAGTAGGATGTTCTACGAATAATAGTGAGGTAAAAAATCAAAGTGCAGAAACTACTACTAACACTAATGGAAACATATTGAATAAAGAGCAAAAGAAAAAAGAAAAAATAACCAAAATAGTTGAATTATTTGATAAAGATATTAAATGGCTTGATGATGGAAGAAGTAGAGGTAAATTTATTGAAGATACTTGGGAAGAAAATAAAGAAGATGAGGAATTATCCGCTTTATATTATTATGATTCCACCCTTTTCTTTTTAGGTGTTAACGAAACCGAAAAGGCTAAAGAGCAAATGAGAAAAATCTCTCCTGACTACAATGGGGTATATAGTCAAAAAATTATAGAATTAGGTATTAAATTATTTGGAAGTAAGGAAAATTGGAAAAAACAATATGCTGTTGCAATTGAAATAAAGGAACGTACAGAGCAAAGAAAAAAAAGTGGTGATAAGACTCTTGAAAGAAATGTAATGAAATACATTGAAGATAGATGTAAATATTATGGCAGCACAGGCGATAAAACTATGGCTAAAGTAATGAAAGAAGCAGCCGAAAAATATAATGTGACTGTAGAAGAAATAGAGGAGATTTGGTCAAATCCTGATAATTTAAAATTTTTAAATAGTTCTTCTGATTCAAATAATAATTCAATTACTCAAAGCGATGGTAACAAATCAATATCAAATGCAAACGAAAACGATCCCGATGCAATATCTTTATACTATGGAGGTTCTCCAATTCTTGTTGGTGTAACAGATAAAGCATTGTCTGATGCAATAAAAAGTATCGTTAATAAAGATGAGTACAGATTTCAGGAGTTAGTTTCGCAAGGATTGCTTTTTGAAGTGCCTTCAGGTACAAAAGCAAAGATTATTGATAGAAAGTTAACAATGAATAAGGTCAGGATATTAGAAGGTGTATATAAAGGGCAAGCTGGATGGGTAGTAGTTGAAGCAACTAAAAAGTAAAATATTGGGAGGGTAATAGTTATGAAATGGCAACGTAATTTGGTGTTATTTATGATTTTTATGTTTATTTTCATTATAAATAGTATTTTTTCAGTAACTTTAGCAGAAAACGAATTAACTATTAAATTTTCTGACGTAAAAAGCACTGATTGGTATTATGAATATGTTCAAAAGATTTCATCTATGGGTTTAGTAAAAGGTGTAGGAAAAGACAGCCAAAATATGGATATATTTGCTCCAGATAAAAAACTAATAATTGCAGAAATGCTTACTGTTGTATTGAGAGCGTTAAATGAAAATACCGAAAAATTACCAAGTGATACTACTTGGTATGATTGTGTTATTAGAAAATCAAAAGAATTGGGACTAGTGTTAGAAGGTGAATTCACTAAAAAGGAGAGGTTACAAGAGCCGAGATGTCAGCAATTATTGTTAGAATGATAAATCCAGAATATAGAGTGATAGATGTAAATAAATTTTTAAGATGTGCAGTTTTCAGTGATGATATTGCTGAAATAAATAAGTTTATTAGCCTAGGAGGAAATCCAAACTATATTGATTATACAGGTCTTTCATTGCTTGAAGTCGCTATTACAACAGATAAAATTGATGCTATTAAAGCATTGATAGATGCTGGGGCGAATGTAAATGCATATAACTCTGTAGGTAACAGTATGCTTCATTTAGCGGTAAGGAATCTAAGACCAGATGTTGTGGAACTATTAATTAATAATGGTGCAGATACAAATATCAAAGATTCATATAATCAAACACCTTTAGAATATGCTATTTCACAAAGTAAAGTTATAGTAAATGGAAAAAAAGACGAAAACAAACAAATAATTGAATTATTACTTGATAATTTTTTTACTAATATTAAAACAATTGAAGATTTTAACAAATATATAAATATTAAGTATAATGAAGTCGACACTCCAATGGGCAAGTGGTCATTTGAACATACTATTGATGAAAACGATAGTTCTATTTTCCCTTATGATTATAGGATTCAAACAGATTGGTCAGGATGTGACCCTTATGATATACAATATTCAATAAAATTTAACAGAACTGATAAAAATAAGACAATTGAAATACTCAAAAATGTACAAATCAACATAGCAAATGATGCTTTTAAATGTTTCCCAAATAAAAAATTTGAGGGAGGATATTATTCAGGATTTTACAAATACCCATATTTAAAAGTAGGATACGAATCGATTAGATTTTTAACTTGGATAAATTATAATTACGACTTATTAGATGCTTCTGATTATGAAAGTACTCATGTAACGAGTTTTCATTGGTTTAATCTTTTTGATGATTATAATTTTACAGGAGAAGTGCAAAGGACAAGATAATATTTAATTTTGATTTTTGTACGATAAATATTTCAATAGGGTATATTTATTTGAAAAGCAACAAAAATGTTTCAATAGATTTAAATTTTTAATAATGAAATATTTCAAAATAAATATTGACCTTAATGAAACATTGTGATATAGTTAAAGCATCAATTTTAAAGGGGTGCTTCAATTATGAAAATAGGGTATGTTAGAGTTTCTACTGCTGAACAGAATACTGCAAGACAGGAAGTATTAATGCAGGAGATGGGTGTCGATGAAATATTTATAGATAAAATAAGCGGCAAAAATACTAATAGGCCTGAGCTTCAGAAGATGCTTGAATTTGTTAGGAAAGGTGATACGGTAATAGTTGAAAGTATCAGCAGATTTGCAAGGAATACAAAAGACCTTTTAGAGTTAATTGAAAAGCTCAAAGAAAAGAATGTTGAGTTTATCAGCAAGAAGGAAAACATTGATACAAGCACACCAACAGGCAAGTTCATGTTGACAGTATTCGGGGCAGTGGCAGAACTAGAGAGAGAATATATACTTCAACGGCAAGCAGAAGGTATAGCGATTGCCAAACAGGAAGGTAAATACAAGGGAAGGAAAAAGATTCAAAACGATAAATTTGAAAAGATATATAAAGAATGGAAAGCTAGCAATATTACAGCGGTAAGAGCTATGGAGTTATTAGGAATGAAGCGAAATACCTTTTATAGGAGGGTAGCGGAGTATGAAGCTGAGAAGGTTAAATAAAACCTTCTTTTTTGTTTCTTTAATAGCGGGTAGGTTTACAAAGACTTTAGAATTAGATATTTATAAAAGGGCAGAAGTACATTAAGAAACAGATTCAGGGAATTATAAGCGATTAACTAAGATTTGTAATAAAACTGTAACATAATTGTAAAAATATTGTAATTGCAATTAAGTATTGAGAATGCTATTCTAAATATGGAAGGGTGAAGTATGCCCATTTTTAAAGATACAAGTAACTACATATGAAAGGTGGTGGAACTACATACTGGTTACTGCCTAAAAACAAAAAATGCTAAAATATTAGCAATTTTGGTATTTGATTTATTGTTTTGTTTTGTGTAAACTTTGGATACTGCCAATACCCGAAAACAATATTTATTAACTGAGAATAATTCTAACACATCTCAAAATAAAATTCAATACCAAAATTTAATTTTATTCAAAAATATTTGAAGCAGATCAAAAATAAAAGAGATAGAAAATACCTGTGTTTTTTGCTGTCTGTATATTTTCTTAGGCATAGATGGTTTTATATTCTATTGTCTTTTATTTTGCCTTATCAAATAGTTTCAGTTAAATATACCATGTAACTTAATAAGCATTGATTTTGCTTAATTTGACATGGATAAAAATTCTTTAATTTCCAACAACTAACCAATGGAGGTACTAATGAAAGTATTAACAAAAAACACTATAAATATACATACAATTGAATTTTCTTATTACAAAATATCGGACAAAGACCATGAAAAATTAATACATGAATTAATACCTGCAAAACAGAATAGGACTAATGCAAAAGATAAATACTTTAATGGACAATCACAATTTAGAGGGATTAGGTATAAATACCATATTATTAATAAATCTGATTATCAGAGCAGAATCCTTCATGTAATAATAAATCCTAGAGATTTACTTGGGAAAGATACACTTGTAGTAGAAGATTTAGATGAATTCATGAATAGATATAGATTTCTTTTATATCAAGAATTTAGCATGTATACACTAGAAAGTGAAATTTTTACAAGGATTGATTACTTTATAGATATTGAATATGAGCCAGCAATAAAAAAAGAATTATTAAAAATTTATAAAAAAGCTCCAAGTAATTACAGGGGATTACAAAAGAAGGATAGGTATAAATCAAGCATTTATTACAACAGTAAAAGCAGGCAAATAAATGTATATTCAAGACTTGAAAAAATGATAGAGAAGATTATTGAGGAAAATTATATACACCCTTCAAAGGTTGATCTAAAAAAAGAAATTATGCCTTTTATAAGTAAACAGGATAAAAACGTTATACGTTATGAAGTGCAAATAAAAAGGAAAAAAATTATGTATCATTTTAAGACTGACGGAATTACACCTGAGTTGATAAACTATTGGAATGAAAGAGATGCCGCATACTTTATAAATGATATTTTAAAACCAATAATTTTTAACGGTGATTACTATAATAAGTACCACTCAAAAAAGAAACTGATGGAATACTATAAAAATAAAAAACTTGTTGAAAAGTTAATCAAATTCCAAAATTGTATAAGCAAACATGGGGCTGATAATGCTAAAAAACGATTTAAAAATTACTGCAAGTACATAAACATGCTTGTTGAAGCTAGTGTAAACCCTGTTTTAATTCCAAATAATGCAGGAATAACAAAAATTAAAAATCCATTTCAATTTTATAAAAAATCAGCAGATATATATAAAATTCCTGCAAAAGATTGGCATGGGATAATCAAGGAAGAATGTTTAAGTGAAGTTATATGAATATTTTTATACTGTAACTAATAAAATGTACCAATATATAATAAAGTGAGGGTGATTTATGGCTAAGAACAGGCTTAAAATAAGTGTTATTACCAATGAAAATATTAATTCAAATATTGAATATATTCTATATAAAACTATAGCAAGACAGATTTTTGAAAGTGAAAATTTTCAAAATTTTTTGAATAAACACAGTAAACAAGAGATTTGTTTGAAAGAAACATCATGATGCTGAAAGATTTTTTAAGAGGGTATATGTTGAATATATCCTCTTTTTATTGTACAATAAGATATATGGAACGGTAACAAATATTAATGGAATGATTAGAGGAGTTGATATAGTTGAAAGCGGCTTGCTATTGCAGAGTGAGCACATCAAAAGATGAGCAGTTGGATAGTTTGAGTAAGCAGATTGAATTTTTTGAGCAGTTTACAAAGCAAAAAGGATATGATGATTACGTTATTTATGCGGACGAAGGCATATCTGGAAAACAGCTAAAGAATAGAACTCAGTTTCTTAAAATGATTGAAGATGCTAAAGCTAAAAAAATTGATATTATTTTGGTAAAAGATATTAGCAGATTTGCAAGGAATACAGTTGATTTTTTGCAAAGCATACGAGAATTAAAAGATTTAGGTATAAATATATTTTTTGTTTCGCAAGGTATGAATGTTCAAGAATGTAACGAAGCATATTTAACCATACTTGCAGCTATGGCACAGGACGAGAGCGAAAGGTTAAGCTATAGGGTAAAGTTTGGCAAAAATATAACGGCTCAAAAGGGTAGAGTGCCTAATTTTGTTTTTGGGTACGATAGAATAGATAACTATACTCTTCAAATCAATGACAGTGAAGCTGAAATAGTTAAAAAGATATTTGACCTATATGTAAATGAAGGGTATGGAGCAGCCAGGATTGCTGAGTATCTTAATAAAAACAGTGTTAGAACAAAAAAGAATAAACAAGTGGGCTGGACGCAAAAGACGGTTACAGATATATTAAGAAATGAAATATACATAGGGAAAGTCGTAAATAAAAAAAGTGAAGTTATAAATTTCATAACTGGGAAAAGAAAAAGGTATGGGAGAAATGAAAGAATTGTTATTGATAGACCAGAATTTAGAATTATTGAAGATTCTGTATTCAATAAGGCACAAGATATTTTATTGAGCAGGAAGGATGCCTTTAAAATGAACAGGAAGAGGGAAAGTGTTAAATATCCATTATCTAATTTGATTAAATGCTCAGAGTGCGGATATAGTTTCAGGAGATGTCAAAGACAGTATGTTAAAGGTGGGAAAATCTATAGCTGGTGGACATGCAGTTATAGAAATGCTAAAGGTAAAGATATTTGCATTAACAATGTAAGAGCAGATGAAAATGACCTTCATCAAGCAATTGTTTTGTTCTTAAAGCAGTTGGTTTCCAACAAAAAGAAGGCCATTAGGGTTATTGTCAAAGAGATTGAAAACCTTATCCAAGAACACAATAAAACCATCAAGCAGGATAAAACTGATATAGAGAGGGAGCTGGCGGAGTATGTCAAGCAAAAAGAAAAATATATGGATATGTTTAAAAATGAGGTTATTGACATAGATGAGTTAAAGCATTATACAGATGGCTTGAACGAAAAAATTAAAAGGTTAAGGCTTACATTGAATACTTTCAATGATGAATCATTTATTAGTATGAATGTAGAAAAAGCCATTAATGAGTACTTTGATAAGGTTGGGAGTATTATTGGTAGTAATACTTTGGATAACGTGCTTTTAAAGCAGATAATTGACAGGATACTTATTTATCCTAATGGAGAGGTTAAAATATACTTGAAGCTTGATGAAAAGCACAATTTGACAGTAGATATGCCATTAGAAATCGTAGAAATCCCATTAGAAAATGGCATTCCAGAAACTAACATCAATTCATAAGGATGTAACCGAAAGACTTATTCTGGTAAATCATAACCTTGCAAATGATGTCCGAATAATACTTGAGGAAAACAAGGCCGAAAGGCATATAAGAGGCGGTCAGGCAACAAAAACAAAATACAGGCAGGAAGACAAAAAGGGTGATAAAAATCGCTAGTTGATTTTACAGCCTTAAATTCGTCGGGGAACATGCGATTCATATCATACAATTTCCTGGACATGAATAAAAGCCTGGTATCAGGCTTTTTGTCTTAATACAGTAATTTTCCTACATACGTAATTTTTCCCATCCGTTCAATCATTCCATAAAAAATAATTGCAATATTGAAATAGTGTGATAATATTAATATGAAATTATTTTGAAAGGGAGATGCATTTTGTTTGGTTTCGGACAAGATATAGGTATTGACCTGGGAACGGCAAGCGTTTTGGTTTACATAAAAGGAAAAGGCATTGTATTAAAGGAACCATCCGTTGTTGCAATAGATAAAAATACAAACAAACTTCTTGCAGTTGGTGAAGAGGCTAGAAAAATGCTCGGCAGAACACCGGGTAATATTGTTGCCATAAGGCCCTTGAGAGAGGGCGTAATCTCTGATTATGATATTACTGAGAGAATGCTGAAATATTTTATAAATAAAGTATGCGGTAACAAGGCGTTTAAGCTCTTTAAGCCTAGAATAATGGTTTGCGTTCCCAGTGGGGTCACAGAAGTAGAAAAAAGGGCTGTTATAGATGCGGCAATGCAAGCTGGTGCTAGAAAGACATATCTTATAGAAGAGCCAATAGCTGCAGCAATAGGTGCCGGAATTGATATTTCAAAAGCTTGCGGAAGCATGGTAGTAGATATAGGTGGTGGTACAACAGATATCGCAGTAATATCTCTTGGTGGAACTGTTGTAAGCACATCTATTAAAATTGCAGGCGATAAATTTGATGAAGCAATTGTAAGATATATGCGCAAAAGACATAATATTATGATTGGAGAACGTACTGCTGAAGAGCTAAAGATAAATGTAGGAACTGTTTATCCAAGGGTTCAGGAAGTAACAATGGATATCAGAGGTCGTAATCTTATATCCGGATTGCCTAAAACCATAACCATTACTTCAACAGAGGTAATGGAAGCACTGGAAGAACCTATATCAAGCGTTGTTGAAGCTGTTCACTCCGTTCTTGAAAGAACTCCCCCTGAATTAGCTGCCGATATCAGCGATAGAGGAATTGTAATGACAGGTGGAGGTAGCCTTATTTATGGATTGGACAAGCTTTTGCAGGAAAAAACAGGCATCAATGTTCTAATAGCCGATGATGCAATATCATGTGTTGCTTTAGGAACAGGAAAGGCTTTAGATAATTTTGAAGCAATTGAACAAAGTGCCAATGCAGAAAGCAGAGCCTCAAAAAGATAATATTTTAAAATAACTTACTTCATTTTAGGAAAATAATGCTTGCACAAGATTGACTTTTGTGTTACAATATCATTTGTCTCTTTGAGTTCAATAGACCTATGATGATTATAATAAATATTGTCATATAAGATATACGCGAAAGAAGGTGAATATAATGAAGGAAGGAATTCATCCGAAATATCAGCAGGCTGTAGTAAAATGTGCGTGCGGAGAAACTTTCACAACAGGTTCAACTAAGAGCAGTCTTCACGTAGAAATATGTTCTAAATGCCATCCTTTTTTTACAGGTAAGCAGAAACTTGTGGATACTGGCGGACGTGTTGAAAAGTTTAAGAAGAAATTTGGTCTTAATGAAAATGCTTAATAAATATTTGAAAAAACATTATAAACGTGTTAAACTAAGGCTGAGAGATTTTTTTCAGCCTTTAATTTTTGGGCAAAAATTTACTCAATTTATTTGATGAATATATACGGAGGTCATAATGAAAAAAACCAGCATAGGCGGAGAAGCTCTCATTGAAGGCGTTATGATGAGAGGTCCCGATGATATAGCAATTGCTATTAGAAAATCAGACGGTGAAATAATTATAGATAAAAAACCTCTAAAAACATTAGCAAAAAGGCATAATTTTTTTAAGCTCCCAATTATTCGTGGAGCTGTGGGAATGTTTGAATCCATGGTTATAGGTATGAGAGCACTTCTATACTCTGCGGAGTTTGTGGAAGTTGAAGAAGATGATG
Organism: Pseudobacteroides sp.; assembly: GCA_035370245.1. Taxonomy (GTDB): domain Bacteria; phylum Bacillota; class Clostridia; order Acetivibrionales; family DSM-2933; genus Pseudobacteroides. Next base: position 37,431 of record DAOOVO010000001.1, read on the forward strand.
AAAAAAATGCCAAGCCGTCCAAAATCGATTCCTTCTTCGAGAGGATATTTAAGGACAAGTTTTTAGATGCGGTTATTTACTTTTCGGTGTTTTTGTCAATGATTTTTGTTATTGGACTTTTTATGCTGCTGCCAAGCTTTTTAGCAGGCTTATTGCATTTTAACAAAGATACTACTTCAGGTCTTATTGCCCTTCATGTTTTTGAAGGTATAATAAGAATAACTCTTTTTATCGGATATTTGGCACTGATATCCAACATGAAGGATATTAAAAGGGTTTTCCAATATCACGGTGCGGAGCATAAAACAATTCATTGTTACGAAAATGAAGAAGAGCTTACAGTTGAGAATGTAAAAAAATACACAACCAGACACCCCCGCTGCGGAACTGCTTTCATGTTTGTCGTAATGATTGTAAGTATTATAGTTTTTTCCTTCACAGGCTGGGGTAACCTTTTATGGAGGGTTTTATCAAGAATTATACTTATACCTCTGGTTGCAGGCTTATCATACGAGGTCATAAAGTTTGCAGGAAGAAGTGATTCCAAGTTAATGGCTGTGGTCAGTCTTCCCGGCCTGGCACTTCAAAAGCTTACAACAAAAGAGCCTGATGATCAGCAGATAGAAGTAGCGATCACTGCACTAAAAAATGTATTGGTAGAGGATGCAAATGCCGATAAATGGTAATATTTCGTTGAAAAATTTATATGATATCGGAATATCAAGCTTGAGAAAAGCTGAAATTGATGCCCCGGTTCTAGAAGCCGGGGTTCTACTTTGCAATTTACTCAATATCAACAGAGCCTTACTATACGCAAAAAGCCATGAGTTAATAGCCCCCGATATATCAGCCAAATATCTGGAATGGATTAAAAGAAGAGCCGAGGGTACACCGCTTCAGTATATAACAGGTCACCAAGAGTTTATGTCATTAGACTTTAAAGTTACTCCTGATGTTTTAATTCCGCGGCAAGATACTGAAATCCTTGTTGAGACGGTTATTGAGCATGCAAAAAAAAACAAGGACAAACAATTAAAAATACTTGATATAGGTACAGGCTCTGGATGTATAGCCATAAGCCTGGCTTACTATATTAAGAATTGCTTTGTTACAGCAATAGACATATCACAAAATGCACTAAAAATTGCACAGTCCAATGCTGCAGCAAACCAAGTAAGTGATAAACTCTCTTTTATTGAGATGGATATTCTAAGCTATAAGGAACAATTTCATTTTGATATTTTGCAGGAAAGCCCCTCATCCAAGACATTTGGAGATTTTAATATAATAGTTTCCAATCCTCCATACATTCCATCAGAAGAAATACCTTTTCTGCAAAAGGAAGTGCGAGATCACGAGCCTAAATGTGCATTAGATGGAGGTATGGACGGCCTTAAATTTTACAGAGAAATTATATCAAAGAGTAAATCTCTTCTGGCTCAGGGCGGTCTATTAGCCTTTGAAACAGGCTATAACCAGGCTCATGCCGTCAAAGATCTCATGGTAAAAGAATACTTTGAAGCATCAATTTATAATGACTTGTCGGGTATTCCCAGGGTAGTTGCGGGCATATCGACTATTACTCATTCCAAAACGTAACAACACCTGAGTCCTGAAGCTTTTTAAGTATTATTATTGAAATTGGGCCTACAAACATTCCGATAATTCCAAAAAACTCCAACCCTACATACATTGCTGTTAATGTGACTAAAGGATGTAATCCTATTTGATCTCCTATAATCTTAGGTTCAAGTATCTGCCTCATTAATACTCCAACAATATATATTATGGAAAGGCCCATAGCCATCCGATAATCACCGATTATAACATTCCATCCAATCCAGGGAACCATTACAACACCTGTGCCAAGAATCGGAATAGCATCTGAAATTCCAACAATAAAGCCCATCAATAAAGCATATTCGGCACCTAAAATTGTAAGGCCTATACTTACCTCCGCAAATGTGATAAACATCAAAATAAGTAAAGCCCTGGCATAACCGAATAGTGCAGAAAATGTTCCAGATTTCACATCAAGAAAATTGTTTCTGAATTTCTCAGGAAACTGCTTTCCTAAAAATTCATATATTTTCTTTCTATCACTGCTAATAAAATAAGCCGATAGAATAGACACTATCAAAAATACCGTCATCTTCGGAATTGAAGAAATTGTGTTTATAATGTACGTAACTATTGATGTTATTATTTCCTGTACTTTTGGCCCCAAGCTGTTTATATTACTGTTTATGGCACTTGAAACGCCTGTTGGAAGCTTATTGTAATATGACTCCAGTTTGGCAAAATACTCATTTATCTGACTGGAAGTGCTATTTACATAATCCGTCACATTATCTTTAAATATAAGCAGTTCGTTATATATTTTTATAAGCCCGATAGTTACCATAAGTCCAAACACTGTTATGGTAAAAAGCAGAGATATAAGTGCCAGCACTCTCCTTGGAAGCTTAATCCTTTTTTCCAGAACCTTTATCAACGGCTCATTAATCATAGATAAAAAAATACCAATGACAAATGGTGCAAAAAAAGGTATAAGGTAAGTGACAGATATATAAACTATCCCTAAAAATATTGCTATAAACAATAGCTTAAATGCACTTTTATAGTACTTTTGTACAAAGTTATGCATATTTTATATTACCCTTCGAAATAGTATAATATCGATTTATTTATTTTTCTTCTAAACAAGCTATAGCAAACTTAGAAGGAGAACTAAGCATATGGCGGTGTGGCATAAAAAAATAACTAACTTTTCATAAATACTTGATTATTATATTATAATACATCATAAAATAAAAGGCACTAGTATTTTTATAAATTCATAATTTACATATAGCACTAATAATGTTTTATATTTCTAAAAGGGAAATTGACATCTTGATGTCATAAAAAATATAACTCTAAATGCACCCACAAATATGCAGGAGGTGAGCCCACTTGATTTTTATAGATATTTTGGATATAGCCGGAACAGCAGCCTTCGCAATATCCGGCATATTGATGGGAATTAAAAAAAAGCTTGATTTTTTCGGTATTTTTGTATTAGGGGTTTTTACAGCTTGCGGTGGAGGCCTTTTCAGGGATGTAATACTTAATAGAGGAATGCCCGTACTCTTTACAAATTCAAAATATATTATAACAATAGTTTTTTCCACCATACTTACATGCCTCCTGTATAAGTTTATAACCAGGATAACCGTGTTTATACAGATCTTCGACGCACTCGGTTTAGGAACATTTACTGTGCTCACCGCATATCAATGCATACTCTTAAAAGTGCCTCTTACAGGTATAATATTCATTTCTGTTTTAACAGGAGTAGGAGGCGGTATAATAAGGGATATACTGGTAAATGAAGTTCCATTGATATTTAAGGGAGAAATATATGCACTAGCTTCCGTTATAGGTGCTTTTTCTTTTTACATCCTGTATAATAGACTTGACAGCGTAATAAATTCTTATTTATGCATCCTCATTGTTTTTACAGTCAGGAGTTTGTCAATGTATTTCAACATAAATTTGCCTGTACTTGAAACTGACGATTAAAGCACCAGAAACGGCAAATTATGAGTTAATGGAGGCGGGACAATGGAAATAAAAGTTTTGAAAAATATAATGCATGCAAATCAGCAGATAGCGGATGACAACAGAAAAGCATTTGATGAAAAGAACATCACAGTTGTTAACATTATGGCATCACCCGGTGCCGGTAAGACCAGCACAATTATAAATGTAATTGACGCTCTTAAAGGCAAAGTAGGCATGGGAGTTATAGAAGGCGATATAGCATCAAGCATAGACGCGGAAAAGGTGGACGCCTTAGGAATCCCGGTAGTACAAATAAATACCGGAGGCGGATGCCATCTTGATGCAAACATGATAAAAACTGTTATGCCGGATCTTAATATAGATAATAACTCAATTGTGTTTATTGAAAATGTGGGAAATCTTGTTTGCCCATCAACATTTGATCTCGGCGAAAGCATTAAAATGGTCATAGCCAGTGTTCCCGAAGGCCATGACAAACCTTTTAAATACACATCCATGTTTGAAGCCGCAGATGTAATCGTACTTAATAAGACTGATCTTATGCCATATATCGATTTTGATAAAGAAATGTTCTACAAGGGTGTACGAGCTTTAAGCCAAAAAGCTGTTGTAATTGAAATTTCCTGTAAAACAGGCGAAGGTATTGATTCATTAGTTGAGTGGTTGATGAAAAAACATAATAAGGCATAACAAAACCGCTTACCATCCCGGCAAGCGGTTTTTGGTGTGCCCAAAGGGATTCGAACCCCCGGCCTGCGGTTTAGGAAACCGACGCTCTATCCTGCTGAGCTATGGGCACAAGCAATAAATATTAGGACTCATATATTATACAAGATTAACTTAAATTTTTCAAGCACAATTTTATGTTTTTTAAGCCTAATATTACATATCAAAATCTTCAAAATCATCAAATTCATCATATCTCCTGCTTCTATTTCCAGCCAATGACTTAAGCACCAATCCGGCTCCTGCAAACGGCATACCGAACATTATTAGTCCTTCATATAATGTAATAGTACCAAAGCTCATACGAAGTGACATTATAAGTCCAAGCACAATCGATACTATACCAAAAATTGTAATAATCCATCCCAATATAGACCTGCTATTGAAGAACAACATCGCCACACCAATTAAGAGAGGCAATATAATAACACCTGTTGGCGGTGTATATCCAAAAATGCTTATTAATGAAAAATTCGTTGTGATTTTTGTATTTTGAAATATCATAAACAGTCCTACAGCGATGAGGGCCATACCGACAATAAAATAAATGAGACTTCTAGCTGCACTTCCAAAATCCTCTTGATCTCTCCTTATCGGCTTGAACAGTCTTTTTTTGTTCCTCAAATAGCAACCCCTCCAAATAAAATACTCTTTCCATATTAATTATATCATACCAGAGGTACGCGGAAAAGCCATGTATTAATCGATACATATACTGCATACCAAAAAGGGTACCGTAAAATCAATTTAACTTCACAGCACCCTTTAATCTCTATTATATTTATTCAATATTGATAATATTACTGAGTTTTAACCTTTTCAGATGTTTCAACAATATCATCTTCAAAATCTACTTCTTTGCATCCATTCCATTCAGGTGAACATACCATCATGTGAAACACCTCCTTTTATTTAGCTTTCTGATAGTTAATATATACCCCCAAGTTAATCTATTAAACAAAAATATAAAATTTAATTGACTTTAATAAATCTGGCACACAAGCAAAAACCCCACAACCATTAGTTGTGAGGTTTGGAGCTGGTGGACGGAATCGAACCCCCGACCTGCTGATTACAAGTCAGCGACCACCAAATAATAAATGAATTTTACCATGTTTACATTAGTTGGTCAAGGGCTTTTGATAAAGTTTTTACAGTAAATCGCAGTATGGTTTGCAGTAACTCAAAGCCCTTGATACAGAAGGGATTGATTGAAATGGTTAATACAAAAAGAGATTTCAATATAGGGGCATTCGGAGAACAGGCGGTAAGAAATTTTTACAAGAATAAACAAGTCCCAATACATGTACAGCTTGAAAACACTAATTTGAATCGTCCAGCCTTTGCACAAAAACATAACAAGCACGAAGCGGACATTGTGGTAATTCAAAAGGTTGGGGTATACATGGCAGAGGTAAAGACTAAAACTTCTTTATGGAAAGAAAAGTATTTTGTTATCGACAAATCAGATTGAGGAAAATTTGGATATTACTTGAAGCACTTTGGAATTGATACCCTAATTTGGATATGCTACAAGCCAGAAGGAAAGCAAGCTTATCTATACGCCCAATGGTATAGTGAGTTAAGGAAAAGCAATCCACAAGAACAAAAAATTATACAGAATGAAGGATATGTAAGGGATACAAAAATTGTAGAGACAAAAAAAGAACTGGTATTGACGGCGGCAACCGATTATTTACCAGTAAGAAAAGTTAATCCGAACGCTTCTTTATCCTATATTAACTTTTCGGAAAAAGGATTACAAGCATCTACAGATATTTTATTTTGAAACCATACGCCCTCTCTTTTGCTATATCATGCTGGTATTTAGCTTAATAAATCAAATACTGATGATTATCAATCAATGAATTTGACGCTCGCTTTTCCCTCTTCGGCAATGGTTACTTTTGCTTTTTTGCCATATAAGTAATTGTCCGCTGGTTCTACATAGCCAAAAATCTCCACTTCATTCCAAGTATTGTTTATATTGTACTTGAAAACAATTTTACCTGTTTCCTTTGATTTACTGGAATTTTTCCGTATTTCAGAAATATCTACTATCTGTGTTTGTTCAGTGTTGCTTGCAATAACAGGTACTTCAATTATTTTATCCAAAAAGAGTATTTCTCCGCTAACTTGATTTTTATTTTGGTTATTAATAAAAATAGTTAATGGTTGACTTTTTCCAAAAATAAAAAACAAAATACCTACAACTGCAATAATTGTTAAGCAAATTGCTATTACAGCTATCCATGTTTTTTTCATTGTCCAATTACTCCTTTCAAAAAGCACTAGGAGAAAGATAATAAAACCCTTCTCCTGTCCTTTGGTTGTGTTAGTTTGTAGATATTCGTGATATATGAATTAATTGTGTAGCCAAGTTAATTCACCAGCATTCATTTTTGCCTTTACTCTGTCGACCAAATGGCTATCCCATGTCCATGTTGGATGGTCGTACCAATGCCAGCAATCTCTACCTTTTTGGTTGTTATGTAAATCCAAGTTTTTCGACTCTCCTTTATACATTTTGTTTTTTTATCAGAATATCCAAAACTAACCTTGATTAGCGTATCGTACCTTTGTGAAATTGTCAATAAGTGTAATTTGTAATGTTTTGTCGAATTTCAGTACCTAATTTTTCATGTCTTCTGCAATGCTTCAATTTAGCCGCTACCGTCTTTGCAATATCCTTCAAAGTTACTTCTTGCCTGTTGAATTGCCTTAATAGGTCAAGTGCGGTATCAGGGATATAAACGGCGGCTGTAGCAAGGTGGTGTAATACCGCTTCCAGTTCTTCTTTTTTGAGAACATCCCAAATTATATCCCCATAAATTTTATCAAGCCGTGCCTTTTCTTTTGGACTTTCAATATAATTATGTTTCTTAGTCATAGCGGTATCCTTTCAAATACCTATAGGGATAGGCTTTGGAGCAAAACCATCCCTACAAGTAGAATGAATAATATTGCTTATTTCTTCTTTGGTGCTTCAAGCTGTATACCTGTACCCTTTTCAAAATTCTTGAAGTGTGCCATTGCTGTAATATAATCCCTTGTCATTCCTGCATAAGTACACCCTTTATCCATATTAGCCATTAACTGACATATAGCGGCTATACCCTTATATAATCCTTCTTTTACCTCTACTGGAATATCAACATTTACTAATCCAGTTGTATCCAGTTTACCTTCCTCAATTGTTACTTTTTTTGCTGGCATTTTTACCATCTCCTTTTCTCCAATTTCTTCCGATATTCTCCAATTCCCAATCTCTTGTCCTGTGCTTCCATTGCTTTTTGTCGTATCATTTCTGGCGTTTCCTGTGCTGGAACTGTACCTCTTGAAGCGGCATACCTTGTCAAATTCACCTGTACTTTGGTTGCGGCTTCTTGTGCCGACATACCATGTGCCAATGCGTACCCTATAATCTTGGCTTTCTGCTGTGGCGGTATACCTTCCAGACTGTCAAGTTCTTCTTTCAATTTGTTATACTCCTTGTCGTCCTCGGGTTCTCCGTCCAAATCTGGAAACTGGTTTTTCACCAGTTCAAGTGCTTCAATGGTACTTTTTCCACTTGCAACCAATCTTTCCAACATTACCGCCGCTTTAGGGTTCTTAATATCATGCAGTTCCGTTTCGGGTACTTCTCCATCTTCTTCCATTGCAGGAACATGTGCCGCCAATTCTTCATCATCCATGTTGTTTATATCTGGCGTAGTCCTTCCATTCATTTCTGCTTCCTTCTCTTTTACCATTTGTTTTCTCGTTTTTTCTGGAAGTGCCATAAATTCTTCCATTGTGTATTCCTTATTTCTCCACATAATTGTTTCAGCCATTTTCTCCAACTCCTTTCAAAGTCCCTTTGTATAAGTCATTTTCAATATTGCTATCTTTTACCTGTTTGAGTAAGAAGTCCATTTGGTACAATGCCCAATCAATATTGTCATTTTTTACTGATTCAACTATGGAAGTTTTACAATGAAAAGGCAAAAACTCATTCACCAAGAACAGTAAAGTATTTACACGTATTATTGCATGAAGGATTGAAACAAGCTATAGCTGTGAATCTTATAGTAAGGAATGTGACGGAAGTATTGACGCTTCCAAAGCAGACAAAGAAAGAACTAAGGATATTGTCAGAGTACGAACAGGAAGCCATTCTGGACGCTTTGAAAGGGGAAAGATTATATACCCTGTTCTTATTGGAAAACTACACAGGAATGCGGCGTGGTGAAATATTAGCCCTGCGTTGGCAGGACATAGATTGGAGGAATAAAGTTATTAATGTCCGTCAAACAATGGACAGGATAAAAGACTTTGATACAGGTAAAACAATTTTGATGTTCAATGAACCCAAGACAAAAAACAGTAAGCGTCAATTACCATATAATGAGATTATCGAAAATGAACTACTTGCCCTTTACAATAAAAGAATATGTGATTTAGTATTCAGTACTGAAAAGGGTACGCCGATAGAACCCCGAAACATAAATAGAAAACTTGATAAAGTCTTGAAGAAAGCAGGAGTTGAAAAGGCAACCTTCCATTCATTAAGACATAGCTTTGCGACAAGGCTTATGGAAAAGGAAGTTCATCCCAAAATTGTTCAAGAAATATTAGGGCATAGTAGCATTTCGGTAACTCTGGATATATATACACACTGCAATAATGACTTGAAAAGAAAAGCATTGGAAAAATTGAATACTGGTGTAGCGACAGCTTACGAGACTTGTTCTCGTAATGAACGAAGTGAACAGGTAGAGCAGGAATCGCAGTATAAAATTGCAGTAAGTAAAGAAGCGACCACAGAGGAATCCCCTGAAAGCCGCTTCTTTACTGGAGCTGGTGGACGGAATCGAACCCCCGACCTGCTGATTACAAGTCAGCTGCTCTACCTGCTGAGCTACACCAGCATGAAATTATATTGTTTTTCCGTACTTAATCACTCAAACAGTGATTTTTAGTACTTATCAAACGGTCAATCTCTCAACCGCTTATATATAATAACATGGCCCCATACTTAAAGTCAACACTTTTTTTACAGGAAATTTATGTCTTATGCTTATATATTTTTTTCCAATCATCTATCCATTACAAATATGCATTAAACATCAATTTTAAAACCGAAATCAACTTCACTTGCCGGCTTTCCCCCAGCAACTCCCCAGTTTTCCAATGGAGGCTCATTAATAACCATCATAACATCGGTCCTCTTAATACCAAGAGCCTTTTCCAAATTATCAACAATGGCTTTATAAAGGTTCTTTTTAGCTTCAAAGCTTCTACCCTTAAATATTGTCAGTTCAATAAGTATGAAATCTTCAGTTCTATTTGACGATATTTCAAAATTTTCCTTATCAAGCTCATACAGCCTTTGCATTCTATCATATTCAGGTATCTTAAATGTATCGACCAGTGCTTGATGCACACCGTCCAACAGAGCTTTTTTGTACTCTGAACTCTTTCCCTTTAACATTTCAATTTTAACTAATGGCATAACATTCCCTCCCAATTATATATCCCAGTTTATATAATTTTTTCTATTTTATCACCAGCATATTTTATTGTAAATCATCAATTTCCATTACTTTAAAAAATAGCTCCATTGCAAATGCACAAGTAAAGCACAAATACAAAAATGATAATTAACCTAAAACTTTTTACATTACTGGAAACAGCTATAATATAATAAAATATATTATATACCGGCAAAAATGAAAAAATTATCTCCGACTTAAAAGATATTTTAGGAGAACAGTTTGCTGGACACATGGCACAAAATAAAGAAGCGAATAGTCACTTGGAATAATGTTATTTTTGGTACTTGACAGTCACGTTAGGTTATACATTATTATGAAAAGTGTAAAAAAGACATAGAAACAGGAGTTGATTGTATGACCATAAGTGAAGTTATGAAAGAAACCGGTCTTACCAAAAGAGCAATTCGTTACTATGAGGAAGAAGGTTTGATAAAACCTTCTGTTAATTGCGAAAACAACTATAGAAGTTACAACAAACAAGATATTGACAAATTAATAAAAATATCCCTTTTAAGACAAATGGGCTTTAGCATTGATAATATTAGAGAATTGATTAATTCTCCTTCTAACATTAATGACGTTCTCAAGACTCATATCAAAAAAATAGACAAAAGCATAAAAGACCTTGAAAAAAGTAAAAGATTGATTAACGAAATTATCAAAAATAATGATATTAACACATCTGATGATTTTATGGAGAAATTGAAAATCTTAAGGGAAAATATTGAATCTGAGGATAAGAGTAAACCAGGTTATATAAAAAGACAGCTGTTAAAAATATTTCCCGGTTCCTTTGGCAGAGTACTCACAATTCACTTTTCTCCTTTTTTAAACGAGCCCATTGATAGTGATGAAAAGGAGAAGGCCTGGAATGAAATAATCAAGTACTTGGATGAATCTGAGCCATTAAATTACCCCGATGAATTTTATAACAATTATTCTAAAATTGAGGAAGATACACTTGAAAAAATAGCTGAAGAAAACAACAAGGAAATTCAAAACCTTATAAATTATACTCCTCAAGAACTTGAAGAATATAAGGTTAAAATAATAGAGTCATTAAAGTCCATGAATGAAAATAAATATTTTATTGAAAGTCGGCAAAAGATGTTTAAATCTAATTTGGATTTTAAAAACAGACTACAATCCGGCGGATATTATGATAGATTCGTAAACAATCTAAGGATAATCAGCAGTGACTATGACAAATACCAGACAATAATCCAAAAATTAAACGACGAGCTTGGTCTGTACTATGATTCTTGTGGAAATATAAAGATAAATTCAGATGAGAGCCAAAAGCAAGAGTAAGAACAGTACATGAATTGTTCCAAAACCAAAAAATCCAAGCTATACTAAACTAAATCAAAAAGGCTGCGAATTTCCTGCACACAAAGCAAAACAGCTTACTTGTACAAGTAAGCTGTTTTTATGGTGGGCACTATAGGGCTCGAACCTATGACCCTCTGCTTGTAAGGCAGATGCTCTCCCAGCTGAGCTAAGCGCCCGTCAAATTCACCGTGCAGATTGTATTATAGCCTCTTTTTATATATAAGTCAACCCCTTTTTAAAAATATTTTTTCAAGAAATTTTTATTAACATTTTTATTTCTTATATATTAGCCCGATAACCGTTAAAAATGCCTATACAAATATATTCCCCAACACAAGCAAACTTATATAAAACTTTACTGTACATCATCCACATATGATATAATGGTAATGCTATGGAAAATAATCATTAAGCAATTGAAGGGAAGATATTATGTTTTTTGAATCATATAAATCAATACTTTATTCGGACACGCTTGTGCCGGATATTTTTATTAATGAGTACATGCCCTCAATGGACGGAGATTGCGTTAAAATATTTATTCACTGCCTTTTCCTCAGTAAATATAACAAGTACGCAACGGCTAAAGATCTTTCCAAGAAGCTGGGCATTGATTTAAATAAGGTCAAAGACTCTCTTACATACCTTGAAAGCATAGGAGTCATTACCAGAAAGGAAAACAGCAGCAGCATAATAATAAATGACCTTAAGGAAAAAGAAATCCAAAAAATATACAGGCTAAAGCAAACATCAACTCCTGAGGAAGCTGTACTTAGCTCGGAGAGAAACAAATCGCGCAATGCAATTATAAAGTCCATCAACAATAAGTTTTTCCAGGGAGTTATGCCGCCCTCATGGTATACCGATATCGATGCCTGGTTTGATAAATACAATTTTGAGGATGATGTAATGTTTGCACTCTTTCAGTATTGTTACGAGCACAACGGACTTTCTAAAAATTACATAATAAAGGTGGCCGACAGCTGGAAAAGCAAAAACGTCCGCAATTCAATAGACCTGGACAATTATTCTCTGCAGTATGAGAGATTTAAAAGTATTCGCGGCAAAATCGTTAAAAAGCTTGGCCTTAGAAGAAACCTTACTGAGTACGAAAGTGAATATGTTGAGACATGGGTTGAGAAATATAAATATGATTTTGAAATAATTGAGCTGGCTCTTAAGAAAACTCCTAAAAAGACTAACCCCAGCTTTGAATACTTAAACTCAATTATTACCGACTGGTACAACAACAACCTTAAAACCAAAGAAGAAATTCTTGCTTACGATAATGCAAAGAAGCAAAGCATGAAGCAGCAGTACAAAGTTTCAGAAATACCGCAGCATTCAAATTATGAGCAGCGAAAATATGACAATGATTTCTTTGAAAATTTATATGAGGAAATTTAACATCAGCCTTTTTTGGAGGTTTTATGAGAAAGAATCTATATAACGTTCTTAAAAATGAATACGATAAAAAACAACGGCTTGCATATGATAACCTTGTGGAACGGCGTAATAAGCTTTATGAAAAAGCTCCCAGATTAATGGAGATAGAAGATGAAATCAACAAGTTAGGAATAAAGTATAACAAAATGATTCTTCTTTCCGAAAACTTATATAATCAGGCTGTCGATGAATTAAGCAGAAATATTGATTCTTTGAAGAAGGAACGGGAAGATATTCTTGTAAGCATGGGATATCCTGTGCATTACTTAGAAGCAGTTTACGAATGCAGCCTTTGCAAGGATAAGGGTTATATAGAAGGTGCCCATGGTTTTGAAAGTTGTACCTGCTTTAAGCAGCGGTTTATTGCCTTAAGTTTTGAAAAATCAAACCTTAAGCTCACAGAGAATGAGAATTTTGATAACTTTGACGAAACACTGTTTCCTGACGATGTTAACGAGGAAAAATATGGCATTAAAAAATCTCCAAGGGATCACATACTCGGTATTAAAGAAAAGTGCCTCAATTTTATAGAAAACTTTTCAGATCCCAATGAGAAAAACCTTTATTTCTGCGGCCCTACAGGTACAGGCAAAACATTCATGGCCAGCTGCATAGCATCAGAAATACTTAAAAGGGGAGGTACTGTTCTCTATCAGACAGCTCCAATTTTATTTGACACTATAAGCAGCTCCAGGCTAAAATCTTTCAAAGATGAAATTGACGAAGATTCAAAGTACAACAGTATATTTGACACCGATCTTCTTATAATTGACGATTTGGGTACCGAGTCCCAAACAACATCAAGATTTGCAGAATTTTTAAATATTCTCAATATCAGACATCTTAACAATCTTTCTAGGCCCTGCAAGATTATCATATCTACAAACATTGAAGCAAACAAGCTCTACGATTATTATAAAGAGAGGGTCGCTTCCAGAATAATAGGTGGGTTTTCATTTATAAAATTTGCCGGCGAAGACATCCGAAGCAAAACAAAATTCAAAAAAAGCATATAGAATGGGGCTAATTAAAGCCCCAATATATTTATTATATTTCTTAAAATCTCATTATCCACTCCTGCAAGAGAAACTGCCTGCAGCAAATAAATAAGTACAATAACCAGAACACCAGGTATAACCCACAACAAGCCTTTTACAGTATTTTCTTCTCGAGTTTCAAAACCACTATCCGCAGGAACAGCGGTATTTTTCATAAAGGCATAAAGTAACCCGGCAAAAGCCGCCAAGAAAAACAAAAACATTATTCCAAATATACCCAGTGTTATAATAATCTGAATTTTTGGCATGGACAAAAGCATTGAAAGACTTTGATCAGCATCCGATCCTGTTGCCCCGGCAGCCTCCTTCATCATATCAAGGGATGCCAGTTTTCCCAACCCATATGTCAATAATACTACAAGAGAGTTGTTTGTAAAATGTGCTACCATTCCTGCATATATGGAATCAGCCCTATATACAAGAAAGCCCATCAGTATGCCGAGAAGAAATGTTCCTAAAAATCTCTGGAAGTCATGGTGCATAAGTCCAAACAAGAAAGCGGTTATTATAATAGCTTTTGTCTTGCCAAGCTTTTCATAACCCCTCATTATTACACCTCTAAAAAGCACCTCTTCACAAACAGCAGCAGACATTCCTATTACAATAAAGCCTTTCATCAGCGTTACGACATCAGGTATTTGAATCTGAGACAGATTTGTACTTCCAAATATAAGCTTTATTATAATCATATTGACAAGATTGAGAATCCCCACAACCGGAATGGCAAAGCACGTTATACATACTATCAATATAACATTCAATATACTGATTCTGTTAAGTCTCAAAATCTTTTTTATATCATATTTCTTATAAATCAAAAATACAATAGGCGGAACCATAACCAGCAGTATTTCTACCGAAATTGCCTTAAAATAATATCCTCCCAACGGCAGCCTTAAAAATACATTACTAAGCAGCATAAATATAATAAGCACTACTGAGAATAGAATGCTGGCTTCCTTGACAGTAGGTTTTTTAAATAGCCTTCCGGCACTTTCTTCATTGGATAGACCTTCTACTTTTTGATTTTCAAATTTTTGATTTTCAAAATTGTTTTCATTCACAGAGAAATCCTCCATAATGTTTGATATAAATTATAATACAACTATAACTATATTTATGCAATAATAAACCATTTATAGTTTCAACATAACTCAATGACTAAAATAAAAAAGTGACTTTACTGCAAAGTTTATTTTTACAGCAAAATCACTCTTTTATCTCAACGAATCATTTTTATTTTCATAAACATGACAATTAAAGCGTCAAAACACCTCTATCGGTATCAACTATCATAAGAATATTCTCTTCTTTCCCTGTTTCAGCATTAATATATACTAAGAAATCATTATTTCCCAGCTTTCCTTTAAATTCATAAGTAAATAACTCTGTCTTAAAGTCTGTAGGAATTATGGCTAATCCTGAAGACAATACTTCCATTTTGCTGTTTATCATACTCCTTGCCTGCTGTTCGGTAATTTTAGGCTTGGGTATGTTTCTTTCTGTATGGGAATACAGATATCCTTTGCTTTCTACTCCTACAATTTCACCGTTATCAAGTGCCACCTTCAATTTTATGAGATCGGGATAAACAATAACATCGTTTTGGCTATACGCGTAGTTTATAGTAGCAATATTATCCTCTTTCAGGTAATATGTGTCTGTCATGCCGGAGTATCCAAGCTTTTCAAGATATTTCCTTCCTGCCGCTTTTGCTTCATCTATGCTGAGCTTGCTTTTCTCCGCAGTCCTGTTCATAAGCATCCAAAATACATGTCCGCCTTTTTGTGTTACATCTATAATGGCTGACTGCTCATCAGGTACACCATTAAATGTAACCGTAAAACCATATGTTTTTACCGAATCAGATTTATTTTTCCCCGTTTCCTTTATTTCTTTTATCCCCTTATACTTAAATATTTCCCTGACCTTTTCCTTTGCCTGCTCTACAGTCAGCATCTCTCCCGTAATACCCTTAGGCTGTGCTGTTGCAATATGATCTGAAAAAGGTCCATCATAAATAAGGGTTGGGTATGCCTGGAATGTTTTGTCTATATTTTCAAACTCCTTAGACGGAAGTGTTGCAGAAGTCTTTTTAAATACACTTGTACCCTTCTTTGATACCTCTCCCCATTTCAACCTTCCGGAAGACAGATCCTCCTGCAAATTGCTAAGGCTTTCTCCTAACTTTACTGCATAGTCATGAAGCTGTTCTATTGTTTTATATTGCTTTTCTGTTAAAGGCTTGCCCTGCATATTCTGATTATTTAAAGAATACGAAAAATCTCCCACCTGAGTGAGGAATTTAGAGGTATTTGACAGCACCCCCGATGAAATAGGAAGCTGTCCCAAATTATACTGTGCCAGATTTGCCTGCTTCCAAGCTTCCTGTAAAGTCGAAGCCGTCTTTTGGGGTGATGATGTTATAAGGGATTTCACCAAAAGAACCTCAACATTCTTTACATACCCGGCCATATCAAAAAAAGCTCTGTTATACTGATTGTCAAGCTCTTGCCTTAAGTTACCCGAATGCTTATATTGGTACATTCCCCAAATACCCAATGCACCAATAATAACTATAACAATACTGTACATTTTTCTATCCGATAGTCTTTGTTTAAAATCTAACAGCTTGTCTCTAATACCCAAATTAACTCCTCCTGTCAAAGTCAAAATTTATACCAACAATTTACAAACGTAAATTTCTAATTGATTTTTTTCTATATGTATTTTGAAACAAAACTCAATATTTTATGATATTTTTTTATTTTCAGAGAAAAATAAAGATAATACCATTGTTTGTATTTCGGATAATATTAACAAAATTGGACATAATTAATTATAACTTTCAATTCCATAGCAAGGGGTTTGATTAAATGAAAATACTTATACTTACAGTCTCTGCCGGAGCAGGACATATAAAAGCAGCTGAAGCCATAAGTGAACAAATAAAATTAAAATATCCTGACTCCAATATTATGATTGTGGATACATACAGATACATAAGCCCTTTATTGGACAAAGTAATTGTCGGTGGATATATGAGTATTCTTAGACATACGCCCGGTATATACGGCAAATATTATTCATTATCCGAACCGGTAGGAAGCAGGTACAATTTCGGGAGCATAATGAATAGATTTTTAGCAATCAAACTAATGGATCTGATAAATGAATTCGATCCATCCGTTATCGCTTGCACTAATTTTATTCCCCTGCAAATACTTGCGATGCTTCATAGAAAGAACAAACTGAAAACTCCCACAATATCCGTTATAACCGATTACACCACCCATTCCTATTGGATACATGATTATGTATCGGCATACGTTGTTGCTAATGATTTTATAAAAGCCGAACTTGTGAGAAAAGGAATTCCCGGTGATATTATACATCCTTTGGGTATACCCGTCACAATGGACTTTTCCATAAGCAATGACAGGAATAAGCTTCTGTGCGAATATGGCCTTGAAAACAAGCCTACAATACTTATAATGGGTGGTAGCCTTGGGTTTGGCCATATGAAAGAAGCATTTCTGTCACTGTTAAAATTGGAAAGAGACATCCAGATTGTAGTTATCACAGGTACAAATAAAAAGCTTCGCCAATATCTTGAAAAATGTTCAAAATTATCTAAAAAGTGCATTAAGATTATCGGTTATACCGATAAGGTTTGCGATTTTATGGATATGTGTGATTTATTGATAACAAAGCCGGGTGGAATGACTATTTCTGAGGCATTAATCAAAAATATACCACTTGTGCTTATTTCTCCAATTCCAGGTCAGGAAGAAAGAAATGCACAATTTCTTACCAATATAGGTGTTGCTGCAAGAGTATTGAAAAAATGCGACTTAAATAGCGTCATTAACCATGTAATAGATAACCCCTTAAGAATATGCCATATGAAAGAAATGGCTAAATATTTGTCCAAGCCAGATGCAACAGAAAAAGTAGCTAATTTAATTGCAGATATGTCCTTGGCAGTCAAGGAAAGCCATTGTAATGTGCAGCTTAATGTTTCTCAAAACATTATAACTAAAAGCAACAATACTCTTAATATGTCAGGCCCGGATAAGCAGCAATGGTCTTACTGATGCCATACTGTCTCATTTAATCTTCTCTTATTGAAATAGCCTTCCCTATTTTATATGTTTCACCCTTCTCTTTTTTATAAAAACAACTGTGATTGTTACAAGGACAGCATAAATAATAACAACAACAGCTAATGTTGCCAGTCTCTCACTCGTAGAACCGTCAGCAAGCAAAACCGGTCCAAGACCGAAAAATGTCACAAGCAAAAATGCAACCAGCATTATTATGCCAAATAATATATTCATGGCCATATTTCATTCCTCCTAATATATAGATACCAAACTAAGTTTCATTAAGATTCCATATATCTTATTACTAATGATTTTACCACAATTTCATATTAAAATTCAAAAATTTTTAACATATATTGACTTACAACTTCTTTAGTGATATACCACATTATATAACTAATGTAGTATGGCGGTGATTCTATGAAAATTAACCAAGATAGCATTAAGCCAATATACATACAGATTGCTGAAGGTATTGAGAAGAGTTGAAGAACATGATAGACAGTTTTGAAGGAAGGGAATAACTTGGACAAAATTATAGTGTGTAATCAATTGACAAAGGTGTATAAAGACAAGAAGGCACTTGACTCAATAGATTTAAACATTGGTAAAATAAATTAATATAAATACCGCCCACTTTTCAACATTACTATTGAAGATATTGAAAAACCATAATCTATAGACAATACAACTTCTGCTAATTGCTTTCAAATAATCGTGAACACAATTAGTAGAAGCTGTATTCTTACTTCATAAAAAAATCACTTAAGTTTATTTTATTCTGGATATAATTAATTGTATGGGATTAGCATCCACATTTACGGTTAATCTCTTATATCTTGTCTTTATTGAAGGCTTGTTACTTTCAAGGATCTCTAGTATTAAAGCCAAAAATTCCTTGACATTTTTTGTTATAACATATTTCCTGTTTTCATCGCTGCCGTAATTAATAATTTGTCCAATAGTTCCATTTTCATCAGGATCCAAATCAATGCCTATATAGTTTCCGTTCAGGTCATGGGCTAGAGGTATCCATTTTCTATTGGCATACACTTTCTTTATGGCTTTCTCCGGAACAGATTCCGCAACTTTTTCGCATTCCTTCATCAGCTCCTTGTCCTTTAATACATATAACCAGTCACACCAATTCATAAACATTTCGCCAAGAGAGAGAAACTTCAATCCAAGTATACTGCCTTCAAGATTTTCATTGTCTCCGTTGTTACACTGGTACAGTTCCTTTAATTGGGCCGGTAACTCAAAACCCATCTTTTCTTCTATCTCATTTACTTCTTCCATCTTAACCGCTGGATTCAAATATGCTTTAAAGCCCGGCTTCTCTTTTTCGTATACCGCTGTCACACGGTTCCAAAGTTCTTCTATACTAAGTTGTTCAATATCATTCATCTATTTACGCCTCTTTCAGAAGTATTTGCTATACAATAAAAAATGATTTCTCTGCAAATGTTTATATGATTTATTGTGCAGTAAAATCACTATTATTATATATGATATATTATATAATTCCTATTAAAAAGTTTGTTTTTTTAATTTTATGAATCCTCCGATAAGCTTTTAATATAATCTTTAATAAAATTCAATGTTTCAAATCTCTCATATTCTATTCTTAATCCATATTCAAAATAATCCTCATGAGAAATTTTCCTCAAAATGACGGCTTTCAAAAATATAACTTTCTGCAACATATATAAATCAATCTCAAGTATATCATTAACAGAAAATGATTCTTTAGAGTATATTTTAAGACCAAATATGCTTATATCTTTTATAGTGGCCAGGTGCTTCTTATCTTTACCCCTCTTTCTAATGTCAGCATATAAAGAAACCGGCTTCCTTTCATGAAGTCTCAACTCGGAACCGGGTTCTATGGTATCGATTTGAAACTTCAGAATATTTCTCCTAGAATCTATAGATATAACATTACAACCAATTTTTATTATATTATCTTGTTCTTTTATCGTAATTACCGCCGGATCACCTTCACGAAAATTAAGAACTGGAAACTGCCTTGTCAGACGAAGAGTAATTGAAGAATCACTTGAATCAATAATATCACATCTAAAGGGTTTGACTGCCGAGTAGTGACTAACCAATACAACTTTGTCAACCTTTAATTCCATATTATCACCTCATAATGATAATGGCTTATATGACTTCTAAGTATTCTATATATAGATATTCTGTATATTATAAATATTCTATAAAATTCATCAAAATCCTTTTTATTAGGGGTATTATTCTTTTTACAGCATTTAGAAAATTCGCCTTACACCGACAATCCTCTGTTTATAATATTCTTCATTAATCTCATAAACATCTACTGAATAATTTAATTTACTGGCAATTATGAACTCGTTTTTATTAACGAAAATACCCACCGAAGCAATGTCTTTTCTCTGTTCATCCGAACTGAAAAAAACAAGATCTCCTGCTATCGGACTTTCTTTTGACATGTCAATTTCCTTGCCCATCTTATATTGCATATCCAAAGTTCTTGGAAGTCTAACCCCGTTAATCCTGCTACAAATATACGTTAAGCCCGAACTATCAATCCCCCAGGCACTAATACCCCCTTGAAGAAAAACAGTTCCCTTAAACTTTAATGCAGTAGCCACAAATGACTCGGCAGATGTTTTTGCAACCTTTTTTCCAGGTTCAATATGTATTGTACCGTTTTCACTGATCCATCCAGTTTTTTCGTCCGGTAATGCCACCTCATACCAACCCTGAACACTTTTAATTACAGAAAACTCGGTCCCCATCACTACATCCCTTATAAGCGAACCATTTACCATTTGAGACAGAACACTGGACTTCTTTACAGTGACAATTATTTTTGATTCCGAATTATCCTGATCTAGTGATGACGTGTCTTTAGTAATATACCTTGTTTTTATCCAGCCCGTTAAACCGTCTGCAGTTTCTACCTTTGACCACGATTCCTTAGACTCAATTATATTGACAGGCTGATTGTACAAAACCTGTGTAATCTTTTCAGATTGTACGGTAGCATCCTTGAATAGTTCTACCGCAGTATCCGTTATAACACCTATATTGTTCCATGATGCTGATACTGAAAATGCACCTGAAAGACCGGCACCTGCATCATCAGTATTTTCATTGTTGCTGCATCCGCTAAAAAATATTAGTGTCATTAATAATGTCAATATTACTTTCTTACCCATTGTTACCCCGCCATATTATAACTTTATAACATTTACATCATTTCCATACACTTTACAAATTGTATCTAATTCCCACTTTTTGCAGGTAAAAAGAATAATTTGCCTTTTTTCTGATAAGTCTTTAAACATTTCTAATGTGTCATAAGTTCGCTTCTGGTCATAGAAGGAGAATACTTCATCCATTATAAGAGGCAGAGTTTCCCCTTTCATCATCAAAATCTCCGAAGATGCTATTCTTAATGCCAGATAAATCTGCTCCACCGTACCGCAGCTAAGCATGTCCACTGATACCACAGACCCCGTTTCCGGTTCTATTAGCCGTAATACAAGATTATCATCGAGTTTGAGCCTGTTATACTTATTACATGTCATTTTACTTAGTATATACCCTGTCTTTTCATTTAATGCCGGTACAAAATCCCTATGAATCTCTGTGCTTGCTTCATAAAGAGTCTCAAGAGCGGTTTTTAAAGAGAATATCCTACCCTCTATTTCCTCTTTGCTTGCCTCTAATTCATTTATCTCTTCAACTACTTTTTGAAGCTCTTCATCCTTTATGGAATTCTTTAGAATAGTTTCAATTTCCTTTGCCTTTAAAAGGATATTCTGAGTTTCCTCTCCATTCTTTCTTTCTTCTTTTTCCAGCACCTCTTCCAGTTCATATATACATGCTTCTCGCGATAATAATTGCAGCTGCCCCTCACACAAAGATAAACTTATATCTTCAAAACATATATCGCAGTTGCTTTCAATAATCGCAACACTGCGGGATACTTTGTTAAGCTCGTCATATAAGACATCAATTGTATCTATGTTATTAATACCCAATATCAATGCTGCCTTATCAATACATTTTTTATATTCCGATTCCAAATCTGCCTTTCTTGACGCCATATATCGGCTGCCTAAACTCTGTGAAATCTTTTTGTCATATGTATTTTTGATTATGCCAAAATACTCGGCATTTATAGATTCCTGTTCTAAATCAATGCTTGCTGCAAAAAGCTTTTCATGTACGTTATTGAGTAATACTGCCTTCTGTTTTTCTAAAGAAACCAACTTTTCTTCAAGTATGGAAAGGTCATTGTTTAAATCGTTAAAATAGCTTACATTGCTTTTGTATAAAGCATGGAGTCTGAAAAACTCCTCTACGGAAGAAGCTTTGGCTGTAAGAAGGATAGCTTCTATCCTTTCCTCAAGCTCACCAAGTTCTGCTTCCAAATCGTTCTTTTTTTGATATTCCCCGCTTTCGGACGCATCAGGCAACTCATTATCTTCATTACCTTCAATCAACGATAATTCTCTCTTATCATGATTTGATTTCACTATATAGAGCAATATGGCAATTATAGTAAATACAGGCACACCTGCCATAAGGAACGGATTAACAAAAAAGCCTATAATAGACAATAAGACAAGCATGCAGTTTACAATAATCGCTATGCTATAAGCATCCAATCCATTTTTTCCGTTTTCGGTATGTTTTTCATTTACATAAATATCCGAAAAAAACTCTCCTCTTATATTATTCATTCGTTTTTTTATATTGTCAACTTTATTGTTCAAATCCAGCATCTCTTGGTCCACATTGCTGTCTAAATACTTAAACCCCAATATTTTCTCCAGAGATTTTTCTGCTTCTCTCATCTCATCTTTCTTATTGTACAGCCTTTCCTTAAGAGTCGCTATCTCTTCATTGCAATCCAAATATCCTTTATATTCACTGACTAATTGTGCAAGATCATCATCTGAAAGCTCCATGAGCCTCCAATCCATACAATCCATTGCATCATCGGTTTGGGCATTTTCAAGCATTAAAGCTTTTTCATCCTCAAGCATTTTAATTCTTTCAATGATATCTTTTAAATTTTTTTCCTTGTCCTTTGCTTCTTCCAAATCCCTTCTCAGTTTCAAATAAGCCTTTGACTTGATAATGTCCTCCTTAACGGTATTCAGTCTCTCTAATTGGGTAATATTTTCTTTAAGCTCCTGCTCCAACAGTTCCAGATTTTCCCTTTCTTTTTGCATTTCAGACTGAATAGACTTAAGCTCTTGCAACCTTATATTGATGCGTTCAAGAGAATCCGGTAAGCCCTTAATAGTTCCGGTATACTTTTTTATGGCCTCTTTCAAGGCTTTCTCTCCCTTATTAAAGGACACATCCTCAAAACCGGTTTGAGAAAGGTTAATCAGCACATTTTTTACCTCAGCAAGACCTGCATCATCAATAAATGCACCTGTTTGTCTGACAAATACGGTCTTTTCAAAACATATCTCACTTAGCTTAATGTGATTTTGTGCAAATAAAATATTTTTATTTTTATCTATTTCAAATGTATTTGTTATATCGTTAAAAAAAGAGTCATAGATCCTTACGGTGTTATCGAGAAAATTTCTATCAACCCTTATCTGCTGCCCATTATCGAGAATATATTCCATAGAGCCTGAAAACCCTGAATCCTGCCATGGTTTGTATTTCTTTAAATTGCTGGCTCCTTGTCCCTTCAACTGTTTTGAGCCTTTTGCTCCATAAAGCATATATTTAATGAAGTTTTGCAGCGTGGTTTTCCCCGATTCATTTTCGCCATATATTATATTTATATTTCCGTCAAAATCTGCCACAAAATTTTTAAACTTACCAAATGCTGTTAATTCCAGCTTTTTTATTTTCATATATCAATCTTACCTTTCTCCAAGGCTATAAGTCCAAAATCTAAAGCTCTCTTAAGCTTAGATTTAATCTCTTCATCCTTTTCATCCTCTATTTTTTTAAGCATTTTCCTTGCAAAAATTCCTCTAAGTCCCGGCTCACAGGAGATTTCGTCAATATTGTATGAAAGTCTTGTATCATTAATAATTTTGACAAAGAAAAACATCTCATTTAATTTATCCTCTATTTGCTTTAGTTCCTTGCCCAACTCGTATTCAGTCAAGCCTTTGAGTCTGATAGAAACAAGACTATTTGAAGAAACATTTTTTATAAGCTCATTTATTTTTTCTTCTATCTTTTCATATGTATCTAAGCCTGTAATATCCAACTCCATATTGTAATACTGCTTTTTAAAAGTCCTTACAAATTCATATTCCAGTATTTTTCTTTTATCATATGATTCATTGTATAATGTACATAAAAAGACACCATGCTCACCTTCTTCATCAAACCCCAACGGTTCCGGACTTCCGGGATTAAATATGTTACCATAGCCACCAATATTTTCAGCTCTATTGTGAAAATGGCCCATTGCTATATAATCCATGCCTGTAGTAGCCAAACTGTGGCTGGATACAGGGTTTAGAACAGTCTTACCGAAATTCATATCCACAGTTCCATGAAGCATAAGTATATTAAAACAACCTTTGTTAAGGGCTATATCCGGAATAGAAGGCTCTAACCTGTTGCTGTTCTCAAATCCCATTCCGAATACGCATGTATTAATATCTTCAAAGTAAACAAAGCTCTTTTCGGGACATAAAATAAAGACATTTTTCGCCCACGAATAATTTTGATATAATGAATTTGATGCATAAGGATCATGGTTACCGGGCACCATCACTATCTTTATATCGGGTATGCTTTTAAAAAGCTCATTGACATGGTTAATAGTAGAGCGTCTGATATATTTATGCTCATATAAATCCCCGCTTATAAGAATCATATGAGCCTTCTTATTTTTAGCAGTATCTACTATAAACGCCAAAACATCCTTGAGGTCCTGCCTCCTGACGGATGATCTCTTTGTGTCTGCTCCTAATGAAGTAAAGGGCATGTCCAAGTGTATGTCTGCACAATGCAAAAATTTAAGTATATTCATTAAAAACACCCTGTAAAATGTTTATTGAATTTTTCTTTCATTTTATCAATAACTGGATTGTTTTCAAATAGGCATTTTTTAATTTTTATCAGCATTTCTTTCAAATGTCAAAATATCATTCTTACTTGACAACCATCGGCGAATATTTGATATAATATTTATATGAGTCTTATTACAAACAAATGTAATAGATTTTCGCTTTTAATAATCATAATTTCCAAATTATTATATATCTTGCCTTTCTGTAATACAAGTTTATATGAAGAGTTTTTCAGCAGCAAGATTTTTTACAAAATATGGTATATTATAGCAAATTGCAGTGTTCCTGATCCATGTATTGAATAAGCATGAGGTGAATTTAATGAACAAAATTTCTCATATGGAGTATGACGATTTAGGAATTATTGATAATAACTCCAATGATAATAACTCCAACAATATAAATCCATGGAAAATAATAGTTGCCGATGATGACAGCGAAGTTCATAGGGTAACAAAACTAGAATTATTGCATTAGGTTATGGACTTTCAGCTGATGAAGCCGATATTATTGTACAAGCTGCCCCTATGCATGATATAGGAAAAATCGCAATTCCGGATGAAATATTAAACAAGCCCGGTAAGCTTACACCTGAAGAATTTGAAATCATGAAGACCCATTCCCAGTTGGGCTATGACCTATTGAAAACTTCTTCACGAATGACTCTAAAAGCCGCTGCTATCATCGCACTTCAACATCATGAAAAATACAACGGCACGGGTTATCCCAATAATCTTAAAGGCGAGCAAATACATATCTACGGAAGAATAGCCGCCGTTGCAGATGTATTTGATGCATTAGGCTGCGACAGGGTATATAAAAAGGCATGGGAATTAGAAAAAATTATTGAGCTTTTCAAACAAGAACGGGGCCAACACTTTGACCCTATCCTTGTAGATATTTTATTCAAAAATATGGATAAGATTCTTGAAATCAAAAAGTCCCTTTCCGACTAAATCAAATATCTCTTTTCTCATAAATGCTGCGGGATATAATATATGAAATATACAGTACAATAAAAGATATACTTAACATCATAACATATGCCAAATATGTTTTTTCCTCTATAATTTTGCCTATTTCATTAAATATCCTTCCAATAGCACTATCTGCAGGAATAAGGTTAGCCAGAGGAACTATAAAAGCTATTGCCAATAAAGGAAGATATGTTAATAACTTTGCTTTGTTATAGCCAAATTTAAAGAAAATCGGTACTTGAAAAGAAGCAACCACAGAAAATATTAAAAAGCCAATACATACTACAAACAATAACTCCTCTATCTCAATATTCTTTTCTATAATCACAGCCGATAAAAATACAATTACAACAGAAACCGCTAAAAATAAAACTGATCCAGCCAATGAAAACATATATCTTCCGGTTACAATATCTTTTCTTTTCAGAGAAAAGGTGCCGTACAGCTTATCAAGTGAATTTTTTTCTCCAATTGAAAAAGGGTATGATGCTAAAAACAATGCCCAGATCATAAACATAGGCGGTATTATATACGGTTCCTTATTACCGATCCCAAATAAGAATCCCACAGCCAGCAATACAAAAAGAAACCTGCAATATGGTTTTACAGTCAGAAAATCAAGCTTTAGCACTTTAACTGCTTTAGTCATACCAATAACCTCCCTTTATTTATAAAGACTATAATATCATCCATTGTACACGATTCAATAAGTACTTTGCTGCCCATCATGCCCGCTTTATCAACTTCTATAAGTCCTTCAAACCCTTCTCCATGTTCCCTTAAACCGACAATCATCTTCTTTTGCTTTGGATCGATATCGTTCTTACCGCCTTTAACAAGACAATAGCTTTCTAAAAGCAAATCTTTTGTCCCTGTAAAAACAATTTCTCCGTTATTAATAAATGTTATATAGTCTGCAACTTTATCAAGATCTGAAGTTATGTGAGTGGAGAATAGAACACTTCTTGTTTCGTCAATTATAAAATCACTTAATATATCCATAAGTTCATCTCTAGCTACCGGGTCAAGGCCACTTGTTGGTTCATCAAGTATCAAAAATCTGGCATCATGGGATAATGCTACAGCTATCATAAGTTTCATCTTCATTCCCCTTGATAAATCCTTAACCTTTTTGTTCCTATCCAGGTTAAACTCATTAAGATAACCTGCAAATTTGCTGCTGTCCCATTTTCGGTAAAATAATCTTACAGCCTTCTCAACATCATTAAGGTTCCAATCATCCACAAAATAAGGCTGATCGAATACCACCCCAATTTGTTCCTTTATAATATCTTCATACGTTATATTATCAAGTTCCAATACCTTGATATCACCCGATTGTCTTTTTATCATATTGAGTATTAACTTTATTGTGGTAGTCTTTCCTGCACCATTAGGTCCTATAAAGCCCATTATATAGCCTTGGGGTAAAGAAAAACTCACATTTTTTAATGAAAAATCGCCAAAGCTCTTATTTAGGTTACTGATTTCCAATACATTACTCATAATTTTCCTCCTTAAGCATTGTTTCGAAAATTGTCCGGAGCTCATCCTTGCTTATTTTTGCAATTTTTGCCGAATTAATAGCTGCTGTGAAACTTTCCTCAATATTCCGTAAAAGCTGCTCGCGAACCATTTCCGAGTTTTTAGGCAAAACATAACAGCCTTTTCCCTGTACATTTGCTACAAAACCTTCCTGCTCTAAGTCCCCATATGCACGGGTTGTGGTGATAACACTTATCTTGAGATCCTTTGCCAGCTGTCTTATCGACGGCAACACCTCACCCTCCGACAGCTCTCCGCTTAATATGGCATTTTTTATCTGTTCTTTTATTTGCTCATATATAGGAACTCCGCTGCTATTTGATATTACTATTCTCACATTCCTACCACCTTATTATATAGTTTATAGTGTATATATACTATATATACATTATAAACTGTTTGTTTTTAATTGTCAATTGATGAAGTCAAAAATTCTAATTCTACACAATGTAAAATTACCTTTACATTATATATTCATCATGATATAATAATAATGTAAAGTTAACTTTACCTTTTTTATTTGAACTGGGGGGGTTTATTTGAAAAATAGAATAAAAGAATTGAGAGAAAAGTATAAATTGACACAGGATGAGTTGGCCAATAAGGTGGACGTATCCAGGCAAACAATTATATCATTGGAAAAAGGCAAGTACAATCCTTCAATCATTTTGGCACATAAAATCTCACAGGTCTTTGAATTAACCATTGAGCAGGTTTTTATATTTGATAAGGAGGAATCCGAAAATGAAAAATAATATTTTTAGAGAGCAAAGTCTAAAAAACAACTATGATATCATTTTATTATCTTTAGTTACCATTGTTTTTATCTTACTAGGCTCATTTTCTATAGATTACATTTATATTTACGGAATACCCCTTTTATTAATTCCATTCATTTTTACATACATACCTTATAGAAAACTAAAGAAAGGTGACGAAAGAGTAAAATCATTGACATATTTAACAAGCTTTGCAGCACTAATGCTTTTCATTTCCGTATCGGTACTAACATGTATATGGCTTAATTTTAACTTTAATAAACAATACACATTTACTGTCAATGTAGGTACAATAATAGAAAATATATTTTTAGGATTAGGCATTCTGTTCTTTGCCTTTTCAGCTTTATTTTCTTTTTTCAGAAGACGATATTAAAAATTAATAAGCAATCCATAAGCACCATAAACAAAGCAGGGATCACATGCTTTAAAACCAGTCTTAGCTTACCCATTACAGCTAACTGGTTTTTTTATTTTATTTTTTAAACTTTTTTAATATAATGCGTTTGACACATTCAAGTATTTTTTCCAGCTTATCACTCCTATTTTCAAGTATTCTTACAACCAAACCGAATTTCTTTGCTTTGCTGATGCCAAACTGCAAACCATCTATGGTATCAAGCTCTTCATAAATATCATCTATAAGACTATCATCCAGCTTATCATAGAAAAATCCAAGGGATGCCAAATGGGTATATCCTTCAAAAAATCCTATTCCTCCAAGATATTGCTCCATTGGACAAAGAAACTGATTTTCCGCAAATATAAGCTCATTTCCGTAATAAATGCGGATACTGCTTCGATATTCACCAAATTCAAATACTTCTCCACTTTTTACTCTACCCCCCGATAATATTTCGGAATAGAGAAACGCTGAGCCCTCAGCCATCCTACACTCCATGGTAGAGCGAAAACGTGAATCCTTAAACGGTATAACAGCCTTAGGCCAATAATCCAAAAAAGATCCTTTTCCAAGCCTGAAACTATTGTGTTGTAATGCACAACCCTCCTTCATTCGGTGAATTTTTTGATATGACTGGCTTTCCAACCTGACTTTAGATTCCGCATCCAGCTCCACATCAATCCTATATGTATCACCTTCCATTATTCCTGCTGACGCAGACATAACCATGATACTCATAATACCATTGTCTTCATAGAACGGCTTGGCAATTTTAAACGGTGCTGAAAAATATGAGTTTTCCAGATACGTTTTTCCATTTATAGCTTTTGATTTTATTAATAAGAGGCTCTCTTTCCCAAATGAATTCTTCATATTTAAACACCTTCTAACAGGACACTTTTCTTAATCCAGGCAATAACCTTGCCAAGCCCTTCATTGGTATTAAGATTGGTAAAAATAAACGGTTTATCCCCTCTCATTTTTTTTGAGTCTCTCTCCATTACCTCCAAGCTTGCTCCAACATAAGGTGCAAGATCAATCTTGTTAATTACGAGAAGATCCGATCTTGTTATTCCCGGTCCTCCTTTTCGCGGAATCTTATCGCCTTCCGCTACATCTATGACATATATTGTTGCATCTGCCAGCTCCGGACTAAATGTTGCAGAAAGATTATCCCCTCCGCTTTCTATAAATACAATTTGTATATCGGGAAACCGTTGAACCAGGTCCTCCACTGCTTCAAGATTCATGGAAGCATCCTCACGGATTGCCGTATGAGGACATCCTCCTGTCTCGACGCCTATTATCCTTTCCTTTGGCAGAACACTATTCTTTATTAGAAATTCAGCATCTTCCTTTGTGTATATATCATTAGTTACGACACCTATGCTATAAGTCGCTGCCATCTCTCTTGTCAATTTTTCAATAATGGCAGTTTTTCCCGATCCAACAGGTCCTCCAACTCCTATTTTTACATAATTCATATTAACCCTCCATTCTATAAAAAAATATAGCTATGAAATATATAACCTGGTATAAAGCCTCTCATGCTGCATTGATCTTAGATCAAATCCAAAACAACTGCTTCCCATATGTTCTTCCGAAAGGTCTTCCACCTTGTAAAGAAGCTTTTGAAAGATTCCATGCATGCCGAACAATATCCTTTGCCCATCATTTTGGCTTATGGGTATAAGTTTTGCACAATTATTTATTATTGCAGAAGCTGCACCATAGGTTACAGCTGAAAGAGCTTGAGTTTTCCCAATAGATAAAAGTCTTGTAACAAATCCATACATAACAGGATAACATCCTTCAATATCTCCTTTATTAACTTTTTCAATCATCGTTTCAAATGTATCGTTTGTGCCCAATACAATTTCAAGCATTCTCATAAACCTTTTACCAAGCTTCACACTGGCCGTCCTAATTTCTCTAGGTGCCTTTGAAGCTGAAAAAAGCTCATCAAGCCCCATAACCCTTTCTATTTGTTCATTGCTGGTATATTCCCACGCCAGCTTTACCGCAAGTAAATCATTATACAGAAAGCTGTGTAAAAGGTAGTTCTCAAGATATATTCGCGAAGATTCAGGATCGTGTACAATACCCTTTTGAACATATGTTTCAAGACCATAGGATTGAGTAAAACCCCCTATTGGAAATAATGGATCACTAATCTGCAACAGATGAAAAAAAGGTATTCCATCTTTCTCAGTGGGAATGGGAATGCGAGTGTCCATGAGCATGCCTCCCTAAAGGTGTTATTAGTTTACAGCTTTTTTTGTAAGGTGAAAGTCCGCATTTTATCAGTGCATTCATCAACGGTTCGTCATATGGAGTAAGCAGTTCATCCCCCTCTATAAAAAGAGGTGCATGTCTGTTGCCCATCTCATAGCATGCTTTTGCCGTTTCATACCTGCTTTGAGGATTCATAGCGATGCAATCACAATAAGGAATTCTTACAACCAACACCTTGTTTCCGTCCTGCCATAGTACATCACCTTCTTTTAAAGCTTCTCCTCCATTGTTTCTTATTCCTATTTCCATTCCATTTGAACCGATCTTATGAAGTATTTTTTTTTCAACCTCAAACCATTCCACATCAATAAAATCTATGACCAAATCCTTGTTATCCACGTCTTTTAAATTATATAGAACCTTATCTGCAATCATTTTTTCCCACCCCTAAAACATAAAATATCGCTGAGCCATTGGCAAAATCTTAAGAGGCTCACATGTAATAAGCTCTCCATCTACCCTTACATCGTAGGTTTCAGGATCCACTTCAATATTAGGTGTCGCATTATTTAATATCATATCCTTCTTGGTAATATTCCTGCATCCCGATACAGGCACAACTGTCTTTTGAAGACCCATTTTTTCTATGATGCCGTTCTGTAATGAAGCCTTTGAAACAAATGTCATACATGTGCCGTACTTCGCCTTACCGAAAGCTCCAAACATATTTTTATAAATTACAGGCTGAGGCGTTGGGATAGAGGCATTAGCATCACCCATCCTGCTTGATACAATAAACCCGCCCTTTATTATCATTTCAGGCTTAACACCGAACATTGCAGGCTTCCATAGAACAATATCCGCAATTTTGCCCCTTTCCAAGGAACCCACATACTTTGATATGCCATGAGTTATTGCAGGATTTATGGTATATTTTGCAATATATCTTTTTGCTCTTAAGTTGTCACTGCCGCCTTTTTCTCCCGATAAAGCACCTCTTTGAATCTTCATTTTATGAGCAGTCTGCCATGTCCTTATAATAACCTCCCCAACACGACCCATAGCCTGAGAATCGGAACTCATCATGCTAAAAACTCCCATATCATGAAGTATGTCCTCGGCAGCTATGGTCTCAGGTCTGATTCTTGAGTCTGCAAACGCTACATCTTCCTTCACCTTGCTGTCCAAATGATGGCATACCATCAACATATCCAGGTGTTCGTCCAGTGTGTTAACAGTATAAGGCATTGTGGGATTGGTGGACGACGGAATCACATTCAATAGTGCAGCAATCTTAATTATATCGGGTGCATGGCCGCCTCCGGCCCCCTCAGTATGGTAGGTATGAATGGTTCTTCCGGCAATTGCCCTTATGGTATCCTCAACAAAACCCGCTTCATTTAATGTATCCGTATGAATAGCCACTTGTACATCAAAAAGGTCCGCTACATTTAAACAAGTATCTATTGCTTTTGGAGTTGTTCCCCAGTCCTCATGGAGCTTTAAGCCTATTGCTCCGGCTTCTATCTGCTCTGTCAAAGGCTTCTCAAAAGATGCATTGCCCTTTGCCAGAAACCCTAGATTCATCGGAAAGTCCTCTGCAGCCTCCAGCATCTTTCGTATGTTAAAACTTCCCGGTGTACAAGTAGTGGCATTTGTTCCGTCCGCAGGTCCCGTTCCTCCGCCCAACATGGTGGTTATGCCACTGTACAACGCTGTTTCTATCTGCTGCGGACATATAAAATGTATATGTGTATCGATTCCGCCAGGAGTGGCAATGAGTCCTTCTCCCGCAATGACCTCGGTAGATGCACCAATTATCATATCTTGCCAAACGCCATCCATCATACCAGGATTTCCAGCTTTACCAATTGCTACTATTTTGCCATCCTTGATTCCTATATCTCCCTTAACAATTCCCCATGAGTCAAGCACTATTGCATTGGTGATAACCAAATCCAAAACATTGTCATCTCTGGCAGCTGATGGGGATTGACCCATTCCGTCCCTTATGGATTTGCCTCCTCCAAATTTACATTCGTCGCCATAGACTGTGTAGTCCTCTTCAATCTCTATGATAAGCTCAGTATCTGCAAGCCTCACCCTGTCACCTTTAGTGGGGCCGTACATACCTGCATAATCTTCACCTTTAATTCTAATACTCACTTTTACTCCACCCCCTTAAAGCCAAAATCTCTCGCTTTTTTCAACGCATTTTCCAGTGATTTTTCCTGATCAATCATACCTGAAGTCAAGTCATTAAGCCCATGAACTTCTCTTTTTCCTCCAATTTCAACCAATTGCACTTCCTTTTCCTCTCCCGGCTCAAATCTTATAGCTGTTCCGGAAGGAATATCAAGCCTCATACCAAAGGCACTCTTTCTATCAAACTCAAGACAGGAGTTAACTTCAAAGAAATGAAAATGCGAACCCACTTGAACAGGCCTATCTCGTGTATTTGAAACCTTGAGAGACAATGTTTTCCTTTCACTATTTAAATTAACAAATTCATTTTGAATAAAATACTCACCGGGAATCATTTTATAGCCCTCCTTCAGCGTATGGGATTATGAACGGTAACAAGCTTTGTACCATCCGGAAATGTGGCTTCTATTTGAATCTCATGTATCATGGCATCAACACCTTCCATCACATCGTCTTTTGACAGAATCTTTGCTCCATACTGCATCAACTCGGTAACAGACTTTCCGTCTCTGGCAGCTTCCATAAGTTCAGAGCTAATGAGTGCTACAGCCTCAGGATAATTGAGTTTAAGGCCTCTGTCTTTGCGTTTTCTCGCTAATTCACCTGCAAAATGAAGCATGAGCTTTTCCATTTCTCTAGGCGTCAAATGCATCTTTCATCAACCTCCAATTAAATGTGGCACAATAAATTAAATAGCAATCTTTTCTTGTATTTTTTGGGGATCGATTCCCTCTGTTTTTCCATCCAAAACTATGCTCCCTTTATCCATAACATAGAAATAATCCGCTACATCCATAACAAATTCCAAGTATTGCTCTACAATAAGCATAGTAACGTTTCCACGTGCTTTAAGCTTTTTTATTACCCTCCCTATATCCTGTATAATGGAAGGCTGAATTCCCTCAGTAGGCTCATCTAAAAGAAGGATCTTAGGCTCCGAAACCAGAGCACGGGCAATAGCCAGCTGCTGCTGCTGCCCTCCGCTTAAATCTCCTCCCTTTCTTTTCATCATCGTCTTTAAAACCGGAAACAACTCAAATACTTCCTCTGTTAATACCCCTTTTTTATAACCATTTCTTTCCAATCCTAATATAAGGTTCTCATATACCGTCAATTGAGGAAAAATATCTCTGCCCTGAGGCACATAACCTATACCCTTTCTTGCCCTGTTGTACGTGGGTAATCTTGTTATATCTTCATTATCCAGATAAACGCTTCCTTTTGGCGTCTTTACAAGTCCCATTACACTCTTTAGAAAAGTCGACTTACCTACTCCATTTCTGCCTAATAGGCACGCTACACTACCAGGCTCAACATTAAGGCTCACATCCTTTAATATGATACTTTCTCCATAGTAAGCACAAAGATTATCTACCTTAAGCATATTATTCTCCCCCTCTCCCCAAATAAACTTCTATAACCTTTGGATTATTCTGAACATCCTGCATATTCCCTTCATCTAACAGCATACCTTCATGGAGCACAGTCACTTTGTCTGCACACTCCCTCACAAACTCCATATCATGCTCTACAACAATTACCGAACACGTCTCCGAAATTTCTTTAAGGAGCTCTCCGGTTCTTTCAGTTTCTTTCCTTCCCATGCCTGCAACAGGTTCATCCAAAAGCATTATTTCAGGCTGCTGCACCAAAAGCATACCTATCTCAAGCCATTGCTTTTCACCATGGGAAAGAGCTGCAGGTGTACGATACCTTTTCTCATACAAACCAATAGTTCTAAGCACATCCTCTATTCTTTCCATTTGCTCTTTATTTAGCTTTGAAAAAAGTGATGAATACAACGACCTCTTTTTCACTGCTGCAAGCTCCATGTTTTCATAAATTGTAATCCCCATAAAAACCGACGGCACCTGGAACTTCCTTCCTATTCCCAGTTCTACAATCTGATGCTCAGACATTTTGGTGACATCACTGATAGACTTAAAGAGGATACTACCCTCTGCAGGCCTGACCCGACCGCATATTGCATCGAGCAAAGTTGTTTTTCCTGCTCCATTAG
Source organism: Pseudobacteroides sp. (assembly GCA_035370245.1). Lineage (GTDB taxonomy): Bacteria > Bacillota > Clostridia > Acetivibrionales > DSM-2933 > Pseudobacteroides. The sequence continues at coordinate 72,425 of DAOOVO010000001.1, forward strand.
GTCCTATAAAAAAGTGTATATCACCTTTTTTTACTGAAGTATTTAGTTTGTTCACCGCTTTAAAACCATCAAAGCTCACAGTCAAATCCTTGATTTCCAAAATATTATCCGACATGTTCATCACATCCTAACCCTTCAATCATATTTATTTTTGTCTGAGAATCTATTTTAGGATCTATTTTAGAATTCGTTTCAGAACCCGTTTCGAAATCCTTTCCTATAGTTCTTATTTTTCTTATTTTTTCCTTTATTTGTTTTGATAAACCCATCAAACCGTAAGGCATAAATATAACTACAGCTACAAACATAATACCTATAAAATATGACCACACAGCAGGGAAGCTTTCGCTTACAGCACTTTTAAGTGAATTTACCAGTATGGCTCCGATAATCGCTCCCACCAAAGTACCTCTTCCTCCTATAGCAACCCATATAACCATTTCAACAGAAGGAACAATACCCATCTCAGCTGGGGATATAATCCCTACCTGAGGAACAAACAGGGCTCCGGCCAAACCTGCAAGACCTGCAGAGATGCAATACACAAATGTTTTATAAGTTGCAGGATTGTAACCCGAAAAACGTGCCCTGTTTTCACCATCCCTGATAGCAATCAAAACTTTCCCTATGCGTCTTCTTACAATCCATTTGCAGAATATAAATGACAGTATCAGCACTACCAAAGCCACATAATAAAGACCAACCTTTGTAGATGAAGCAGAAATCGGAAGTCCGAAAATTGTTTTAAAATTGGTAATACCGTTGGTACCTCCCGTAAAGGCCTGCTGACCTACAAACAAAACAACAAAAATGATGGAAAGAGCTTGAGTCAGAATGGAGAAATATACACCTTTAATCCTGTTCTTAAATGTAAGATATCCTACTACCAATGCAAGTACTACCGGTACCACAACAGATAATATGATTGCCAGGGGTGCATAAGCGAAAGGCTTCCAGAACCAGGGCAATGTTTCCTGCCCGCTCCAGGACATAAAATCAGGCAGTTTTCCTCCGCTGGCTTCAAGCTTTAAGTACATTGCCATACAATATGCACCCAGTCCAAAGTAAACACCGTGTCCAAGACTAAGTATTCCCGTATAGCCCCATATTAGGTCAATTCCAAGGGCCAAAACAGCAAAGGCAATGAACTTTCCGAGAAGATTGGTTCTAAAGTCCGATAGAAATAATGGTGCAATGGCCAGAAGAACCAATAAAACTGTAACCGTTATGTTATTTCCAAGTAACCGTCCTTTAATTCCTTGTAAATTTTCATTCATGATACTCACCCCCTACTCATCAAGTGCCCTGCTGCTTATAGTAAAGAAACCTTGAGGTTTCCATTGAAGAAATAGAATAACCATCAGAAAGACCAGAACTTTTCCCATTGAAGCATTTGTAAAAAATTCAAAAGTCGTATTTCCGATTCCTATTGCTCCGGCTCCCGCCACAGTTCCTATTATCCTTCCCACACCACCTAGCACAACAACCATAAATGTATCTATTATATAGTTTGTTCCAAGGGTTGGGCCGATTGAACCTAGTAGTGTCAATGCACAGCCTGCAATACCGGCCAATCCAGATCCTAATGCAAATGTCATTGCATCCACCCGCCTTGTGTTGATTCCAAGGCTTTGCGCCATGCTCCTGTTCTGCATGACGGCTCTGATTCTTCTTCCACCATCGGTTTTATAAAGAAAAAAGTATACGCCCACTATGCAAAGTCCAACCAATAAAATTATGAAAAGCCTTTTATAAGGCAGTTGAAGATCACTAAAAACAGTTAATCCTCCATTTAACCATCCGGGACTTTTTACATCCACGTTTGGAGCCCCGAAAATGCTCCTTGCCAACTGTTGAAGTATAAGGCTCACACCCCATGTGGCCAACAAACTGTCTAAAGGTCTCCCGTACAAACGTTTTATGATGGTAATTTCAAGCACATAACCCATAAATGCCGTTATCAAAAATGAAAGGGGTATTGCAAGTATGAAATATAGATCGAAAAATTTAACATCAACAAAGGATATAAAAAAGTTTTGTACCATATATGTGACATATGCACCTATCATGATCAATTCGCCATGGGCCATGTTTATAATTTTCATCAAACCGAATGTTATAGCCAATCCTAGTGCAGCCAACAAAAGAATTGAACTTACGCTTATGCCGTTAAAAATTTGTAATAAATTGGTACTCATATAATCCACTCTCCAATAACTTTCGAGTATTTATTAGGAAATTATGGCACCCACAGACACCATAATTTCCCAAACATTTATACTTTATCATCAGTCACTTAATCCTTTTGCCCAATCATATGTCTTTAAGAATGGATCCGGTCTTACAGATTCGCCTGTACTCCATATTTCTTTGATCATACCGTCTTCCTGTACTTCTCCAATCCTAACAGGCTTCCATATGTGCTGGTTCTCGCCTTCAATCTTGACAGTTCCTTCAGGAGCCTTAAATTCCAATCCTTTTGCTGCTTCCTTAACTTTGTCAATATCTGTGGATCCTGCCTTCTTAACTGCCTCCGCCCACAAATATACTGCTATATATGCCGCTTCTATAGGATCATCGGTAACCCTGTTATCGCCATATTTATCTTTGTATTTTTTTACAAATTCCGCATTTTCAGGTGTATCTGTAGTCTGGTAATAGTTCCAGGATACAAGGTGACCTTTCATGTTTTCCGCTCCAATACCTCTTATCTCTTCTTCTGCAACACTTACAGAGCAAGTAGTGATATCCTCTGAAGTTATTCCTGCATCCTTGAGCTGTTTGAAGAATGCAACATTGCTGTCACCGTTTAATGTATTGAATACTACATCGGGTTTAGCTGTTTTAATCTTATTTACTATAGTGCTATAATCGGTATGACCTAAAGGAGTGTATTCTTCTGCAATCAATTCACCGCCCATTGAGCTTAACTGAGCTTTGATTATTTTATTAGCAGTTCTCGGGAACACATAATCAGATCCTAAAAGGAAAAATTTCTTTCCCTTGTTCTTTAAAAGCCATTCAACAGCAGGAACAATTTGCTGATTTGGTGCGGCACCCGTATAGAAAATGTTTGGTGATGACTCCATTCCTTCATATTGTACCGGGTACCACAAAAGTCCATTGTTCTCTTCAAATACCGGCAATACGGCTTTACGGCTGGCAGAAGTCCAGCATCCAAAAACTGTTGCAACCTTATCGCTTTGGAGAAGTTTCTTTGCCTTTTCTGCAAATTTAGGCCAATCGGAAGCTCCATCCTCAATAATCGGTTCAATTTTTTTACCCAGTACACCACCGGCTGCATTAATTTCCTCTATTGCCAGCATTTCTGCATCCTTGACAGACACTTCGCTTATAGCCATTGTTCCACTCAATGAATGGAGGATACCCACCTTTATGGTATCTGATGAAGCATTTGTTCCCGGCTTATCCTCAGATACTTCCTGTTCTTCAGTACCGCAGCCTGTAAAAAGCATGGATGCGGATAAAGCAATGGCTATAAAACATATTAACGCTTTTCTAAATTTATATAGTTTATTTTTTTTCATAAATTTGACCACCTTTCAGTAATTTGATAAATTGGATTCTCAATTTTTATTTAATACAAGTTTATTTATATACAAATCTCATGGCCATGAGAGATATACAGCAATTTTCCAGATCTAAAATAAAAAAGTGCTATAAACAATGCATAAATTTCTTTTTGATTATGCATTATTCATAGCACCCTGGCTATGACATATTGATTCAATCAGGGAATCAGTCATCTATTTAATTCTATGTTAATTCTACCTTTAAACCGATAAATATAGAACCCCACAAAACCGAATTTTTACACCAAAAATCCGAATTTTTGCAATTTTAATTATTAAATCTTGCATTTTTAAAACTCAACTTATAATTTATTTCCAAATTATACAATAATTTTTCTGTATTCTGTTGGAGTATAACCGGTATAACATTTAAATAGCTGAGAAAAATAATCGGGCTTTTTATATCCTAATTTCTCACTTATTTCATAGTTCTTATACCCTTTTGAAATAAGATATTTTGCATGTTCCATCTTAACCTTTGTAATATAATCGCTTAAATGATATCCTGCCTTCTGCTTGAATACCTTTCCAATATAATCTCTGCTCACGTAAAGCTCATTTGCAATTGTCTCGACTTTAACATCCTCTTCAATGTGGTTTATAACATATTCACATATTTTCCGCATCAAGCTGTCCGATTGATGCAATTCATATTTAGCAATAATTCTCACCCAGCTGCTTATGTAATCAAGAAATTGTTTCTTCAACAAAACATTTTCTTCTCCTTTAAAACTATATTTTGTCATCATGCTTTCCACTTTTTTTATCCACGGAAACTGCTTATTAATACTCTCATCTATTTCGTGAATAATATTTTCAAGGAGTATTGCAAGTCTTGTGGAATCGCCTGCCGTAAAATCAATTAAATTATCGCATATGCTTCTGCCTTTGTTAACCGCCTCCAAGCTACCCGATAATATCTCCGAAATAAGCTCCTTTTCATCATTTTTAGAATAAGCCTGTATGCTTTCCAAAAAAGTATTTTGCCCATCCATACCGGCTTCTTTCTTATTTCTTCCATCCAAATACACCTTCACTCTTTCCAATGCTTCATATAAAGCTTCATCTTTTAAAGGCTTTGTGAGATAATCAAAAACACCCAATCGTATACCCTGCTTCGCATAAGAGAAATCGCTATGGGTGCTGAGGAATAAAACACATATATCATTTTTCATTCTTCTTAACTCACTCAAAAACTCTATTCCGTCCATACCCGGCATTTTTATATCGGAAATGACAATATCAAATTCACCCGCCTGAAGCTTTTTCAATGCTTCTTTACCGTCACAAGCTTCATCAGCCGGTATGAATCCAAAGCGGTTCCAACCCTTAAACCTTTTGAGCATATACCTTACTGCCCTATCATCATCAACAATCAACACCCTATACATTTAAAACCATCCCTCCATGGTACCATCCAAATATAAATATCATGCCTTAAGATTTTTAAGCTCCGTATCTCTAAGGAAATCGACCTTTTTATTTCCAAGAATCTTTTCAATCCGCTCCGCCGCCTCATGAAATTTATATGATGCAATTTTTCCTTTCAAGTAGTTATAATCTTCCATTTCTAAAACATCAACCAAATAATTCATTTTTTCATTAAACAGGCTTTTGGCAGTTGAATCTCCCTCATCAAGGAGCTTATAAAGAACATTGAGCTCCTCTCCCATATTCGAAGTACTTACCCTTCCAACATCCTCATTTTTACTTAAGATTACACTATCAAAGGATTCAATATATTGAATTGCCTTCTCATAAACATTTTTAAACTCCCTACCAAAAGCATTGGCAAGGCTTTTAACTTCTTCCATGTTTTCATTTAATATTTCATTTTCCATTTTATTAAGAATATTCTTAATACTTAAAGCTCCAATATTAGCAGCACTTCCCTTAAGTGTATGAATAAAATCTTTAAGTTCCCGTATTTTCCCAGATGAGATAAAATCCATAATTTTATCTGCATCCTCACTATGGTTTTCAATAAATACTTTTAAAAGTCCTATATATTTGTGCTCATTACCCCCCAGCCTTCTTATTGCACCATCGGAATCCAGTAAATCACAGTTATCAGTATTATCTGTTTCTACATTATATATTTTTATGACCTTTTTACTTTGCTCATCATTATTCCCACTCATCATAATGCCTGACAGTACCTCCAAAAGCTTTGCCGGCTCCAAAGGCTTTGTCAAAAAACCGTCCATGCCGGCTTCTCTGGCATTTTGAGAGACACCATCAACTACATCAGCTGTCAAGGCTATTATCGGAACAGAACTTGTAAATTTCCTAATATGCTTTGTTGTCTCATATCCGTCCATTTGCGGCATTCGTATATCCATAAGCACAGCCGCATATTTATTTTGCCGGACCATCCTAATCGCTTCCGGACCGCTGTTGGCTATGTCTGTTGCAATCCCCATACTCTCAAGTATTTCTTTTGTCATTTTCAAATTGACTTCACTGTCTTCCACAAGAAGAATTCTTTTGTTTAAAAAAAGCTCCATTGCAATGTCTTTATTTAAGCTTTCATGTGGTTGTGAAAAAGAGTCCGCTATCTTCAATCTCACTGTAAAACTAAATGTTGATCCCACACCAACCTGACTTTCTACACTTATTTCTCCTCCCATAAGCTCAACAATTTTTTTCGAAATCGCCAGTCCCAATCCGGTACCTCCATATTTTCTCGATGTGGAAGCATCACCCTGGGTAAAAGCTTGAAACAATGACTTTTTTTGCTCATCACTAATACCTATTCCGGTATCCTTTACATAGAACTTGATAACAGCATGGTCCTCTCCCTTCTCATATAGCTCAACACCTACAAAAACACTGCCTTTATGGGTAAATTTTATTCCATTTGCCAATAAATTAAGAAGAACCTGTTTTAGCCTTATAATATCTCCTCTAAAAAATTTGGGGACATGGGGATCAATATTCACACAAAGATCAATGCCTTTTCTTTTAGCTTCCATTCCCACAATTATGTAAATCTCCCTTATAATTGAATCAAGATTGAAATCCACTTCGTCCAAAACCATTCTTCCCGCTTCGATTTTGGAAAAATCCAGTATCTCATTGATAATGTCCAATAAGTTTTTAGCAGCTATACCGATATTGTCAACATATTCGGCCTGGTTTGGACGAAGATCGGTATTCTTAATCAAATACTGGTATCCTATAATGCTGTTTAGCGGAGTTCTGATTTCATGACTCATTTTAGCAAGGAATTCACTTTTAGCCATGTTGGCAGAATCAGCTTCATCCCTTGCAGCCTTCATTGTTTCTTCTGCATTCCTTCTCCTAATCAATTCGCTCTGGAACGACTTGTACAGCTCGTTAAAATTATTTGCAAGCATTCTTAGCTCCAAAGTTCCTTGAGGAGTGAGGCTAAACCCTTCGTTATCAAATGAAAAGTCTCTTAACATCAAAGTATATTTTTTAATGGGAAATGTCACTTGTGTAAAAAGTATTCTTATTAAAATACCAATTGCAAGAATTATTATAAATGCAAGAACTACTTGCAAAGCAGTTGCTCTGGCGGTACCTTTTCTCGCTAACTCCAACTCCGCTTCTAGGCGTTTATTCATTATTCCCTGAAATTTAGCAATGGGATCCATTATATTTTTTTTATCTGCATCATATTGAGCATCATTCATTATTTCTATGGCTTTTAACAATTTTTCATCCCTGCTTAATTTTTTATCCTCATCACTTAATTGGAAAGAGGCTATTTCCGGTATCATATTAGATTCCTTCTCACCCAATGCTTCCATTACCAACCTCATGGATCTCCTTTCGGTTTCTACCAAAGCATCCGAATATTTTTTAGCCTCTGCCAGAAGCTCCAATTCCTCCTTAGGCGATTCCAACTCCTGAAGCCTCGAAATAACTTTATCCCGTGTTCTTGTTACATTTATTTCCTCCCAATACCTATTTAAATGTTTAATATTATTTGTGACAGCAAACTTTCTTGCTTCATCCGTCAAATAATCGGATGCATCAGCAAGATTGATTCCTAATTGCTTAAATTCCGTCCGTCTCTTTTCAGCATTTTGTTCAGCCTTTATGCTGGAATTCATATATAATATGCTCCATCCCAGCATAACCACTATTAAACAGAATATAACAAGAACAATGCCGCTTATATTGGATTGCTTTATCACCCATTTTGACTCCATAAATTCACCACCCCAAATACAATAAAAAGGCACAGAGTCAAGTATTTAACTTGGCATCTGTGCCTTACTTTTATTTTAAATCAAATTCGCCGTTTGTACAATTATTATTTTCTTATTCCCGTTAATTATTTTATAACACCATTAACAACTGTAATTTTTTCACTGTGATCCTCGTTAAAACAACTATTGATTTTTTAAGAACTATATTTTAAAATTATCTAAAGTTTTTATCATCCTGTATCCCGACATGAAAGGAAAGATGATAGATGGAAAATCTGCTGTTGTCCAAGCCCTCTGATATATTACTTGTTGACGACACACCTGAACATATTGAAGCCGCTGTTATGGTTCTAAAAGACAGCGATTTCAGAATCAGGGTTGCAACCAGTGGAGATATTGCTTTAAAGCTTATTAATAATCAAAAGCCCGATTTAATTCTTTTAGATATATCCATGCCTCAAATGGATGGTTTTGAGCTTTGCAAGCTAATAAAGAATACTCCTGATCTAAGCAGTATTCCTGTTATATTCCTTACATCTTCCAATGATGAAGAAAGTATCCGCAAAGGCTTTGATTTAGGAGGTCAGGATTATGTAATCAAGCCATACAATGCAACCGAGCTTCTTGCTCGTGTCAATACACACCTTATTCTTAAAAAGCATACCGAATCATTAAAAGAAGCCAATCAAGAACTTGACAGCTTTTGTTATACAGTGTCCCATGACCTCAAAGCACCTTTACTTTCGCTAAGCAAATTAGTTGAGATTTTGACTGAAGACCATATAAATCAGCTAGATGAGGATGGAAAAGAGCTTGTTTTCAATATACAGGAAAAATCTACAGAAATTATACAAACCATTGACCGTTTACTTGAATTCTCAAAAATGTGTGAAATGAAATTTCATTACCAATCCATTAACCTTTATGATATTTTTATTGATGTATACAATGACTTAAAGACCATCGAGCCCCATAGAAAAGTACTTCTTAATATACAGCCCCTTCCACTGGTAAACGGTGATAGAGTCATGTTAAAACTACTAATATCAAACATACTTTCCAATGCTTTTAAATATACCCGCAATAAAGAAACCGCTATTATAGATGTACAATCAAAAGAAGGCAATAATGAATATGTATTTTCCATTTCCGATAATGGTGCAGGCTTTGATATGAGGTACTCATCAAGGCTTTTCGGAGTGTTTCAAAGGCTTCATTCCAAAGACGAATTTGAAGGCTCAGGAGTTGGTTTGGCTATTTGTCAACGTATCCTTAAAAGGCATAATGGCAGAGCCTGGATGACCGGTGAAGTGAATAAAGGTGCCACATTTTATTTCAGCCTTCCCAAAAATCAGTAATGTAATAATATCAGTAATATAACACTATATGAATGATATTCCTTCAATGATATCCGTCTTTACAATTCTATAAATTGCCTAATATAATATTCATTGGAGGGATACATATGAAAAAGCACAAGAAAAACTCAAGCAAATTCAATAAATTTAAAGGAACAAAACCTGTATTAATTTTTTCAGGAATTTTCATTGCAGTATTTGCAGGTTCATTACTGCTTTTCTTCTTAAGTGATAGAAATTCGGCAAGTGTTATTAACGAAACTGTAAATTCTTCTCCCAGTAATTCAGTTGAAATAAACAGCAGTCCCGCTATTACAGACCCTGTTGTAAACAGTACCCCTGTTTCACAAGAAACAACTCCTGCATCTTATGACAAACAAGCAAATCCGACGCAAAGCAATCAGGAAAGCAGTCAAAAAAGTGCCAATCAAGTCAGTGAGAATAATGTTGATTGGAAGCAAAAAGTTAATGCTCTCCTGAATGAGGGCTACAAAAAAGAAGAGATAGACGGCAGCAAACAGTATGTTCAAGGAGTAATGTCCAATTTGAATCAAATAGTATCCTTTAGCAGCTCAAACAGCATAATTCCCCAACCTGGCATTGAAGATGACTCATCTGACGATGTTTCAAGATATCAGGATTTAAGCACAAAAATAGATATGGATAAGGCAGTTTATCATATGATTAAGGCAAACAGTTTACTTGGCGGCAAAGAGAAAGTATTTGACGAGTATCTAATCTCATTGCAGTTAGATCTCGACATCAACGAGCTTATAACAGACAGAGCGATCTATGAAAAGAAAAAGAATGAAAAACTCACCGGGGTAGATCAGGGCAGCTTAATTACAGCCGATGACATAACACAGAAAATGTTGGAAAGCATACAAAAGCAAAACGAGAGAAATAGAAGTGCATTAACAAATCAAAACAGGAATAACGACAACAGCTTACCGGGAATTAACAACTCACCAAATAACCTGCCCGGTATACAGGCTCCAAGTGTCCCCGATCCTGAGGCTGAAATCAGAAAAAAGCTTGGGCAATAGATTAATTTTAGTAAATAACAAATAAAATTATCATTATATACATAAAAACCAGTTTTAACTTAATAACATAGTTAACTGGTTTTTATTTTTCTTTTTTTTAATATTTTTTGATAAAATCTACACACAATTTATTAATTGTTACGAATATTACATATGAATAGGGTAAAATTTTTATAGATTTAAATACGATTAATCATTTACATTTATCTTTTGCCAAATGTAAGATTAATAACGTATTTAATAGGTAAAAATAGAGGTAAAAATAGGGGGGGCGTGTTTAAATGTCAGATAACTTATTAGACTCTTCTTCATATTCCTGTAATGGAATAAATATGAACTATGTCGGTAAACCTTCAGCAGACAGGCATGTTATGGGGATTAAACTTCCTGATTCATTATCCGTTAAGTTAAGAAACCACAATGTCGACGACAAGATAAACGAAATTGTGCTCTGCATAAAAAACGGAGTAGAAAAGAATTTCTCCGATGTAATCGACAGTCTTTTTGATGATGTCTATACCAGTAATAATCTGAATTTTGAAAAAGCTAAGGTTCTCTACATAAACATAACTACAATGATTATTGATACCGTTACAGAGTTTGGCTTTGGTTTTACTGACATTTCAGACTCAAAAATTTTTCCTTACAACAACGCAGTTAAATTCAACAATCTTATAGAAATGAAAGAGTTTCTAAAGAAACTAACACTTTGTGCTGCAAAATTTATAAAAGATTCCCAAAACAAAAAGAAAAATAAAACAATTTCCGATATAGTTCAATATATCAATGCAAATGCTGCTGATCCAAGTATCTCACTTACAAAAGTCGCAAGCAAATTCTATATGAATCCCAGCTATTTAAGCAGAATATTCCGCCAGGTAACAGGTTATACTTTTGTAGAGTATATTACCAGAACAAGAATTAATAATGCGTTAAAATTATTCAAAGAGACCGATCTCAAAGGTTATGAAATCGGTGAAAGGGTCGGTATCCATGATCCAAACTATTTTGGCAAGTGCTTTAAAAAGTATACCGGTATGTCGATAAATACCTATAGAAAACTGAACCAATAAAATCAATAATTTAATTAATACCTTCCCTATATTAAATTCTATTAATCTTTTATATTTATCTATCGCAAAATTCCGTTAAAGCTTTCGTTATTTTGCTCTGATAAATATAAGATTAATAACGTATTTAATATATTAAATTGCTATTGAATTTTCAAGATATAAGAGTATAATATAGTTTGTTTGATAAAACCTTGATGAAACTTCTTTGTCAATTTATTTATTGGGAGGGTAATTAATTGTGAGTTTGATTGACATAAATTTACCGTTTTTACTAATGTTGGGATTCTTGGTCATGGGATCAATATCATCCCTTATATTTTTGAAAAATTCCAAACTTGGCAATGTGCTATCAAACATACTTTATGGCATTGCTTCTATAACCGGAATCTTAACTTCAGTATTCCATCTGATTTCAGATAAAGACAGAATACAACTGGTTCAAATTGCTTCGAATATATCGTTTTTGAGTTTTAAACTTGAAATAAGCAAGCTTTCTGCATATTTTATACTTACATTATCCATTTTAACACTCTGTGTCTCAGTATATTCCATCAGTTATCTTTCGCAATACTACGGAAAAAGAAACACAAGCCTATTCAATTTTATTTTCGGTTTATTCATTTTATCTCTCGTTTCAGTTTTCAGTTCGGCAAATATGTTAATATTTCTTCTAGCATGGGAAGTAATGTCTTTAACCTCATACTTTTTGGTCATATTTGAATCGGAACATCCTCAAACTCAAAAATCAGGCACGCTTTACCTTGTAATGACCCATATAGCAACAGCCTTTTTGACCATAGCATTTTTAACCATATATTCATATACAGGTTCTTTTGATATTGCAAGTGCTGCCACAGTAATTCCTCACTTTTCTAAAAATATGATATTTATCTGCCTGCTAATCGGATTTGGAACAAAAGCAGGTATCATACCTCTTCATATTTGGCTTCCATATGCACATCCTGCTGCTCCTAGCAATGTATCGGCTCTTATGTCCGGTATAATGATTAAGACATCTGTTTTCGGACTTATACAGTTTGTATTTGGCGTCCTTGGAGGAAGTGCTGAATGGTGGGGTATCACACTTTTAATTGTAGGAAGCATTTCAGCCATTTTAGGTGTGGCTTATGCCCTAATAGAAATAGATATAAAAAGGCTCCTTGCTTACAGCAGTATTGAAAATACAGGTATTATATTAATAGGTCTTGGTCTTTCAATATATGGATATGCCAGGGGAAACTCACTCTTAAGCTCACTGGCACTTATAGCTGCTTTAATACATCTATTTAATCACTCAATCTTTAAGGGTGCATTATTTTTAGGTTCAGGTTCCATACATTATTCAACCCATACAAAAAATATGGAATTGCTGGGCGGACTCATTAAAAAAATGCCTTATACAGGCCTGTTCTTTTTAATTGCCTGTCTTTCAATTTCTTCCATGCCCTTTTTTAACGGATTTATAAGTGAGTGGTTTACTCTTCAAGCACTTTTCCACAGCATTGGAATAAGTGGTCAGGGTATTAAGCTGGTGGCCATATTGGCTGCAGCTGTACTTGCAATGGCAGGTGCTCTTGCTGCCGCTTGCTTTGTTAAAGCTTTCGGAATATCGTTTTTAGGACTGCCGAGAAGCACAGAAGCTCAGAACTCACTTGAGGCACCTGTTACTATGCTTGTGGGAACCGGATTGTTGTCCTTTTTGTGTGTTTTATTTGGATTGTTTCCTCAAATTATACTTGTATTGCTGGACAAGGTCTCCGTCTCTATAGTTAAAGCTTCGGTGATACCCGATCTAAAAGGCTTCTCTTCCTTTGTATACTACCCAAAAGGTCTTGAAACCAATAAAATATCACCTATGTTAATTCTTGCTGCAGGAATTATAATAGCTGCTATGGTTTTCATCGTTGTAAAATTCATGAGCAGATCCACAAAGGAACGAAAATACGGAACATGGGACTGCGGCTTTAAGGAGCTTAATTCCAGAATGCAATACACTGCAACAGGTTTTTCAAAGCCCCTTAGAATTGTGTTCAGAGCAATTTACAGGCCCTCCCGAGAGCTTCAGCCCGAAGGAGGCACATCTCCATATTATCCTAAGACAATGAGGTATGTAGTACGTACCCAGTCAGTGTTCGAGAAATATCTCTATAACCCTTTGACAAGTTTGTTTACTGCAACTACAGGCAAAATCAAACGTGCAGTTCAGACTGGAAGCGTACATGCATATTTACTATATATATTTATAACAATTGTTGGCCTGCTGATATACTATAGATTCAGCAACGGCTAAGAAAACATATTTTACGGGACATCACCTTGAAGGAGAAATATTAGAATGAATAATATTGTTTATATTATTGTGCAATTGCTTGTTATACTTCTGATTGCACCCCTTGTAAGCGGGATTATAAAAAAAGTAAAAGCTCTTTCCCAGAAAAGGAAGGGCCCTCCTATACTGCAGCTTTACATTGATATATATAAGCTTTTAAAAAAAGATGTTGTTGTATCGGAAACTGCTTCATGGATTTATAAAGCAACCCCATATATTAATATTACTACTGCACTTTTGGCAGGACTATTGATACCTGTTAGTCTGAAGCTTAATCCCATAAGCTTTGGCGGGGATATAATTTTCATTATATACATCCTGGCAATGGGAAGATTTTTTATGACACTTGCAGGATTAGATACAGGCAGCACCTTTGGAGGAATGGGAAGCAGCAGGGAAATGGCCATATCATCCCTGATTGAGCCAACACTCCTTGTTTCGGTATTTACTATCGGTTTGATTTCAAAATCAACCTCGGTGCACAATATGATGGAGACAATGTCATCCATTGGAAAAGGTATTTTTCAGCCTGTTTATATACTGTGCTTTTTAGCCATGATAATTGTTATAATCGCGGAATCCTCACGAATACCCGTTGATGATCCCGAAACGCATCTTGAGCTTACTATGGTCCATGAAGCGATGATACTGGAGTATTCAGGCAGGCATTTGGCTCTTATGGAGCTTGGTGCGGCAGTTAAGCAACTTGTTTTAATAACATTGCTTGTTAATCTCTTCATACCCCTAGACAGTATCATAACTTTGGATAATACACTGATAGCTGTTGGTTTTTCAATTTTATTATACATAATCAAGGTAGCTGCAGCCTCAATACTTATTGCATTTACAGAAATCAACACTGTAAAACTTAAACTTTTCAGTGTTCCCAACTTGGCGGCAATTTCTTTTATACTATCCTTTTTAGGATTTCTTCAATACTTTGTTGTAGGAGGCAGTCATGGATAATTATTTAAATCTGTTTTCAATATTAATACTACTATCATCCTTCATACTTGTGGCAAATAAAAGAATAAACTCCTACATAAACACCTTCCGGATACAGTCATTGCTGCTTGCATTTCTTGCCGGGATAATGGGAGTTTTCAGCTTCGTTAAAGAGGGAGAAATTGATATTTTTATAGTATGCATTATTACCTTTGTCGTAAAGGTAGTGCTCATACCAAGGTTACTTAAAAGAACTGTCAATAGAGTTGAATTAAGGGTGTCAAAGGATTTCTTCCTAAATATACCTACATTGATACTAATATGCTGCGGTCTTTTTGTACTTACGTACTTCTCTGTATCAACTATTAATGATATAAAGGATCCACAGATTAAGACCTATCTTGTAAACTCAATTTCGGTAATACTCATAGGCCTTCTGTTTATGATAAGCCGAAAAAAAGCCATAGGCCAAATAATAGGATTTCTTGTGATGGAGAACGGGCTTTTTACAGCAGCAATCCTTACTACAAACGGTATGCCTATGATTGTTGAATTAGGTCTTTTCTTTGATGTCCTGACGGCAGTATTAATAATGGGTCTTCTTGTTTTCAGAATAAATGAAAACTTTGACTCCATAGATATAAACAAGATGAGAAACCTTAAGGGTTAATGAATTGAGGGGATAACACAATATGGAAGCTTTAATTTTAATCGTACCGTTATTATTTTCACTACTATTCTGGACTTCGAAGAAACGAGCTACGGCTCATATTATAAATATTATAGGAGCAATAATGCTTCTTGCCGTAATGATATACACTACTTGTTCCTACCTTGAAAAGGGTATAATTAAACAAACCCTTTTGAACGGGCTCTTTTATATAGATTCACTGAGCCTCATAGTGCTGGACATCATTCTTTCCATTGGTTTTCTTGTATGTATTTATTCAATAAGATATCTGGATATAGAATATGACCGAAGAACGATAGATACAAAAAAAATAAAGATATATTACAGTTTATTATACCTTTTCATTTTCACCATGATGACAGTGGTATCAACACCTAATCTTGGGCTTATGTGGATTGCTATTGAAGCAACTACCCTGTCCTCTGCTTTCCTTGTGGGCTTTTATAACAACAAGCATTCAATAGAGGCAGCATGGAAGTACATCATAATATGTTCTGTGGGTATAGCATTCGCACTCCTTGGAATTGTGTTTCTTTATATTTCCTCGGGAAGTGTATTTCCAGGGGAAAAAGCACCTTTGGACTGGACATTCCTGTATCAACACGCACGAGCACTTCAAAGCGGAATTTTAAAAATATCCTTCATATTCATACTTGTGGGTTTTGGAACAAAGGTTGGACTTGCTCCAATGCATACCTGGCTTCCCGATGCACACAGCCAGGCTCCAGCACCTATTAGCGCTCTGCTCTCGGGAGTTCTTTTAAACAGTGCACTTTACGGAATTATAAGAATACTTTCTATAGTAAATAAACACCTAGGTCCAGATGACCTATATACAAAAAAGCTTATGATTGGAATGGGTCTATTATCCATAGCCGCAGCTGCAATATTTATACTATACCAGAAGGACTACAAAAGGCTTTTAGCCTATTCAAGCATAGAACATATGGGAATTATTGTATTTGCTCTCGGATTTTTTACAAAGTTATCAATATTTGCAGCTATTTTCCATATGATTAACCACGCATTTACAAAATCAATGCTGTTTCTGCTGTCAGGCAATGTTTACCTGAAATATGGCACTAAAGAAATTAAAAAGGTCAATGGTCTTCTTAAAATAATGCCTGTTACAGGTACCCTTTTCCTTCTAGGACTATTTGCTATAGCAGGGATGCCACCTTTTAGCGTATTCTTCAGTGAATTGAGCGTAGGCCTATCGGCTGCTTCCGAGTATCACTATGTATTGGCCTCCATTTTACTTATACTTATTGCTGTAATATTTGCCGGCATCGCTGTAACAACACTTAAAATGTTTTACGGAAATACCGACAGCAATGATTTACAATCCGGTGAAATAAACAAGCCCGGTATCGCAGCAATAATAGTGATCTTTATTATAATCACCGTTACCGGTGTATATATGCCGGAGCCTGTAAAAAACATAGTGGACTCTGCAGTATTAACAATAAAGGGAGGAAACTGACATGAAGCTTTCAAAATACTTCGAAGACCTTAAAATGGTATTTGGCGAAGATATCATAAACTATAATATACAAAATCAAACTGAAATATATATAACTGTAAACAACTCAAAAATACTGGATATTTCCATACACTTAAGAGATGAGACAGGAGGTATTTTAGTTTCTCTTTTTGCAAATGATGAAAGAGCAATAGCAGGAAAGTTTGTAATCTATTATGTTTTTGCACTAAGGGATAAGGGTTGTCATATTATACTAAAAACATTGATAGACGAAAGCGATCCTGTATTCAATTCAATTTCAAACGACATTTACGGTGCACACCTATATGAAAGAGAAATTCAGGATCTATACGGTTTAAAACCCCTAGGGCATCCATGCCCAAAGAGTCTTGTTTTCCATGGCAACTGGCCTTTAGACATTCATCCCTTACGTAAAGAATTTGACATTAAAACAAAGCCTCCCTTTGTAAACAACGAACAGCAATTTACTGAAGTAGAAGGAACCGGGGTTTTTGAAATACCTGTCGGCCCTGTTCACGCAGGAATAATAGAACCGGGACACTTCAGATTCAGCGTGGCAGGCGAACCTATAATCAACTTGGAAGCCCAGTTGTTTTTCGTCCATAAGGGCATAGAAAAGCTTTGTGAAGGCCAAAGTATGGATAAATGCTTCTATATTTCCGAGAGAATATCCGGTGACGAGACTTTCTCCAACTCACTTGCATACTGTCTGGCTATTGAAAAGATGGCACAAATTGAGGTTCCAGAACGTGCAAATTTTCATAGAGTGCTTTTTGCAGAACTTGAACGTTTAGTAAGTCACTTAGGTGATCTTACAGGAATTTGCACCGATGTTGCCTATGGCTTTGCAGCTTCCCAATTCAGACTTCTTCGTGGCTGGACCTATCAGATAATTGAAGAAGTCAGCGGCAGCAGGTTTTTACGTAGTGCAAACAAACTCGGAGGTATAAGAAAAGACTTTGCAGCAGGTAAAGAAAAAAGAATACTGGAATATATGGCTAAAATCATGAAGGAATTATCGGAAACAGAACAGATAATACTTTCCAACGGCTTATTCATTGACAGGGTCGAAAATACCGGAGTTCTTTCACACCAACAAGCAGTGGATATGAACGCGGTAGGACCGGGCGGACGTGCAGCAGGCGTAAGAAATGATGTCCGAAAGGATTATCCATACTGTGCTTACAACAAACTTGAATTCAGCATCCCAGAGCATAATAACGGGGATGTTAACTGCCGAATGAAGGTTAAGCTGGAAGAATGCTATCAGTCCATTAATTTAATCGAACAGGCTATAAACCAAATGAAAGCCGGCAAAATAATTGAACTCATAGGAAAGATTGAGCCATATAAGGTTGCAATTGGCTGTACCGAGTCTGCCAGAGGTGAAAATGTTCATTGGATAATGTCCGGTGAAAACAATACAATTTTCCGATACAAGATACGCACCCCATCCTTCTGCAACTGGCCTGCAGTGTGCCTTGCAGTACAAGGCAATATTGTTACTGATTTTCCTTTGATTAATAAGAGCTTTAACCTGTCTTATGCAGGTAATGACCTTTGATATGTTTGTATTTTTGATGTACTGGAGCATAGCTTTGCTCTAATCGAGCAATGCAAGAAATTTACAAAATAATTTACATGAGGTGACTCATATGTTTAATATAATAAAAAAGACATTTCAATACCCCAGAGTTACACAGGGTTATCCCGATAAACCTTTGAACACTACATTTATAACAGGCAAACCTGTAATAGATTGGGAAAAGTGTTCGCTGTGCGGAGAATGCGTTAATACATGCCCTTCTTCCGCCATAGTTATTGACAATGAATCTAAAAGCATAGGCATAAATTATGATGAATGTATATTCTGCTCCAATTGTGAAGATACATGTCAAAAGAAGGCGATAACTATGTCAAAGGAATTTGAGCTGGCTGTTAAATCGAGAAAGGAAATAAGGAAAAGCCCTTTAATCATAGAACCACGTAATGTACCCGATGAGTCATTTGAGGTGATTTTAAAGAAGGTTGATGACAAGGCCAAGAAGATATTTGGCAGAAGCCTTCATATAAGGGAGGTTGATGCCGGTTCCTGCAACGGATGTGATTATGAAATTAATGCTTTAAATAACCCATTCAATGACATTTCACGTTTCGGTATCCACTTTGTGGCCTCACCACGCCATGCAGATATGCTTCTTGTAACAGGTGCAGCCACTCGCAATATGGAGCTTGCCCTTATAAAAACATATAACGCTGCTCCCGACCCAAAGCTTGTTGTTGCTGTTGGTGCCTGTGCTTGCAGCGGTGGTATATTCAAGGACATGTATGCCACTAGAAACGGAATAGACTGCATATTGCCTGTAGATATTTATGTACCGGGCTGTCCTCCAAGGCCTCATGCCATTTTATACGGTATATTGAAGGCTATGGACAGACTTTAGTCTTCACTATTATTGTTTTAAAACCTTTATTAGATAGATATGTAGAAATGTTCTATATATCTATGATAGAAGATTTAACCGGAGAGAATGACACGACACAACTAAAAAATCCCCTGCTCCTTAGTATATAAGAAGCAGAGGATTTTGTATTATATTATCATTAAACTTCCGGCAATACGATATTAAACTTCTTGTTATAATTGAAATAGTCTGTTTTCGAATCTATATCTACAGATTCCGATTTTGCTTTTAAAATCATAGACTTTAGATAACCATCATCACCTACGACAAAATTTATTTTTAATGTCTCAAAATTCATTGACACACCATTTCCTGCTATTTTAGAATAAATCTCCGATGATTTTTCTTTTGGAATATCTAATTCGTAAGTATTTCCGTCTATTTTACTAATCATATCAGGATTGTTTTCGATAATATCTATATATGCATTAAAGGATTCATTAATATCTGAATTACCGGCTTGAGCTTGATCAATCTCGTTAACCGTATATTTTCCCGATTGATCTTTCAAATACATTTTTATCTTTCCATTATCCTTCGTCATATAATATTCCTGGGTTTGACCTGCTATTTCAAATGTTGCAAGGCACTTCAAACTACTTTTTATGCCTTCAAATTTCATATTCATTTTTGATGTGCTTGACTGTCCATTTGCTTTCGATTCTGATATCAAATTTGCTTCAAGGCTATCGACCTCTTTAGTTAAAGCCAAGCAGTTTGTGAGCCTTTTTATACCTTGTTCATCACTCTTTTCGCTGTTATCCTCGACACCATTTTGAATATTATTTTCCACACCATTTTCAACATTATTTTCCACGTTATTACCACATCCTGTCAGCATTACACTGGTAATAATTAAACCGGATATTACCAGAATTAAAAATTTTTTCATTCTTTAAACCTCCACTTTTAGTAAATATAATGTACTAATAATATCATGGTATCTTAAGAATGTAAATAATTTGATATTATTACATGGAACCTGGTGTATTTTCTTTGAAGTATTTTACAAGATATAACTCTGTAAAATGAAAATCGCCGTTTTTTCTTTTACCTTTTTCATCAATATCGTTGACAGCAAACCTAATTTTTATTCCACCTAGGCTTTTCGTTTCAGCCTTAATAATGTAAATTAATGTACCATCATCTTCATAATTCCAATCAACACGGTTGTGGACAATTTCACCGCCCAAAAGTCCAACACCTATAGCTTTATATTTCTCTGGGTTTATCATCGAGACTTCGTCATCGCCAGCAACGAATTTATTTTCTTTGCTTTTAACCTCCACTCTGATATATAAATTATTACCATCAAACAAAAATTCACGTGATTTGAAAGTTACGCCCTCAACTATTGCTTCAAGATTTGTTTGTTGCACCAGTTCTTGTTGCTCAGGCGTTACATCCTTATTTGCCAATAAGAAATCGAATAACCCAAAGCTATGAGCAAACACTCCAGTTATCCCCATGGTTAGAATAATTGCGATGACTGCCGTGACTGTTGAAAACTTTATAAATATAGATTGTTTATTAGACTTATTTTCAACCATATTTAATATATTCTTTTCCAGATATTGCGGCATAGTGATTTTCTCAAAAGATTTTTTTAGAATTTCTTTATTCCTCATTATCCCACGCCTCCTTTAATATTGTTTTTAGCCTTTCTCTTGCACGCTGTAATTGTTTTCGAACACTAGCTTCCTTCAATTTTAAAGTTTCTGCAATTTCGCTTGTAGAGTATTCCTCATAATAAAACAAATATATAACAATACGGTATTTCTGCGGTAAACTCATTACTGCTTGCCATACTTTATCATCCGCTTCAAACGATACTTCATCAACAAGTGTTTCATCAAGGGGAATAACCCTTCTCACCCAATTTGATAAAAATTGATTCTTGCACTCATTTATTGCAACTCTAATAAGCCAACGCCTGGCATGGTCATCATCGTTTAAATTGCATATATTTTTATGGAGTTTCAAATAAACGTTCTGTACAATATCATCGTATCATAACTATTTCTCATATAGATTCTGACGAGACGATAAATATCGTGCTTCGTGTTATTAAAATGTCAAGGAATCTACTATCCAAATTTACACCACCTTGAATTTTAAATCACCACCTTAAATATTACACTGTTTTGAAAAGCTTTTCACTTCTATAACAAGTTATATAGGTAAAATGTGACACTGAGAAATGCAATTTTAAAAATTTTTTTGTTAATAAGATTAGTTTAAAAAGAAAGTAGAGCAAACTGAAAATTCAATTTGCTCATTGTGAACTGCATTAAATACTTAAATACTTTATTAATCTTACATTTATTTAATTTTTATCAAACATCATATAGTGCTGCAAAATGCGATAATCCGATATGATTTTATTTTCCTCATCACTAATTTTTTCTACAATATTACCATCAGCCCTTTGATAACATCTCTTTGTCAAAACAGGCAGTTTGCTCTTAATATCCTTCAAATAATCAGTATATTCATTGCCTTTTATACCTATATAGTCCATCAACTCTAGTGACAGATAATTAGAGCTAATAGTAGGTGCTTTCCCGGCAGGTACAGGATTGCCCTGTTCCTTCAACAGCTCTTTTGCTGCATCATTGCTCCATATAAAATACGGCACCTTATAGGTGTTGATATATGATTCCAGACTACCGGAAGTACCCACATCATAATGCATTGCATTAAATCCAGCAAAATTTTGTCCCAGGTATGGAAGATGATCGGAAAAGTACAATAAAACAATAGGTTCATCCATTTCTCTAAATTCATTAACCAAAAGTCCTAATGCTTCATCACACAGTTTAAGACCGTTAACATAGTTGTTTACCATATAATAATATTCTTCATCAATACTGGATTCTTTGCTTAACACCTGAGGATAACCAGCATTTTCCATTGAATATGGACCATGATTCTGTATTGTTACCGTAAAATTAAAATATGGAGAATCAGAATTTTTGCTTAAGTATTTTTTGAAATCATCAAGTATAAAATTAACCGCATTCTTATCATACACATATCCAATGCCATTAGCCTCAGGATCAGGCATATCGTCAACAAAAAACCTTCTGTTAAATCCAAAATAATCATATACGCTATATCTGTTGTAAAACCATGGATATCCGGGATGAAATGCCGTCGTTGTATAATTTTCCTTTTCCATTATCCGTGGTAATGCCATGACATTTTTCCTTATATACAATACATAGGGATTTGATATGGCATCTGATATAGCTAATGAATGTCCCGTGAGGAACGAAAACTCCGTATCGGCAGTACCTCCGCCAAAAACAGTGGTTATAATGTTGCCTGAATAAGCTTCCTTAGCTATGGAATTAAAATTAGTCAAAGGATCATTATCCTGGGTAAATTTTAAACCGGGCACTACATCAATATTCCAAAATGCCTCACTCATTATTGCAAAAACATGAGGTCGTTTTTTAACAGAAGTATTTGAAGTATCGGAACTCTTGTACCTTTCCAATATCTCCTCCGAATACTTTTTGGAGTATCCTTCGGGCTCAGTTATTTCGAAAGCATGGGCCTTGACAATAAATGAATATATGAACCCCTTTGATTGTACTATATCAACCAGCGAATACTTGTTGCCATATATTTTAAAGCTGTCGTACATTTTGACATTACTATACACTGTATTGTAAATAATCAGGGAAAGTACAACAGACAACACTGGACCTATTACTTTTACTGGCCACTTTAATTTCTTCGATTTTACAAATAAAAACAGGAACAGTGAAGTAAGCAAAAACACTGCTATTGGGACATAGAAACTTCTGTTCAGTTGCAGTTCGGATATTTTAAGAACCTTGGTGGACTCGTTGCCAAGAAGGATATCTGCAGGAACAAAAGGCTCATGCCTAAGTTTTAATTTAAAACGATTTACATAATTAATTAACAAGAAAAAACTGCCTGATATAAAATATGAAGCCCATAATCTTGAAGTCAGGAAATAAAAAAACAACATTATAATTAGCAAAGGCAAAACATTTAATAAAAAAACCAAAGGCGATATTATAAATCTCACCAATATTTCAATTGAAAATACTGATGATATAAGAAATCCCATAAAAGACAAAAATATAGATAAGCCTATCAATATCAGAATATTGACTATAGGATTTTTAATTTCAATACAAAACTTTTTCATTGGTACATCCCCTACTCTATACACTTAAGTTTAAATTCCGCTTTTTATATTATAGATTAAAAATCTTAATATTACAAATTTGATATTTAAATTGTAACCGACTAATAACTCGGTGTATAGACTCCTTTACAAGGCCATGAGA
>DAOOVO010000002.1:0-81725 GCA_035370245.1 Pseudobacteroides sp.
AAAATTTCTCAAAATTTTTATTATAAACTCTTGACTTTAATTAGCTGGTCTTTTTATTATCCGGTAATATATGAGCAATCTTTCCTGTAAACCGAACATTCCCATCCACAGAACTTCCTGCCATTTCGAAAATTCTCCAATTTTTTTCTTGCATATTTAGCAGATTCTTTTTAGTTACGCCACCAGAAACACTAATTTCTCCCTTATATTCAATAGGATTAATAATCTCAGCTTTAACATTCTTCATCCATAAGGTTTCACTATTTTGCCTATTTATTGAATCAATATCATATGCCAAAATTTGTCC
The DNA here is from genome assembly GCA_035370245.1 of Pseudobacteroides sp. Taxonomy (GTDB): domain Bacteria; phylum Bacillota; class Clostridia; order Acetivibrionales; family DSM-2933; genus Pseudobacteroides. The sequence goes on from DAOOVO010000002.1 coordinate 308, forward strand.
CATCTGTGAAAAAACAACAAGCCACTCTAAAATAGACATACAATTTGAGAACCCACTTCCAATACCTTCAAAAAGAACATCTTCTTTTTCTCTTGATACAGTGCATGTTATTTCATCATCTTCTATCTTTATTCCAAAAATATTATGTTTCATTTTCTTTAAATGCTCAGAAAAATAATTATAGGCATTTTTTTCTAAATTTTGCTTACAATCAACTGGTTTAACATTAATCTTTTTAAATTTCAGTTTCACAACCATACCTTCGACAGCTACTTCAAAATTTGCCTCATTTAAAACAATTTCTTCTTTTCTGATTGTCAACGGAATATCTCTTAAATCCTCAATAGCACCTGTTCCGGATTTAATTTCAAATGCACACAGAAACATATCATTTAACGATTCGATTTTTCTCTCATTTATCATGTGATTTTCAACATACATAACTGATAATATAATTCCGTCAATAGTACTCAAATGTGGTTTTAAAGAACATCCCATCTTTTCAGACCAACTATTAGTATGTATAATTTCTGCTTTTCCTGATTCTCCTCCCTGTTTTAGTTTATAATTTGTACGCTTATGACCTGCTCCAAAATATCTTGTTTCAAAATCTCCCAAAATTTCATCAGCAAACATAACCATAATCTCCTTTCTTTCGTAGTCCTATGAAAGAATACAATTTATAAAAGAAAAAAACATCCGTATTTCACGAATATTTTTTTGCACAAATCCACATTTATAATAATTTTAACTTAATTGCTTCTCGAACAATACCAATTCTACTATTCACTTCCAATTTTCGGCATATATTAGAAATATGACTCTCAACAGTTCTTCTACTAATATACAATTCTTGAGCAATTCTTTCATTTGTATACTCCTCAACAACATAACGCAAAACATTTAGTTCTGCCTCAGTTAACATTGGATTAGCATATTGTTCCATTAAAAAATCAGGAATAACATTATTACCTTTTCCCACATTAATAATACAACTTATTAATTCTTCATACGAAACCTCCTTTCTCAAAAAAGCCTTTACTCCCATATCCAATGCTCTTTTATGTAAAATTTCTTCATAAAATCCCGAAATTAGAATGATTTTTATTTCTTTATCACGTAAATGCTTAATTTTTTCAATCAGTTCAAAACCATGTATTCCTTTTAGCATTAAGTCCATAACTACAATATCAACATCTTTATATTTTAAACATAATAACAAATCATTAACTTCTGTATATGCACCAACAATTTCAAAATCAGCTATTGTTTCCAACTTGGCTTGTAGCCCCTGCAATACCAATGCATGGTCATCAATCAATGCAATCTTCATTTTTTACTTCTCCTTTTAAATCGAATGGTATTTTCATTGATATAACTGTTTCCGCTTCAACCTCCATTACTATTTCTCCATTTAATAACATCACTTTTTCCTTAATTAATTCCAATCCAAAATGTGGTTCTTTTTTTCCTTTTTGATTCTCAAATTTACCATTATCTCTAACTCTGAAAAAACAGTATCCCCCTTCTTCCGTAACTTGTAATTCTATCTCAGTTGCTTTTCCATGTAAAATACTATTATTAATTAACTCTTTAATAGAACGCAAAATAAAATTACTCTTTCTTAACGAAAATCTAAATTCTTCTATTTGTATATTACATGTTATTATCACAGGATGTTTTTTTTCAATTTGATTAATTACTGCAAGCAAAGCACTCTTTAAACCCATTTCCTGTATCATTAAGGGATAAATATCCGAACACAATTCACGTAAATAAAAGATAATTTCATCCAATATACGTAATATTTCTTTTTTGTTAATTTTGTCCATAGCTTCAAGTGTCTTCTTTGAATAAATAACATCTTGTATTACTGTGTCGTGAATATATATTGAAATATTCTCTCTCTCTTCTTCTACCGCCCCAAACAACTGTAACGAATTCATTTGTTGAGTTTTCCTTTTCATCGCAGTCAAAAATTCATCTATCAAAGGCATAAAAACCAACCAAAAGAAGAAACAATATATAATCAAAATTTGAATCGGAACATATTTGCGTAAAATAATCAACACCGCTACTACCATTGTTATTACAGTTGACAAAATCACATAAAAACCACGCTTCGAAACTTTATATCTGTTAGGCACCAATTTGGAAGTGATAAGCAAATGAAAAACAGCCATAATAGGTAATATTATAAAGGGCACAACAAGTACAAATGGTGCATCCCAACGAATTGGAAATAAATATAACAAAAATAATGGTACAAAACTAATCACACAAATCATTGGTATATTAACATTCGATACAAAAATTTCTTCTTTCATAACAGTTCTTCTATTATTAACAAATATAAATAATAATAATAATGCTAAAATACCAAATATTCCCTGAGCCAAATATTCAGATACTAGATATGGTACATCTCCGAAAATGGTAACTATACATACTATTGTATTAAAAACCCCTATTATCATTTCAAACATATAACTATTTCTTTTCTCATATATAATTGATTTCTTATATATTTTCAAAAACAGATCGATAAAAAGTGGAAACATTGATACATACAAAACAGTTATCAATCTAGCTATATCTACACCCATACTTGAAGGAACAATGGATATTATTAAAAAAATGGTTATAACAATAAAACAATAAAACAACGTTCCACTAAAGCCCACATTCTTTTTATTCACATAATAAAACAAAAATATAAAACCTATAAAGCCGATAATCCAAAACACAACATATTTATTTATCGTTATTTTTTCTTCTTCTAGCTTTACCTCCTGAACTACATTCTCTTTTATTATAGAAATACTTTCTATATTTTCAACAAGAAGCCACTTTTTCAATAACCTATTATCTTCTGGCGCTTTATTATCTATAGCAACTATCTTATCGCCTACTGACAAAACAGAATTATATGCACTTCCATCGTATTGAATCCTTTTTATATACCAATTCCCTTCCAATTTCTCTGCTCTAATTCCTACATAGTCATTTTCATTTACAATGTTAAAATAATATATAGATAATATCAAAAAAAGCAAAAACAAGAACGCATTTATTATCCAATATTTTTTTCTCCGTCCTATTATATTCATCACTACACCGCCAATAATTTTTTCAAAATTTAGTCTATAATCAACCATAAATTATACTGCATAGAATATGTATTATCAAGTATTTTTCCTATAGCAAAATTTGTTTAAATTTGTATTAAATTTCGAATTCTTAATTTATATGATAGCACACATCAAAAATCTGGATTTTCCCTCAAATGATATGTGCCATCCTACATAATTCTTGCTAATTATAAATTTCTGGACTTTGATTCTATTTTCCTATCCTTGTCTGCATCTCTCTCTTCCCTCTTCATCTGCGCTACCACCGATTCCAATCTCATAAATTCATCCAGCATATCATCACTATACCGATAAACAACACCGATGGAATCAAGCTTACTTATAAATCTCTGAATAGCCTCCTGCACGCTGCATTCTGCAATTCCAAGCCATTCAATCTTTTCTTTATCCGTAAGTAATTCGTAGCGTTCCTTCGTCATATCAGATACGACGTAATTCTGTAAATCCACATATGCTTCTTCCGTAGCTTCATAGAATTCGTTTACTGGCTCATAGGACGATTCGACTACCTCTGGCTCATTGATATCATCATAAAATTCTTCTTGTAGCGTCACATCCGTTTCTTCCTTGAAAACTTCAACTACAACCGGCTCTGACACTACAACATCCACTTCAGGCAAATCATCATTAATCCCCCGCAAATCCGCCTTAGAAATTTCCGCTTCGACACATGACTCTGTATGCTCATCTGTCTCTGCTGTTCTATACTCTTCAACCTCATCATAACCCTCGCTCTCCACATACGAAATATCACTTCCTTCAAACTCCGGCACATCCACCATATAAAGATTTTCCACATCCACATCAAGCGGTATTTCCATATGTGAAAAAGTACTCTCACTGATACAGCGGTTAATGGTTGCACATTCCCTTTTTGCTTCCTTTCGCCTCTCCTTAAGCTCCGCCAACTGTTCCCTATAATGAGCTTCGTGATACAGATAAACAGTCACATCTCCATCCTTTTCATACTGATACTTGTAGCGGGCATGCTCCTTATAAAGCTCCTTCTTTTTGCATCTATATTAGCAATCCTCTGTTCCGCCGTCTGCTTTGCCCGGAATACATCCTCCCAACCGTTTATACCCTCACGGTTTAGAAAAAGATACTCCTCCTGCAACTCCTTCATACGGATAAGGTCCTGCTGATACCTTGTGTACTTGTATTGAAATCGGCATTTCTGCACCACACACATACGATACAGCTTTCCATAATACCGCTGTTGAAAAGCATTAGCCGGTTTCTTATGCAAAACATAGCCCGGATGATATACTGGCGGCTCCACATACTTATAAGTCTGCTCCTGTTCATAATAAATCTGCAAATTCTGCACTGAAAATTCTTCATCCAGCGTATCAAGTCTCCTGCTGCGCCTCATCCCTTCGGCTTTTACAGAAATATGGACACCGACTTTAACCTTATAGCCAAGCTTTTCCATAAGAAAAACAAATTCATCAAAGCTTTCCGCCTTATTTCTGCAATACTGCATATCCCCAGTGATAAAATCGCCCCAGCTCTGCTCCTTTTCCCACTGCTTGCGGTTCATATTCACAGGGTCTTTGCTGTATTCTGCCGCAACAATGGACAAACCATATTCCTCACACAGTCTGTTGGTTATGGGTTGTATCACATTCTTCCAGTCACCTCTTTTATAGCTGTATTTCCTACCGGTAACCATATTTACACTGTTATATACAAGATGCCCGTGAAGGTGATCCTTATCTGTGTGAACACTGAATACACCCTCATATTCACCACCCAAAAACTCCTCTGCAAATCGTCTGGTAATCTCATACATCTGCTCCTTGGTTCCTTCTCCCGGCTTTAGGGATATGATAAAATGATACCCCTGCCTTCCTCCGGTCTGCCCAAACATTTCCTTTGTGCCTATCATCTGCTCATATGCAAAATCCGGCAGGCAGTTAATACCGCCTACCAGACTTCCCTTTTCCGTCTTTGCCTCATTACAGATATAAGCTAAGGAATGCTTCAGATGTGCAGCTACATTCCCGTGCTCTGCTGATTTCATACACATAATCTTTGTTATCGCCATAATCATCGCCACCTTTCCACTAACTGTTTCAACAGCTTAAGCACCTCTTCCAGTGCCCGTGTCATCTTAAGCACATCCACATTTCCAAACCACTTTGACTCATTACAATGCTTTGCCATCTGATTAATGTTTGTGGCAATTCCGCTAATCTGACGAATAAGGTTTCTTCTGTCCTCTGCGTGGGTTGCATCCACCCCACCGTGAACAATTAGCTCACGCAGATACCTACTCTCATTCATTCCGGCAGCCTTGGCATCCTCCGACAGCTTGCGAAGCTCATATTCCGACAGTCGGAAAGTCCGGTTCTGCCTTGCCATACTCTTTTTTGTTATCTGTTTCTCCATATAAAAATCCTCCAATCATTCCAATCATTGCTACACTCCTTCTGCTCACAGAAATCTCCTTTAACGCAGTGAACAGAATTTCTTTCAGATAAAAACTGCTGCAAGATACGGAAATCGCAATGCGTTTCCAATCTTGTTAGGGGACAACCCCTAAAACCCCGATATAAGTAGCTATTTATTACAGAAATTCATCCTTACAGATGTATTTCTGTAAAACAAAAGGCAGGACTACCAGTGAAAATGTAATACACTTTCTGCCAATATCCCGCCTCTTGTTATACAAACCGTTATACGGATAAAAGGGCAATAAAAAAACTGTCAAACACATCCGGCTCATCTGAACCATTTTGTTTCACAGTTTTTACTTATTTTTGCTATTCTGTTTTACGGTTTGTTTGACAAAACTTGTCGCCTGCCACTTCCTAATCTTCCTCATCATCTCCAAACAGAGCAGACAAAGAAGCCAATGCCCCATCATCCAGCGGCTTATCAGACAGCTCCAGATTATTTTCCGGTGATTCCTCCACAACTTCTTTCACCAGTTCTGTTGGCTCTGCTGGTGTCTTAGACTGCACAGGCATCATATTCATCCCTTGCATCTGCATCATGGCAGGAACAGCCACATATCCACCTGCCTGCTGTCCCATTGCACTGATAATGGTTGCCAAAATCCTTGTAACTGCATCCTGCATGATTTGCTCATTGTCCGCCTTACTCTGCTTGGCAAAATCCCTGACAAACTCCTGCATAAGCTCCATGGTACTCATCTCCTCCCGAAATCGGATTTCTCCACGGGCAAAACACAGAATCGCCCACTTTACAGCCTCCGTCAGAGAATCATAATACTCACCCTCATAGACCACTTGATCCAGCCACTCCATGATTTCCTTATCCTCCCGGTTCTTATCATTCAACCGGAATGCAATCGTTCTTGTTGCCATAGACTACACCTCCAGATTCTGTGCTAAGTACTGATAACCGAGAGCATTGGCACGGACATCTGTGACATATCGCACATTTTCCCCGGTACAACTGCCAAAACGCCTCATAACTCCGGCTCCTCCACCAACATACACTACATTGGTAAAATCAAAGTCTATTTTCAATTCACGAAGCTTTGCTTCCACTTCAAGGGCATATCTTTTCAGCCCTGCATTGATGGTATCCATAATGGATTCCTTATTCTTGGCAATGGCTTTGGTATCTCCCGTTTCAATCACTTCATTGATGATATACTCTGGCACTTCCTTACCATACTTTGCTATGCACTCCTTCTGAATACGGTCAATGGCTGTAATCAGTCCCTGCTGATAAGTATGGCACTCGTCAAGGACGGGAACCTTATTCACCACCGACATAATATCCAGTGTCCACGAACCACAATCCACCGCTGTCAGTCTGTCCATGCCTTCCATTCGGTTGGCAATCGCCGCATGGCACTGTGCAAATACCCTTACCTTGCCAAAATGCACCACATATCTGACCCCTTCATAGTGAAAAGACACTTTGTCATTGGCACGAAGATAATTCTTAAATTCCTTCTTCTCTTTTCCATAAAGGGTAAGCGGAACACCCACCGCAAGATTTACCTTTACAGTTTTCGCTCCCGTGCGTCCTTTTAACTCCTTTGCAATGGCAGCCAGTGTCAGAAGATAATAATTTTCATTCTCTGTCTTGGTCTCCTGCTTACCCATTCTGCCCTGACCGATAACAAATTTTCTGCCTCTAAATTCAAGCAGGTTATCCTTGGTGGCTGGCATTGTCTGCAACTCCGTAATTCCATTCTCGAAAATGATATTTGGCGTTTTAATGGAACTCCAGCCGTGGTCAATGGCAATCAAAAACTCAGGAAGTACATCCATATAATTTCTGCCTTCTGCATTATTCAAGTTACTTTCTTTTCTCATAATCTCTGTCATAAATACCTCTTTCTCCGGCAATCCGGGTGCCGGTCCCTTACATAATCTTTTCCTACTGTAAAAGGTGGCAGCCAAGCCACCACCTTCCATAAAAACAATTCACTAATGATACTGATACACAATATCCATAAGTACCGTTTCTTCCGCCACGGTCTTTGCCTGCTCCCTTAACTTCCACATCTCCATGGTGGAACCGGGATGCTCCGGCGGATGCTTTCTCATATGCTGACTAATCATTACATCCAACATTTCATAAGCTTCCTCATTGACCTTATGCGCCGTCCGATTAGCACAGCCAAGTCTGGTAAGCGTCCGAAATCTTCCTTTGTGATTTTCCTTCATATAGGATAACCACAGCAGTCCGTACTTTCCCACTGCCGACAACTTCATGTCAGCAGGGATAGTCAGTAACGGATACAACATACCGTCCTTTTCCACATAGGGAATATCTATTTTCCCCAAGCTTGTCGCCTCCTCTCTCAAATATTCTGCCTAACGATAGCAACGGAACTCATAGAACACTACACTGTTACCTTGATAAATTCCGGCACACTCAATGTAAAAAAAAGGTTCTACTTCCAGCACCATCATTCCAGCTATGTAATCTGCAATCTCTTCCTCACTGCAAAGCCTTTCCCCACTAATGGTGGAAGCAAGGTTTAGATTTGTTTCCACAAATACGGAATAGTAACCACAACCATCATAGGGATAATACTCGTTGTATTCTTCCTGCGTAATCTTCCCTTCTGCAAGCAACCTGTCCAGATTTTCGGGAAGTGTTATCATTCCTGCGGCTTTGCACTTCTCTACCGCAAGCCTAGCCACACGGTCTGCATCATATCCAACATACTCTGCCTCCGATATGTTGAAGGTAATCTCCAAAACCAGACTTCCGTCAGCAGGATTGCCTCTGTCATCTGTGGCAGGTGGGGTACCCTCTTCCGTAGCAGGGGCTTCTGTGGATGGTGCTGTCTGCTCCGGCGTGGTTGGTTGTGTTTCTGCCGGTGGTGTCGTAGGTTGAGTGGTAACAGTTTCCGGTTCACTCGGAGCCTCTGTGGTTGATGACTCAACATCCACTTCCTTTGTATCATCATCTGTCGGTCCATTTGAAGTTGAAACTTCCACAATAGAACCCTCTCCACTCTGCTCCTCAATCTCAGATGTTTCGACCTGCTCTGCCTCCACAGATGCATCAGAATTTCCTATTACATTAAACTCAGCTTCCAAACTTACATCTGCTTCCAAATCCTCTATCTCATCCATTTCAGAACTCTCTACTTCTGAAACAACATTGCACACCACATCTTCTTTCTGTTTACCGGAACATCCCGAAACCATCAAAACACTCCACAACACCAACATAAACCATATTTTCTTTAACATAGAAATCGCTCCCTTCTGATACTACTGTGGTACTGCCGCTTTTACAAAAATCAGAAAGACCCTTGCCACCAGTACAAATAACAACAAAAACAACTTTGTTCCATAAAGAACTGCCTTTAAAATAAAAAGCACACTCTTCAAAAGAAACTTCACTACTGCAATTAAAATGCTTCCTAATCCCATACAGGACCTCCTTTCCGGGCATTTCCCCTACAAGTGACCAAACTTAAGGAAATGCCATCACTACTTGCTCCAATGCAGCCACGCATCGAAAGGATAAAAAAATTCACCATCCCAAACCTGCTTCTTACCGAAGCCTAAGCTTAAGATGGTGTAGTCCATACCCATTCTTGGTTTCATATTCAGTTTTGCTGGTGCCTTTCTCCACCAATTTTACCGTAACTGATTAAAAAGATATATTTGGACTAACCTCTGAAACGCCCTATTTATAAGGCTTTCTTAAGCTTGTCACTATTATATCTCAATCCCCAGTTTCCCAACGTGATACAGTTCTTCCGGAAACATTTAACTGTTCTGCTAATTGTTCCTGTGTAAGATTCTTTTCTTTTCGAAGCTCTTTAAGAAAGCTTCCGACTTTCTGCTGGTCCATTTGATTCCTCCTTTCATCAATAGATTAGTTTATTTCGTCCATAACAAACACGACACAAAGCGAGAAAATGTGTTTTTTTATATAGACACCTTTGTCTAATCCCTTATTATACACAATTATACACTAAAGTTTTAAAAATAATGAACATATTTTACACTACATGCTAACAGGAATGATAGTCTAATGCTATAACATGAGATACATATATAATAATAAATAATTACTACCCTTAATATATTATTATTGATATAATTAAGATAGCATAGATTGATAAAATCATTCATTTATCAACTCCTATTTATACATAATTCATCACAACTCTTAACACGAAGGGAGGAAAACACTTGATATGGTCATTGTCTATTGGATAATTTTTATTGTGGGTGTACTGTACACTTTTGTATCCCTCATTATTAACGGAATCTCCGGAGCATTGCATATAGGACATGGTGACATTGGTGGACACGTTGACGTTGGTGGACATGTCGACGTTGGGCATGTTGATGTTGGGCATATTGATGCTGGTCATATTGATGTTGGGCATGTCGATGTTGGCGGACATGTTGATGTTGGTCATAACCACTTGCATGTTGGAGACTTAGTTGGTCATTCGGTAGATGTAAATGGCAATACTCATTCCGGACACCACGTTAGTACACATCATTCACTTTTTTCATGGTTTTCGGTATTAATCAACCCACTTGTTGCCGTATCATTTTTAACTGTATTTGGTGGAATCGGTATATTAGGTACTGAGTATTTTAAATGGACTGCCGTATTGGTATTTCTTATTGCATTAGCCCTGGGTGTAATTGTTTCATCCTTGCTTTACAGATATGTAGCTATACCCTTATACAGATCCGAGAATTCCAGTGATGTATCAAGAAAGGATTTAATAGGTATTCCTGCTGAAGTAGTTTCCCCTATAATTAAAGACGGGTTTGGTAAAATAAGATACGTTGTAAAAGATTTAAGGCATACAGCTCCGGCTAAGCATATTGAAGGTAAACCGGTGGAACAGGGAAAACGAGTAGTGATTTGCAAATTGGAGGACAGTATTTTTTACGTTTCAGAAGTTGAAGAAATTTAGCAGTTGGATCAAGGAATAATTGGAATATAATTGAATTTATTTATGTAAAGGAGAGGATCATATGTCAGATTTTTCATTAATTCCAATAATACCCTTTCTAATAGTAGCTGTAGTTTTCATTTTAATATTCAGTCTTTTTTCAATGTATCGAAAAGTACCACAGGACAAAGCATTGGTAGTCACAGGATTTAGAGGTAGAAGAGTAATCACCGGCGGTGGTGGAATTGTTATACCTTTGTTGGAAAGAACAGATATTATTTCACTTGAAAATATGCAGATTGATATTCGTATTGACGGTGCATTGACATCCCAGGGTGTTGGTATTTTAGCTGACGGTGTTGCAGTTGTCAAAGTTAAATCCGATAAAGAGTCAATACTTTCAGCAGCCGAGCAGTTCAACACTTCAAAGGGTTTAGATCACATGCTGGCTGTTATATCCAAAACAACTCAACAGGTTCTTGAAGGTAAACTTAGAGAAATCGTATCAAGAATGACTGTTGAGGAGATTTATAAAGACAGGGAAACATTTGCTTCACATGTTCAGGGAGTTGCAGCAACCGAGCTGGAGAATTTAGGACTTGAGTTAAAAGTTTTGACAATCAAGGATATAGCCGATAAAAACGGATATTTAGAAGCCCTTGGAAAACCAAGAATTGCAGAAGTTAAAAGAGATGCTCAAATCGCTGAGGCTAATGCAACAAAAGAAACCAAAATTAAAACAGCTGAAGCAACCAGAGAAGGTGAAGCTGCCAGAATCCAGGCAGAAACCCAAATCGCTGAAGCTAACAGGGATAAAGAGCTCAAAGTACAATCCTATATAAAGGATCAACAGACCGCAAAAGCAGAAGCGGACTTGGCTTACGATATAAAAGCAAACATAGTTAAAAAAGATGTAGCTGAAACCGAGATGCAAGTTGAAATCGTAAGAAAACAAAAAGAAATTGAGCTTGCCGAACAAGAAGCCATCAGAAAAGAAAAAGAACTTGAAGCCACAGTTAAAAAACATGCTGATGCAGAAAATTACAAAGCTACAAAAATTGCTGATGCAAACAGATATAAGCAAGTTGCTGAGGCTGAAGCAAGGGCACGTGCAATAGAAATAGAAGGTGAAGCTAAGGCTAAGGCAAAAAGGGCTGAAGGTATGGCCGAAGTTGAAATAATTAAAGCAAAAGGTGAAGCGGAAGCTTTAGCTATGGCTAAAAAAGCAGAAGCATTTAAAATGTACAACGATGCGGCTGTCACTCAGATGATAATTGAAAAATTGCCTGATATCGCTCAAGCAATTGCAAGTCCTTTGGCTAAGACCGAAAAGATTGTAATCGTTGATAACGGAAACGGCGACGGCAACGGAAAAGGAGCATCCAAGGTTACAGGATATGTAACCGATATAATGTCACAGCTTCCGGAAACAGTTAAGGCTCTCACAGGTTTGAATGTTCTGGATTTATTGAAGAAGGATTCTTCTAAAAAGGTACAGCCGGTAAGGGAAAGCGAAGCCAACTCCGACGATTCTCAATCTCTTGAAGAAGTTAGTGCAACTAAAGAATAATAAATAAAATGCTGTGGGCCCAAAGAAGCTAAATCAGTTTCCCGGGCCCACTTTTAATTTGCCAAATTTCATCAATATTTCCTATCACTCTTTTTCAACTTTTGTGCCAATTCGTTTAAGTCATTTCCCTTTAAAGCGCCTTCCAATAACTGAGGTAAAAGCGTTGGAGTGCAGGCAAAGCAAGGTATTCCGATATGGGCCAGTCTTCTTGATAGCCCTCCATCATATGAAGGTATGCCTTTATCGGATAGAGCCAGAAGGCATATTACCTTGACTCCCGACTCATGCATCTCAGTTATCCTTCTTACAAGTGAAGCTTGATTGCCCCCTTCATAGAGGTCAGAGATCAATATAAAAAGAGTCTTTTTAGGATCTGTTATAAACTGGCTGCAATATGCCACCGACTTGTTTATATCAGTACCCCCTCCCAACTGGATTCCAAAAAGCATATCCACAGGATCATTGCCGCATTGCTCTGTAAGATCCACCACCTCTGTATCAAAGGCAACTATTCTTGTGTTAAGTGCCGACATGCTTGAAAAAATGGAACCGGCTATGGATGCATATATGACCGACTCGGCCATGGAACCGCTCTGGTCAATATCCAATATGACATTCCATTGGTTTGAACGCTTTGCACGGTCAAAGAAATAAATCCTCTCGGGAATAATCTTATTATATTCCTTGTTATAGTTTTTGAGGTTACGGTTTATTGTGTACTTCCAATCTATACTTGAAGCACTTGGTATAGGTGAATGATTGCGTTTGTTTAATGCACCCGTTACAGCTTTCCTGATGTCATTTTCCAGCCTCTTGTTTATATCCTCAACAACCGTTCTTACCAACTGCCTGGCAGTTTCCTTGGTCCTTTCAGGGATTTTTCCCTTTAATGCCATAAGGGTAGCTACCATTTCTATATCAGGCTTTACATTCTTTAGAACCTCAGGTTCAAAAAGCAGCTGCTTCAAGCCCTTTCGCTCAATTGCATCAGTCTGAATAACCGAAACAATATCCTCAGGGAAACAAGTTCTTATATCGGTAAGCCATTTTGCCAATTTAGGTGAGGAATGGCCTTTTCCTGCCGAACGTGAACCTTTAGACCCCTGACTTGCCAAGTCTCCTTCATCACCCGAAGTTTCATCATAAATTGAGGCTAAAGCTTCATCCATAATAAGCTCATCCTGGTCCAGACAAATGCCTTCCTTTGAATATGTATCCAACATTTCACTGCCTTTTTCACCTAAAATCAGTCTCCATCGTTTAATAAGCTTTGTATCCATCATCATATATCTCCAAAATCAAATTCGTTAATATCTTCAAGCACTTTTTGTTCCTCTTCTTCAAGCTCCCTGTTTAAGATGTCGCTGGCTTCTTCGCCTCCAACACCCCATATCTCACCTAATATTTCACAGACGTTTCTCTTTTCTGAAGGACCAAAGCTGCTGAAAGCCCTTCTTAAAAAGACAAGAGCACGTTTAAATCCATCATCCTCCAAAGATTCTACATAAAGAGATATCTGCTCCCATAAGGCAGTTCTTGCAAGGAGTGCATATTTATTCCTTAAAGACAATCCCTCAAACCAGCCTGCTCCAATATCAGCTTCAATCCCGGGTGAAAGTCTTCTGGTAACCTCAGCGGAAAGTCGGTCGTTATCCATAAGATTTCTTTCGAGGAGTATGGAACAAGCATATCCTGAGAGCTTGGGGTTCCTGTCGTCAAGGCTTGCAAGCTTTTTAAGCTCTTCGAGCCATGTCTCTTCATTCACCAGATTATAATGTTCTAAAGAAATGGAGTTTAAACTGTTTATTGATTCAATTACACTCTTAGCCGCTTCGTTATCGCATCTTGCAGCTTCAACCAGCAGCAAGGCTCCACGCAAAAACAACTGGCTAAGAAGTGGAATAAAGTGGCTTGTATCAAACTTCCTTATGTCTCCATAACTTATAACAATTGCCAAATCTTTTGCTGCAGCTGCAATCTCATTAAAAGCTCCCGAATCCACTGCAAGTCTTTGAAGCTCTTTCCTGGCCATTTCCATTGCATCGACCAGTCCGCACATGCATGCCTCCCTGATAACTGCGGAAGCTTCTTCAACCCTCTCGCATTTTTCCAGCATATCTTTTAATGCATAAGCTGAAGCAAGCTCTATAGTCTCTCCCTTTAGAGTAGACTCAACCAACTCAATTTCAGCCTCAGGTGTCCACCTTAAAGTCCAGGCTTCCGCCCATGTAGCTGACTGCTGAGCACGGGGCTTATATTTCTGAAAGCTCACTCCCAAAACCCTTAATCTATGCAGAAAGAATGACCGATTTAAATCAAGGTAGGCGGCATCCTTTGATTGCACCCTTCTGTTTTCCCTCAAGTCCAGCTCAATATCCATTGCAACGGCGGACCTGTATTTATCCAACTTAAGCCTTTTGAGCTCCCTGTAAAAATCATCCTGTATTGATGTTCTGCTCACCCCTTCAGGTAAAGAACCTATTCCAGTCCCAATCTCAATACGGGCAACCGCTTCCGAAACTGCAGACAGTTCACCATAACCAAGGCAAACAACAGCTGCATCCCTCAAATCCTTCAATACAGGCGCCGTTCCCCCTCTCATGGCTGACACTGCATTAGCAAGCCTCACTCCCTCAATGACTTCTGCCGATGAGCGATGAGTACCGCTTTCCCTCATGCTTCCTGCAATCCCTGATAAATAGAGTGCCGGAAGTCGCTTTAGGTCATTTCTCCTCATACAGTTCCACATGTATTCAAAATACTGAGGTGCACTATTACCCGCACCATAGCCTGATCTGGAAGAAAGCTTGTAGTATGAGTAGGGCATAAGTGTCAGCTTGGTTTTTACCCTTGGAAGGCTTTCAAACTCTTCATCAGTCATTGGTGGCAATTCCGGTCCAAGCACTGAAGAATGGTAAGCCCCTGTTACTACAACCACTTTTTGGGCCGAATGGCCTTTATCTATAGTTTCCCTGATTTTCTTTCTCATATAGGCTTCCCTGACAAGATTCTGAGCCATATGGGATGGCGATTCTTTAGACAGCTCCCTTAAACCTTTTCCAAACTCATAGACTCCCAGCCTGTATGAATCCGTTGAAAGGTTATGCTCAAAGTTTCTCTCCCAGTATGATTCATGATCCTCTTCCCCTGCCGCTTCTGCCCATTTCTCATAAATACTTTCACCTTGAGGCTGTACTTCACTGTCACCTATATCCCCTGTTCGCAGGTATTCGAGGGTTAAAAACACATCAGATGGCAAATCTATAAACTCTGCAAGAACACCGTTATTGTTTGCCCATACCAATGCCTGGTATTCAGGTGAATATTCAGCCATTGGGTATAAAAGGGTCTTTATTGGCAGCTCTTCGGTGTATGCAAGCACTGCAAAGGGCGGCTTAGTACCCGGTGCCGTAAAATATTCTATTTGGGAATTTGCATCCGAGAGGCCTTCAATCAATACTGCAGTGGGCTTCACTTCATCTAAAAATTTAAGAAGGTGATAAGCCCCGCCTGGAGACAAATGCCTTATACCGAAAAAATGAGGCGTGTATTTTTGCATTCTACACATTCAACTCCCTACATGCATTATAAAGGTCCCTCCACTCGGCTCCACGCCTTTTTAAAACATTATCTATATATTCACGCCATACAAGCTTATCCTTTTCCTCGTCCTTTACAACTGCTCCCTGCAGACCTGCAGCCAAATCATGGCTGGTTATACTGCCATCCCCAAAGCTTGCAGCAAGTGCCATGCTGTTTGCAAGCAATGAAATAGCTTCAGCTGTTGACATAACACCACTTGGCGACTTTACTTTTTCCTTGTTGTCCAATGTACTGCCGGTCCTTAATTCCCTGAAAATAGTAACAATCTTTGCCACCGAATCCTCGGCAGGAAGGGCAGCTTGAAGCTCAAGATTCTCAGCTAATTCTCCCACCCTTTTCCTTACTATTTCAATTTCAGTATCTATGTCCCCCGGCGTTGGCAGGACAACTATGTTGAAACGTCTTTTTAGTGCCGCTGACATGTCATTTACGCCACGGTCTCTGGTATTGGCCGTTGCAATAAGATTAAATCCCCTTACAGCAGGTATTTCAAGCCCGAGCTCCGGCACGGATATTCTTTTTTCTGACAATATGGATATCAATGCATCCTGAACCTCCGATGCACATCTGGATATTTCCTCAAATCTTACAATCCCGCCTTCCTCCATACACTTTAAAACAGGACTTTTTACAAGTGCCTCCATAGACGGGCCATTGGCAAGAAGCATTGCATAATTCCACGAATACCTTATGTGTTCCTCGGTTGTACCGGCTGTTCCCTGCACCACCTGGGTGGAATTTCCGTTAATCGCCGCTGCAAGATGTTCCGACAACCAGGACTTTGCCGTTCCTGGATCACCGATGAGCAAAAGTGCCCTGTCAGTCACAAGGGTAGATATTGCAATTTCTACCAATCTCTTGTTTCCTATATATTTAGGTATAATATCAACACCCTTAACCTTGCCTCCTGTTATGTATGTTAGTACCGACTGGGGAGACATTTTCCAGCCTGCAGGTATTCTGTTCTCTTCTGCTGAAATTAAAGCCTCTATTTCCTTTTCATACTGTATTTCAGCAGGTAACCTTAAAACACTATTATTTGACATACATTATGCTCCTTCATTATTAATATATTTTCTTCAATATTATTGTCTTCGTAATAATCTAAATTAACTTCTTCAAATATTCACCCGCTTCAATGAGCTTAAATGCACTATCATGATCGCATTTCTTTGCATATTCCAAAATAACATCGGCATTTTCAGGGGGTAAAAGCTTTATCAATTCTGCAAGCTGATCAATGTAGTAACCAAGGTAGTACCTTTTGCTTTTTATATTAAAGTCCAACAATTCAATTACAACCTCTGCAGCTTTAGGATATCCCGCTTGTATAAGCCCCTTAACCTTAGGGATCGCTTTATATAAATCACGGCCGTTGTCCTTTTTAAGACATTCGAGAAGATGATTTATCGTTACATCGTCTCCCCTGCTTGTTAGCAGAGCGGCAAGATCGCTTTCACCGACTTTAGACAATACAGGTGCCCACCTTGTATCAACTGCTATACACCCCTTATCTATGCTGACCGGCTTAGTGTTGGTTGACGGATCAGCGGCCGATATAACCTTTACCGCATTTAAATTACAAAGTCTTCTTAAGCTACCGATAATGATTTTTGATTTGGCAGTATTTCCACCGGTCAAAAATCCTGAATATGTCTCAAACACCTGAGCCGGAGGCTTTATATATACGGCTGCTTCAAATGCATAATTTAAATAAAGGCCATTATGTTCATTTCCTGCCTCAGCAAGCAGTTCATAAGCATTCACAGTTCGCATTTTTAAAAGCAGTCCTGCAGCCATTTGGGCTAAAGTAGGATATTGTCCAAAATCTACATCCCGAAGCTTTATCCGGCTTAGCTCCCCGGTGTGCTCCATGCACTTTTTTAAGAACTGGAAAATACCCTCATCTTTTCTTCCTTCCATACATGAAAGCACATTATAAAAGTGCCCAACTTCCTGCTTATCAGCAGGTTCATCTTTTGGAGAGTCTCCCGATTTTAATACTGCAAGAATATTTTTTAAGCCAACTTCAGCTTCATTAAGAAGATAATTTACAATCTCCCTGGAAGGATTTACCTTCATAGTTTTCAGTACTGCGGTCTTATCCTTTCCCTTGAATATTTCAATAAGCCTGTTTACAACTTTAGACGCATCTACAATCTCTGCCGCTTCTAAGGCAGCTTCTCTTATTTCCTTCTTCTTATCCTTTGTGAGTTCTATAAACATATCATCAAATTCGGGAAAATTCTTTAGTATTTTTATGGCACTGACTCTTACAGCGGTACTTCCCTTTTCGTTTGCCAGGAAAAACAGCTCTTTTTCTTCTTCTCCCGACAAATCCCAAATCAACTCAAGTATTCTGGCATCACCTTTTCCGCCTTCAAATGAAAAATGTTTCCTTAATACCTTTGCAATACCCTTTCCATATCCTTTCAGTATTTCAAATGCCAGGTCGGCCACTTCATAATACTGCTCATTTAAAGCACTAATCAAAGGATATAAAAGCCTTAAATCACTAAATATCCCCTCTTTTTGAGCCTCACGAATTATTTCCAATCTTCCCTGTCCTTTATTAAGAAGGGCATTGGCCACAGGCTTGAGCCTTCTAAATGAAATATCGGTATTGACATCGAGGCATTCCGGTTCAATATCTTTGAAATCTCCTTTAATACCCGTTTCACCCTGAGTATACAGCACAGCATTTACAAGTCCTGCCAGCTCCAAAAGCTTGTCAGACGCTTTCCCATCCTGGGGCTCAATAAGGGCTTCAAGCATGCCGGAAATCCTAGCAAAAACAGGTGCAGTCTCACCGGCTTTCTTAAGCTGAGGTAAAAGCTTTTTAAGCCTAAAATCACCTATTGCAAGCTCCGAGCCTGCTATCATAAGTCTTCTGACCTCACCTTGCAAATCATATAGTAACGAAATACTCATATTCTCACTCCATTTATACATATTTCCGGAATTCAGCAAAATCACATTAGAATCCAAGCCTTATAATTCTGTTGTCCGTTATCAAACTGAGGGGAGCTGCAATCAATCTCCTCTTATCCATATCATGCCAAAACCTTAAAAGCATAACCTGATCCTTCAACATTTGAGGTTTTAAAAGCTTTAATATGTTAATGCCTTCAGGCAAATACTCATTTTCCGGTTTTTCGAGAACCAGCCTTTGTCCTGCCTGATCTTCTATAACAAACTCATCATCCACCATTCCAAACCTTGAGAATCTCAAAAGCATGACAGGTGATTTATCACTTAATGGATTTTTTATTTGATTTTTAATCAATTTGACAGCTTCAGAAAAGGATTCTTTTGCAAAGGATCTTATCTTTAGAAAATCTTCCAAGCATGCATCTCTCATATCGTTGTTTTCCCAACGCACCCTACAATTGAGATCTGTGGTAGGGTATGTGTAAAGTTCTTTTATCATCAGTACTTTTGAAACGGAATCATCTTCACGAATATATTTAACAGCTTTGAAGGGACGGAAATTGTATGTATTGTACACTTCACCGGAAATAAGGTTAAACCATATTCCGTTATCCACATATTCACCTCTAGGTATACTTGTGAATGACGTAAATGCAAGCTGTATTAACTCAATATCGTTTTTGACAAGTCCCTGATTTTTAAGTTCATTAAGTTGCCACGTATAGCCAAGAGATTCCTCTATTGAGGAACTGGAATCAGGTGCTAAGTCACCCGATTCCAGCTTCTTTAAAAGATGCTCCTTCCCCTTTTTGCATAACGCATATAACCTGCTCAACAAATCCGAAGCATGGGTATAAACCTTCTCATGATTTTCATCTTCCGTAAAAAGGTATATAAACTCTCTCAAAGCTGCCTGAGAGCCCGAAAGATAATAATTTCCAAGCTGTTTTGCCTGATCTTCTAGAAGAGCAACAGTTTTCTTATTTATGGTTCCAAGGCCGTTTTGAACAATGCTGCAAATGAGCTTTTCTAAAATCTCAAGACCTTCAACCTGGGTTTTTATTTTTTTCTTAAGTGCGGAAACGTTTACCTTCTTAGGCTCAGGCTGCTCCTGTTCTTTTTCCTTTTTCTTCTGTTCCTTTTTTTCAATCTTTTCACGCTTTTCCAAGATATCTTGAGGAACTTCCGCTTTTTCAAAGCTTTTGCCGCTTACATAGGCATACATAAGTCCTAATGCATGCTTGCACGGAAATTGCCTGCTAGGGCATGAACACCTGAAAACAGGACTTTCGGGCTTTATAAAGTCCGCAGATGTATTGTAATTGCTGCTTCCGCTTCCAGAACATTCACCGAAAATAATGGTCCCATCTTCCGATATGTTAAGCTTAACAAATTTGTTTTTCTTAACCAATCCCCACCCGTTCGTTACGGCACTCTGGTTAGGGGCTAACTGGTTTATATATTCTTCGTTAATATTAATCATAACAACCCTGCCTTTAATTTTATTCTACCTTAACCCAACCTTTTTTTATATTTTCCGTCATAAACTTATTGAGCAGCTCAAATATCTGCTCCCTGTTGTTTGATACCCTCATATCACGTTGAAGAGGTTCCTTCCTGTCTGAGCTGAAATTGGTATAATGCAGTACATATGCCGGGTATCTGTCGTCAATCTCTTCCTTGTTTGTTTTCCAAACAACAAACTTCTGTACCATGAGCTTGCCCTTGCTCTCTTTTTTATAGACTTCCCTGAACTGAAGCTCGCTTTTAGGCAGCTCCGCTCCACTGTCTTCCTTCCCCAATTCAGGCAAATAAGTGACATCCGATAATTGTGAGAGTCTTAAGTTTTGCGGGTCAGCGGTTTTATCATGTCTTAATCTTACAAAAATGGGATAAATAAAGCTAATGCCTTTATTAAATGACTTGAGCTTATATTTTCCATCACTGATTTCAAGCATTGGGTTTGTTATTAATGTATTTCCCGATTCAAACAAAACATCATTGTAGCTTATTTCAATTATCGTTTCAGGTTTAACCATCCTGAATGCCACATGATTGGAATCCGTTTCAATATAGTCGGAATCAATCACCATGTCCGACAGCTTAGAGAGTAATTCTTTTTTAAGCTCTTCACTAAAGCCGTTTCCTGTCTTTCCTACAATCTGATACTCGTTATCTCCCGTCATAAGTGCAAGAAGCAGTGTCCTTATCTGGCCTTTACTGTCACCTACACCTTCAGTGTAGCCCACTATTACAACATCAATATTATGCTTTGGCTTAATCTTATATACAAGGGGAAGATCTGATCTTACAACAAGACCTTCGGAGCAATCCTCCTCCACCCACTTTTTATATACATCCTTCAGCTCAGCTTTGGAAGCTGCCTCTTTATATGCTACAGGCTTTACATTAGCACCATCCTTAAATATTTCAGAAAGCTTTTCATGTATTTCATTGTAGCCCTTAACCTTTGGGGAGGCACCATCTATCTCAATAATATCAAAAGGTGCCAGTTTAAGCTTTCCTATTTCCGCCTCCTTTGCAAGTGTGGACAGCACATCAAAGACCCTTGTTCTGCCTTCGTCCTCGCAAAGATAAAGCTCGGCAGGAATTATTGCAGATGATATGCCTGCACTTTTTAAAAGCTTTCCGGCTTCCTCGGTACATGGAAGACCATATCTTAGAGTCCCGCCTGTATTAACAATAAAAGTGTCTTCGCCGTTGTAAAATATAACACTCATTTCACCGTCATATTTTCTTGTGATATAAAATTTCTCTCCTGCAACCCTGAAATCTATTTGCTCAGGGTTTATCGCTATAAAGTTTTTACATACATTTTTCTTGTAATCGGAAGCAACCTTTGCAGTTGCCTCATCAACTGCATTTACTGAACCCTCTAAATAGCCGTAGCTTTTATTGAGCTTGGATTTATCCAGTATCATACCTATACCCCCTTAAGTTCCATGTTTGTGAGATGGAGTATGAGGCAATACTTATCTCCATCAATCCGACCTTCTAAAAATCCCCTGTAAGGCACTCCTCCAGTTGTAAGAACAACAGGATCGATACCCTTCTTTCCTCCTCCAACAAACATGAGGGAGTTGGACTCATGAAGGCTCTTTGCCATATCATACAGATAATCATATGTAAGACCGTTAACATGCTTTATCTGATATTTTCTTGTAAAAACGAATTTTCTTATTGCCTGTTCCTTTGGAAACTTTTTACCCGTCCATTGAAGGGGAATTTCTCCCAATATATTGGCTTCCGTCTTTGAAAGATCCCTTCTCAATTTCTCGGTACCGTCAGGGTTCTTTACAACTTCAACAAGATTAACCCTGTATACTATTTTATTGTCCTTGCCTATGTATAATTTCTTTGTCCCGCTTACAAATCTGCCTGTCCTTTCCATATCTATTTCGGGATCGCCTTTAATAATCTCTTCCCCAAGTTTCACAAGGTCTCCGTATTTTTCTACAAGATACTCCTCACTTATTTCCAAAAGACCTTTTAATATCTTCACAGTTTTCTTTGGAGACCCATCCTTCAGCACATAATTTATTTTGCTTTTTCTAGGAGTATTGTCCATGCCGACTACAGCGTCTCTCTTTTTCTCGTTAGATATATTTAATGACCTCATATATTAAGTCCTCCTCACATCATACTAAAGTCGATATCCAGTTCTTCGGAGAATTCTTCGTCCTCTTCCACCGCATCCAAATAGCCGGCTTGTTCAAGGCCTATAAAGGCAAACTCGCAAGGCGACCCCACCAGAACAAATGCTTTTCCGTCATTTTGGAGTATGAATGCCTGACTGCTCTCATATCCGTCACGATAATTGAATGAAAATGTATATATTTTATCTGATATTTCTTTAATAAAATCTGGATTTTCGTCTGCTCCACAAAGTTCATAAACTGTAGTTATCTGGTAGTCTAAAAACTCTTCTACTGTCACTGTTTCCGCCAACTCGATTACACCGGAAAAACTTGATGGAATAAGAGTTGCAGGATTGCCGTCACTATCTACTGCAACAAGTTCAGACCTTTCTACCCATTCATTTGACTGGTTTAAAATCCCTAGTCCTATGCAGCCTTTCGGAATTATGGCCGTACCTGATTCATCAACGCTAACCAGCTTGCATTCATTTCCGTCATCATCCAATGCAACAGTCTCCGTCCATCCATAAATCTTCTTTCTATCCACCTTATCTGGAGAGAATGAATATACACTGTCTCCCAGTTTAAACTGAAGTTCCCTTGCCATTACTTGGCCCCCTTTAATCTCGCATGATATATATTATTTTAGCAGTATGAACTGCAGTCTGTAAATAAGAGGTAGAGGAATTTACCCTTGACAATACCTTTTACAAGACTGGTATAATTATATATAAATTTATTCATTATTCATGCATATTAAATGCGATAAATCTTTTACAGTTATCTTCTGCTAATTGTATGATTAAGAACGTATTTAATATACATATAAATCTATTAATTTTTCATACAGGAAAGGAAATTTATGAACATACAGATATATGCCTTAAGAAAATGCTTCGATACACAAAAGGCGGAGCGGTATTTCAAGGAAAGGAAAATAAAATACCAGTTAATAGATCTTGCAAAATACGGTCTTAGTAAAGGTGAATTTGAGAGCGTAAAAAAAGCTGTAGGACTTGCAGAGCTTATTAATGACAAATGCAAGGAATATGAAACATTAAACATGCAGAGGCTTGGGACGGGCAAAGTAGCTGAAGAAGTACTTTTTAAAAATCCCAAGCTCTATAGATCTCCAATAGTAAGAAACGGAAAACAAGCAACCGTTGGATACAAACCCGAAGTTTGGAAGGATTGGGAATAAGGCTATGGGCACCAGCGACTCCTCTCAATACCCTGCAAGCAAATCATCCAAAGTATCCCTTCTCCTAATAAGCCTGTCTGAACCATCTTGGCAAATAAGGACTTCCGCTGGTCTAAGTCTTAAATTATAGTTGGAGCACATGGAATATCCGTAAGCTCCGGAATCTAGAACCGCCATAATATCCCCTTCAATAATGTCATCAGGGATTTCTCTGTCCTTTGCAAGTATATCCCCTGTCTCGCATATATTTCCAACAATTGTTGCAGTGCTATTTTTCCCTTTATCAAGCAATTTTCCGTTCCTTAAAAATTCAATTTCATGATATGAATCATACATTACCGGCCTCATGAGTACATTAAATCCTATATCCGTTCCTACGTACCTCTTACCGTAGTTTGTTTTAATGCTGTGGACCGTTCCCAATAAAACACCGCACTCGGCAGCAATATACCTTCCCGGCTCTATTTTTATTTGTACTTCTCTGCCATAATCCTTCATCCATTCAATTAATATACTTTCCAGCTCATGTGATACCGAAGAAATGTCAAGTCTCTTTTCCTGACTTTGCTTTCTATAAGGTATTCCAAAGCCTCCACCCATATCGACAAACTCAAGATCCGGAAACTTTTCGGCAATAGCCAGCAATGATTTAACCCCTTCTATATAAGGCTTCCCGTCTAAGAATAAGGATCCTATATGTTGGTTAACTCCTACAATCTTCAGTGAGTATTTTGCCGCTATTTGCTTTACTTCCTCTATATAAGAGCTGTCAATTCCAAACTTTGTTTTGTTTCCTGCCGTAACTACTTTTTCATGATGGCCCGCACCTACTCCGGGATTGAACCTCAATGAAACCCTGCCTCCCTTATTTATTTTCCCGAATGTCTCAAGCTGGGATAATGAATCCACACTGACAAGTACGCCGTTATCTACGGCAAATTTCATTTCATCAGCAGATACATTGTTGCCCACATAAAAAATTTGAGAAGGCTTAAATCCTGCCTTTAGCAGTACATAGATTTCTCCCGGAGACATGGCATCCGCATTGAGGCCCTCATCCCTTACAATCTTCAAAAGTTCTAAATTGGAATTGGCCTTAATTGAATAGTTTGCAACAAACCAGGGATACTTCAAAAAGTTTTTCATTTCCCTGCATCTGTTTCTAAGAGTCCTTTCATCGTATATATAAAGAGGGCTCCCATATTTTTCGATGAGCTTTTGCACATCAACACTATTGTAAAAATCGTAATCAAACATTTCATTTGAATAATTATTGTTCATTTTCCTTATCTCCTTCCGCTCTCAATTCAACTCCTACTCCCAGCTGTGCAAGCTTAATTTCATTTTTCAAAGAATCCTTTATGAGCTCAACCAACGGCTTGTTTTTAGAATAAAGGCAGGTATCATTCTCACTTTCGGTTATGCTTCCCGTTAAGACATTGGCAGAATCTGCAATAATCCTGATTTGGCCGGGAGCTTTGGCTTTATGATGAATTATAGTCCCATCAATATCAAGCTTTCCCGATGCTATAGCCACCACCTTGACTCCTCTTTTCACGGCATTTTGAATCTCATTTATAATGTAAGCAAACTCATTGTCGCTCATTGATATATATACTCTTTCCTTTGCTTCATCAATTATGTTTTTCATTTTGTCCAGTATATGCTTAAATCCTGTAATTGTTATATATGGTTCATAGGGCTCCGGACCTTTAGGGCATTCCCTTTTTATGATTTCTATAACCTCTTCCATATAACTTAAAACATTTTTACAATATTCATCTACCGGCATGGATATATAATGGGGGACGCTTCTCTCCACCAGGTATGCAGCACCCTTTTCAACAAGAGCCGCCAATGCCTGGTACGCATTAGCCCTCGGTATCCCTGTTACCTTTGCCGCTTCATATCCTGTAAGCTCACCTTCCCTGCAAAGGGCTATGTAAAGCTCGGATTCATGCCTGGTTAATCCTGTTTTCATAAGGCATTCTATTAAATTCAATTTCATCACCCTTGGCAAGATAATAGTAGTATTAATTACTACTACTATCTTATCAAATATATATTCAAAATGTCAATAATATATGGCAAACATAGAACTTTAGTAATTAGACCTTTACCTATAGTAAATAATATATTATAATTAAATTATCCCATATTCTCTATATATTTGTATAAACTTTACGTAATTAATGATTAAATTTGAGCATGACCCTGCAAACAACCAATGGGGTCAGGCAAAAATACTTGATTATTCCTGCTTAGAAAGCGGCATTTATGAAGGATATAGCCTTTATATATCAAAAGGAGGGTATTTAGCATACTCTACATCAGACAGCAAAGGAACAAAATGGACAAACATCAAATCTCCAAGCCCTTTGTCTCCCTATGACTGGCATCATGTAGCAGTAACTTATGGTAATAATTCAATTAACTTGTATGTCGATGGCGTTAAGGTTAATAGCATAACATATACAGATGGATATAAAAAACCGGCAGGTAAAGTTCATATCGGAAGTCAGTTAAGGAAAAACGGAGAAGTTTACTGTCCTTACACAGGATTATTGGATGAGGTTTCATACTATCATGATATATTGACTGACAATGAAATCAAAAGAGATTATGAAGCATTTAAAACTAGATGTATTGTTTCCGATGACTCAACAATAGGCACTGTTCCATACTCTGGTGGATATTATGCATACTCAATGATTAAAACAAATACCGCACGTCTTTATAACTATGGAGTTTTAGAAATGGTAACCACAACTAGAAAAGCATGTCCTGTGTCAATGCTTGTCGTTTCTTCAACAAACTATGCTGAAATATTGGATGCTGCGGGTAACGTAATTTATACAACTGCAAGAAAAATATATGTAGTAGGAACACCGGAAATGAGTGAAAGAACAGATACATATTATGAAAACATTCCTGCAGATATTTTATCAAAGGCAGTTTATGTCAGAGCATATTAAGCTTATTTAAGTATACTCAAAAACAAGACAAGGGTGTTGCAAAACTACTTAAAAAAGTAGTCGAACAACACTCTCTTTTATTGCTATAAAGTAAAACTGACACCGAAAATCCATTTTTTATATTAATTTTCCGTATCGCTCCTAATTTGGAGTACACTTAATAAACCTATATACTTTTTCGGAAAAACTAAGCCGATTTTACTTGATGAAGATCATTGCAACAGCCCTTTTAATAATGGTATCTACAACTACCTGTGTTTATTCATCTATAAGCTCTCTTTTTTTACCCTTTCCATTTTTCAATTGCCCTATAGACTTCAATAATTCTTTATAGTATTTGGGATTACTTCTTACATATAAATCACCTCAATATTATATATCTAAACTAACTTTAGAGTCTTTGACACCTTTTTCTCAATTTCCATAACAATAAATGTTCCCACACCTATTGCAAATATCTTGAGCCATATATCGCCTGAAAGAGGTGATGTTTTAAATGCACTGTTCATAAACGGCAGGTATATGAACGCCCATTGCAAAACCGCCATTACGAAGATACCTAAAAATATAAACTTATTTGAGAAAAAACCTATTTTCAAAAGACCTACATGCAGTGAACGGCTATTTATGAGATATGCCGCTTCTATAACGATAAAAACCGTTACGGCTGTAGTTCTTGCTGTTTCTATGCTGCTTCCCTTTGCCAATTCATAATTGAACATTAAGAATGACGCTGCAAGAAGAATTATACTCACAATACCAATCTTCGCCATGAGACCTTTGGTTAAAAGGGGCTGTGCGGGATCCCGCGGTTTCCTCTGCATTATACCCGGTTCATTAGGCTCAAAAGCAAGCATAAGTCCAAGGAAAACTGCTGTGGTCATGTTAATCCATAAAATCTGTGTCGGGGTTATAGGTAGTGTTATACCGAGGAAGATGGCCAGAAGTATTACCAGGCCTTCACCTAAGTTGGTTGGAAGGGTCCATGTAATAAACTTTGTAAGGTTGTCAAACACTCCTCTTCCTTCCTCAACAGCATTTTCTATTGTGGCGAAGTTATCGTCCATGAGTATCATATCTGCCGAATCCTTGGCAACTTCAGTACCGGTAATACCCATTGCAATACCGATATCCGCTTTCTTTACCGCAGGTGCATCATTTACACCGTCACCTGTCATTGCAACAACATGACCAAGTGCCTGCAGCGCCTTAACAAGCCTGAGCTTCTGCTCGGGAGTAACCCTTGCAAAAACATTATTTGAAGAAGCCACATCCTTTAATTCATCATCACTTAACTTTTCAAGTTCAATACCTGTATAAACCCTGCTTTCCTTGTCTTTCGGAGCAATCCCAAGCTGCTTTGCGATTGCCAATGCAGTAACAGCGTGATCTCCAGTAATCATTTTTACAATTATACCTGCTTCATGGCATTTTTTGATGGCAGCAATAGCTTCTGCCCTAGGCGGATCTATCATGCCCTGCAGACCTAAAAATGTAAAACCGTCCTTTAAATCATCCTCAACTATTTTTTCATTTGATGTAACCTTATATGCAAAAGCAAGTACTCTAAGACCTTCCGATGCTATACTGCCATAAGCTTTTGTAACATCGGAGCCTGCATCGCTTATTTTCCCTATTTTTTCCATAGAACCTTTCAAATAAAGCCTGTTTTCACCGTTTTCCATCTTTATAAGTACAGCCATATACTGTCTTTCAGACTCAAAGGGTAAAACCTCCAGCCTGGGGTTGTTTTGTACAAGAAGGTTACTGTCAATACCTGCTTTGGCCGCACTTACAAGCAAGCTTATCTCAGTGGGGTCACCCTGTATTTCGCAGCCATCGTTTTTGAAATTAATTGAACTGTCATTGCAAAAAACACCGCACTTTAAGCACTCCAACAGATTTTGATCATCATCGATATTAATGGCCTTTCCGCCAAATAAAACACTTCCATCCTTGTTGTAGCCCTGTCCGGAAACTTCGTAATATCCTTTATTCGTCCATATTTTTTTAACTGTCATTCTGTTTTCCGTCAGTGTTCCTGTTTTATCGGAGCATATAACGGTAGTACTTCCAAGTGTTTCAACTACCGGTAACTTTCTTATAATGGAATTCTTTTTCGCCATTCTTGACACACCTATGGCAAGTGTAGCCGCCAACGCAGCAGGAAGTCCCTCAGGAATAGCACCTACAGCCAGTGCTATTGCCGCTTTAAACATTTCAAGCCAGCTCTCTCCTCTGAAAACGCCTACAGCAAACGTCACTACCGCCAGGGCTCCTATTATGTACATCAACTGCTTACTGAATCCCGCGATCTTCTTAATAAGAGGTGTTTCCATCCTGACTGTCTCCTTGAGCAAGTCGGAAATCTTACCTACTTCTGTTTTCGTTCCAGTAGACACAACAATTCCATAGCCCTGACCGAATGTTACAAATGTAGACGCATAAGCCATATTCGTTCTGTCACCTAAAGAAACATTTTCCTCAATAGTTTTGTCGCTTTTCTCAACAGGAACCGACTCACCTGTCAAAGCAGCTTCCTGTATTTTTAGCTGATTTGTCTGAAAAAGTCTCAAATCTGCCGGCACCTTATCTCCGGATTGTACAAATACAATATCTCCTGGAACCAATTGTTTACTGGAAATTTTCATTTTCCTTCCGCTTCTGATAACTGATGCTTCCGTTTCAATGGTTTCTGCAAGGGATTCGAGGGCTTTTACTGCTTTTGCTTCCTGAGCAAAACCAATAATGCCGTTTAGAATGACTACGGCAAATATTACCAATGAATCCACATGTTCTTTCATAATCAGAGTAACAATAGCTGCAAAAAGCAAAACATATATCAACGGCTGATTATACTGCCTTAAAAAAATAATTAAAAGGCTATCCCTTTTAACTTTTGCAATTTCATTGGCTCCGTATTTTTTAATCCTTGCAGCAGCTTCCTCATCTGTTAACCCTTTTTCCTTACTGGTTGTAAGTACTTCTTCCACCTGGTCGTCAGGCATCATAAAAGCATTTTGTAAGTCGGTCATATTTACATCCTCTCTATTCTTAATAAATTCTATGTTTCCATGCAACCGCCTATTACAGCATAATAGCAATACAATATAGAAATAAAATCTATAAGTATAATACTATTTTCTTCTAATTGATTCAATATATTCTTAAACAAATTGTTAGTGCTGCAAGAGTAGAATGGCATGTACTACAATACCGACAAAAAAAGAAAAGTCCCATTCAGGACCTATATTAAATACACCATTAATCTCACATTTAGCAGAAGATAAATGTAAGATTAATCATATTTAATAAAATAGACAATTAAAGTTATAGAATCAGTTAGCCATAGTAAAATTATACCAGACTTTTTACCAGTTTATACATAAAACATGATAAAATACTGTTAAATAATAATTACAATAAAAATCGGTTGTACTATTTTATCGAGTTTTAGTATATAATAGAAAAAAAAGAAGTTTTATTTCTATCATTTATATTATCATGAGATTAAGTGTATAAATTTTGGAGTTTTATTATGAAGTCGGAAATGAGAAAGGCAAAAATTAAAAAGCGTAAAGAATATCTTTCCATAATGCTTATACCCCATTCTCAGGATAGAGTCAGGGTTATAAAGATATCGTCCTTTTACTTTAAAGTCTCTTTGCTGTTTGCTGCATTGCTCATTTTTGTTTCAGGTCTCATAGTAATGAACATTAAATTATCAAATCGAAATAAATCACTTGAATCACACATAGAAGGTCTTTCCAGGCTAAATGTAGAGCAAAAAAATATGATTGATGAAAAGGCAAATACCATTAAAAACCTTGAGGAAAGAGAAAAGTCAATTAATGCCAAAATCGACCAATTTACAGAAAAATATAAAGATATGGCAGAGAAATATTTATCGGGCGAATCCCGCAGCAAGACCAGCAGATCGGACGACAGGACAGAAAGAACATTTGTTGATGACATCTCAATATTAAAAGATAAGTTGGATGAACTGATAAATGAAAAAAGTCTTCATAGTGAGGATATATCGGGGTTACAACAAACAGAAGAAAAGCTTAAGAAGTACATGGCTACCATACCTACCCTATGGCCGGCTTCAGGAAGGGTCAGTTCCAACTTTGGACAACGCGAGGACCCCTTTAACAGTTCGGAGCGGTTTCACGCGGGTATTGATATTGCTGCTGATTATGGCTCTGATATAAATGCTGCAGCAGACGGCACTGTAATAACATCGGGTACTCTTGCCGGTTATGGCAAAGCAGTAATTATATCCCATGGAAATGGTCTTACTACTCTGTATGGACATATATCTTCAGCTATCGCCAAAGAAGGCCAGAAAGTAAAAAAGGGTGATCTGATAGCAAGAGTTGGAAGTACAGGCAGAAGCACAGGACCTCATCTTCACTTTGAAGTCAGGATCAATGATACTCCTGTTGATCCCTTAAAATACCTAGATAAGAAAGACAGCAAGTAATTATGAGCATTTTTAAACACAATATTATACTAAAGGAGGCCCAAAATGTTCGGCAAAAAGGAGTTTGATGCAGTTGACAGATTTGATACATTAATAGGTGCAGGAACGGTTTTTGAAGGAAATATAAAATCAGACGGTACAATACGTATTGATGGAAAAATTGTAGGCGATCTTACCATAAACGGGGATGTATACATAAGTCCCGGTGCCAATATAAAAGGAAACATAAATGCAAACAACATACACAATGCAGGCACAATTGAAGGGAACATACAGGCTAACGGAACATTAAGACTCCTACCCACATCCAAAATAAACGGTGATATAACTGTTGTAAGCTTCATAGCTGATGAAGGAGGAGTTTTTAACGGCAAATGCATAATGAAGACGGAAAATAAAAGTGCCAAATCATAAATTAAAATGGGGCTGTTGCAACGGCCCCATTTTAATTATCTATTGCAAAGTAATGTCATATATGACAAATATCACACCATATTCTCCCTTGTAATATTCTTTACCCATTTAAATTTCATATAGTGCTTGTAAACAGCCGGTATCTTTACAAATTCGTCGAGTGTGAGAATAAATGCAACAGCCAATACGGGCAGCTTCAACAAAAATGCACCTATCATTCCTAATGGAACAACCACACACCAAAGAGTTATTACATCGCACCACATACCGAACCGGGTATCTCCACCTGAAGGGAAGATTCCGGCTATTATCGTAGAGTTGAGGGAATTGCCGATGATATAATAAGCTGCCATGAACATCATGTATTTCAAATAATACTGTGCCTGCGGTTCAAGTTGAATGAAATATAGAACAAGCGGAGTTATGGCAAGTATCACTAACCCCGAAGCTACACCTATCAATATTGAAAAGCGAACAAAACTGCCTCCTGCCTTTTTTGCTTCTTCAAGTTCATTTCGTCCAAGCATACCGCCTAATATGATACCGACGCCAGCGGCAATACCCCAGCACAGGCTTGCTATTATACTGCGTACTATGCTTGCAATGGAATTAGCAGCCACTGCATCAGAGCCGAGATGTCCCATTATCACAGAATACATCGTTACACCGCCACCCCAGCCAAGCTGGTTTATCAGCAGAGGAACGGTATATTTCCAATAGTCCTTGTGAAGCTCTTTGTTGTTCAAACGGAACATAAGTCCGATATGGAGAGGAGGACAGCGTTTTCTCGCCACTGCGATGATGACCATTATCGTTTCAAATACCCTTGAAAGAACCGTTGCAAGTGCCGCACCCTCTACCCCCATTTTAGGAAAAATACCGATACCGAAAATCAGAAAACTGTTCAGTATAATATTCAACACCACAGAAAGCGAACCTATTACAGTGCTGAGCTTTGCTCTATCACAAACCTTCATCATTCCAAAGTATGCCTGTGTGAAGCCTGTCAGCAGATAAGACAGAGATACCATCCGCAAATAATCTGCTCCTTTTGAAATCAGGATGCTGTCGGAAGTGAATATTAACATAATCTGTTTTGGAAAAAAAGCAGTGCCCAGTGTGAACACAAGCCCCACAAGCAGAGAATATCGCATTGTTATTGCGAGTACTTCTTCCGTAGTTTTATTATCGCCCTTGCCCCAGTACTGTGCCGCAAGTACGGTCAGTCCGAACACGAATGCACCAAAAAACAGGCTGAATACAAAAGCTATCTGCCCTGCAAGAGATGCTGCCGAAAGTGAATCCTGATTGAGAAAACCAAGCATAAAAGCATCACTTGCCGTGACAAGCGATGCCATAAGGTATTGAAACGCTATTGGTGCAACAATACCGGACAGTTTTTTATAAATTGTTTTATCGTATACCATACGTCTCCTTTATATTCAGCAAAATTTTCTTTCGTTGAAATACTTTTTGAAATAATACATTTATCAATGGCATTATGTTAATTTTTTCAGCCATCTCCAATTAACAGCCATATTATTGACAGCTATATTATTATGCCTTAAATACCTAAATAGCTGCCGTTTTGCTTTAATCTGCCATCCTTCAGCATTTCATCAACTATTTTATCCATATAAACTTTTATATCCTCATTAACTCTTTGAAATCCCAGCTTCTGGCATGATACTGTTGCCACCTGAGACCTTTCCAAACCGAATGATTCTTTTATAGAGCTTATTATAGCCTCAGCAATTTCTTCCTTTGAAATAAGCTCAATCTTTCTGCTGGCAGAAGGTAAGTCGCTTCTATCCCTTACTACGGGCACTTTCATTGAAGCACACCATAGAAAATCGCCATTTATCACTATCCTGCCATCCCTTGACAAAATAGCACAAGCGTCATTTACAGATCTCTGGATAGAGCTTCCTGTCTTAGTAAGCTTTGAATTACTAATGACTCTTCTTGTAACTTCAAGAATATGAACCGGGCTTTCAACTTTAACTATTTTCTCAATGTACGGCACAAGCTTTTCAGGTTTATATATTTCTTCCTCATCAATAAACGGAATTTCTGCTACCACATATCTGTTTACAGTTTCCTCTTTATTTGAAACGCTGTTGTCAGATCTTTCAATAACAATTGTATCGGCAACATCTGATTTATTCTTTAGCCCTACAACTTTAGCTTTCTCAATTGCCTCTATAAGCCTTTTCAATTGATCCTTGGGATTTCTGAACCAATCGGTACTCCAGACCCTAATTATATTCCATCCCTTATCCTCCAGAACAGACTGCCTGAGTCTGTCTCTATCCCTTGCCGATCTGGCACTATGGTAGGAAGCTCCGTCACATTCTATTCCAAGGATGTATCTGTTGTTATCTTTTGGATCAACTACAGCCAGGTCAATATAGAAGCCCGCACATCCAACCTGTTTCCGTACTGAATATCCCAAATCTGTTAAACTCTTGTACACTTCTTCTTCAAAGGGTGAATCGGATTCCCTGCCGGTCTCTATAGGTATATTTAAATTACCGTCCCTTGCATAAGTAAGGAATGTCTTTAATGCTTTTACACCTCTTGCATTGGTCCTTGAAAGATCTATATCCTCCGGTGCAAGGTTTGTAAACACTTCACACCTTAGCCTTGCTCTACTTATTAAAACATTGAGCCTTCTTTCTCCGCCATCATTGTTTAAAGGTCCAAAGTTCATGGCCAGATAGCCTTCTTTTGTTTTGCCGTACCCAACGCTTATAAATATTACATCCCTTTCATCCCCCTGTACATTCTCAAGATTTTTTACAAAAAACGGTTCATGGGGATGCATATTGAAGAACGGCTCAATTGACAGATCTTTCCTTCTCAAAAGTTCTATCTCGTCTATTATGGCCTGCATCTGTGACATACTGAAGGCAGCAACCCCCAGTGTCAGCTCGGGGCTGCTTTTGAAATGCTCAATCACTCTCTGGGCTACAAGCTTTGCTTCCGGCAAGTTAACCCTTGTGTTGCTTCTATCATAAGCCCCATCCTTTACAAAGTTATATACAAGTCCCATTTTTTTGCTTGTATTATGGGGACTGGGGAATACCACCAGCTTGTTGTCATAAAACTCATAGTTCGAAACTGCTATAAGAGACTCATGGCGGCTTCTGTAGTGCCATCTCAGCATTCTTTGAGGTGCCTTCTGTGCTTCAAACAGAGCAAGTATGCTTTCTACATCTGCCGTTGAGTAATCATCGTCATCTTCTCCCTCAGGAGTTACCGTCTGTTCAAAAAAGCTTGTTGGAGGCATCTGCTTGCTGTCTCCCACAACAACCGCCTGCTTTGCCCTCATCAATGCGCCAAATGCCTCTACCGGCCTAACCTGGCTGGCTTCGTCAAATATAACCAGATCAAACCTAAGCCCTTCAGGGGGAAGAAAATTGGCAATGGATATGGGGCTCATCATAAATACAGGCTTTATTGCCTGAATGGCATTACCTGCTTTTAACATCAGCTTTCGAATAGGAAGATGCCTGGACTTTTTCTGAAACTCCCACAAAAGCACTCCTAACTGGCCGGTGTCTCCGCTGCCCTTGGGCATGTTGTCCCAATGTTTTTTGGCAAGCCTGATCTGATTGTGCTTTATAAGTAATCTGTCATAATCCTGAAACCTTTTTACTACGCTCTCGTGTTTATCCTTTGCAAACTCTGCAATAGCAGGCCTTTCCCTAAATGCTATGTTTAAAAGGCATTCATACCAGTTATGCTGAAGTATTATATCAAGGCTCGTTCCATGTGGTTCGACATTAAGGGAGTAATCTACCAGCCCCTCTAATGACTCCTTTATCAGAGCATCATTCATATGGTTAAAAACAACCATATCCTGGGTCTTTGACAGATTTCCCTTCCACAAATCAATACGGTCTTTTTGAGCAGTAAAATCAATTTCCTTCAAATCGCCTGAAGGCGGAAAGGACTTAATGGTATCAAGCTCTAAAAATATTGAAAGGTTATTCATAGAATCAATAAACTTTCTTAATAAGCTTTCCAGCTTATCTGTCACAATGTCCTTGATTGCCAGCCAATAAGCTCTCTGCATGATTAGATCCGAAGGAACCGTCCCATCCTGAACATTCCTGTATAAGGAAATTATCCAGTCGGCTTTTGTCTTAATATCCTCCCAGCTCGACTCTTCACCTTTAAAGAGGCTACCGAAGAGAGACTTAATGTTATCCTTTTCTCCATCTATTATTTTAATATTTATTTGATACTCTATAATTGCATCACAAATTGAAATCCATTCATTATAATTTTGAGGAAGTCCATTTTGGCAAAGCCCCATTAAAGTTGACTTTGCCCTTCTGTATTTTCCCGATAAAAACCTCCACCACTTGCCTCTATATATGTTCAATATCTGACGTACCTCGGAGACATTACTGTTCCATGCATGAGGGATTATTGTGTTCCCATACTCTTTTTTAATTTTTTGTATCATCAATCCTGCATTAATGGTTTTATTTATCTCATATTCATTTATTTTCCATAGTTCATTGTTTATTTCAATTCCGGCTAAATCAGGTGCTTTAGATAAATAGGAAACTGCCGCCGCCAGTTTTTTTGCAGTATCAATGTTGTGAGGTGCTTCAAGATTTAATAACCTCGCAGTATTCTCACTTTCGGTAATCAATGCATCAAGATTCTTTTGTGCATCACTAATAAGCTCATTGAGTTTGGGTTCTTCAGTGGGAAGATAGGATTTTCTCTTACTTCCCCAAAAGGGATGCTTTACAGGCATTCCCATGGCCTTAAGATGAGCATCATAATCCTTTACAAGGGATTCTTTTCTAATATAATCATCCTTTTTCCAATTCTCAATATCTCTAAAATTGATATTAGGAAATGTTAAGTCGGGATATTCTCTCTTTAACCGCAAAAATGCACCGAAAAGCTGTATGGGTGTCATATAGCTTTCTCTTACGGGAGTGTTTAATGCTTCGCTGTATGCATTGAGTTTATCCCTGCTTTCTAAAAGAATGTTTCTTTCAGAGCTTATATCGTCCAGCTTAGGTTCACCCAACCCATACACTCTCTTTAGCTCAGCTAAAAGTGCCTTTTTATTTGATTTCTGGCTGTGAAGCTCCAAACAGGCATCCCCTAAGCCTATTTTATCCAATCTCCTTTTAACCACTTCCAAAGCAGCCATCTTTTCCGACACAAACAGCACTTTCTTACCGGCATCAATGGCATCAGCTATTATATTTGTAATGGTCTGCGATTTTCCTGTACCGGGTGGCCCTTGTATAACAAGGTTGTGACCTGCTTGAACATCAGTCAACGCCAATATTTGGGTACTATCGGCATCCACAACATGGTTTATTTTTTCAGGACTTAAAAACTTATCAATTTGCTCGTTCTCTGAAATTCTGTTGCCATCATCCTTAAAACCTGATCCAAGCAAAGCACCTAAAATACTGTTGGCATCAGGCTTTAAGTCATCAGGCCATAAATCCGGATCAAGATCCTTATACATAAGGTATTTACCAAAAGAAAAGAATCCAACACATATAAAGTCAGATTCTATTCTCCATTCCGGAAATCTTTGGATAGCCTGGCCCATACTTTTCATATACTCCAAAATGTCCAGGTCTTCAAAATCCTCTAAAGATGGAATTGTAATTTTATATTCAGTCGAGAGCTTTTTAACAAGGGACAGATTCTCTTGAATTTCTTCGCCTGTATATCTGAGCCTGAAAAGCTCTCGACCATTAGTTCTTACCAGTTCAACAGGTACAAGTATACAGGGTGCACAAAGCTCCTTGCCGTTACTTCCGTCTTCTTTATACCTGAGCATACCTAATGTAAGAAAAAGGTTGTTTACTCCCTGCTCTTCAATAAAAGTCCTGGCAGCATAAAATGTGTTTAACAGCCTTGTTTGGAGCTCCTTTTCAGCATATGGTGTTTGAAGCCTGTTATCCTTTAAAGTCTCTTGCTGAGAATCCTGTTTTGATTCTCTTTCTTCATCCTGACGAGTCTCACTATCCTTTTCAAGCCTAATTCTGTAAGGTTTCTCCTTTTCTGATTTATCCTTATCAATGAATTTATCAAATCCATCTTTTGCAGGATCAAACAGCAATGACTTTTCTTCTTTTACAATGATATTATATATCTCTATCGATTGCTCATTAATTATTTCAACGCCTTTTGATTTAAGCGGTCGATAATTTAAAAAAGGATTCTTCAAGCTTAAGTCCAACAACTCAATTCTTGACTCTTCAAGCTTTCTTCTTACAGCTTCTGCCACTAATGTCACTCCCCAAAAATAAGGTTATATTATCTATAAATTATACTACATGTTGGGGAATGATTAAAGAATTACGGCAACAAATTATTCAGTTTGCATATAACCAAATTTTCGTGCCAGTTTTATTATATCCGACATATTAACGGTACCGTCTAAGTTTATGTCACATTTCTTATCAAAGCCTTCATCATTCTTAGTTAAGCCAAATACTTTAGCTATAAGAACAACGTCAGCCATGTTAACCGACCCGTCCTTATTGATATCTTCAATAATTGATTCATTTATTAGCTCTGAAACATCAAGATAATATGTAACCCATGACAATGCTGCATTTAAATTTATTTTTACTTCATTGGTAGACCAGGATTCCACATCATCTACATAACATTTCTGTGCTGGTGCACGATTTTCTCTTAGCTTTCTAGCAATTTCATCCTGACATCCCGAGTTTGGCCCACCTGTTAGAAAACCTGGCGGTACCGGAGGAAATGACTCGTCATACTGATTACAGAAAAACCTATGGTGAGGATTCTTTAACGTATTTTCTCCATATCCCGACACATATGACTTAATCATTGGATTACGTCCTAAAAGATAATCCATGCACTCAACCATTCCGTTAAAATACTTTTCATCACCGCATAATTCATATGCATACGCCATTACAATTGCTTTATTAATAATATAAGAGTTGGAATCTATTGGATATCCTGTTATTCTATCATCATTACCGAAAAATTTATCAATATACTCAGTTTCAACTAAGGGTATCCTATAACCTTCTTTTTCCTGTATCTCAATACAGTCATCTGCTGCCTCCCTTATACTTGCAACTGCTTGAGGGAACTCCTGCCCCTTATGAAGAGCAAGTGTAAGAGTGCCCAATCCCCCTGTAGCACATCTGTCAAAGCACCCGCTCAAACCTTCAAATTCACCTGTAAGTACAACGGGCATCTTTTGGCTTTCCTCATAACCTTCAAGATCTGTAAGATATTCTTCTTCTCCGGTTGTAACATACAATTCACAAGCGGCCCAGTAGAAGTCATCTTCAACATAGTTATCGCCATATGATAATGAACCTTTCTCAGCACTATATGGATAGAATATTGCCGGATTTGCCTTGGCAGCCTCGTAGGCTCTCTTGGAAGCATTCAAACATTTAGCGGAAAATTCAGCATCAATGTCTTTCCATATGCGTGCAGCCTGGGCAGCACATGCAGCTAGATTTAGTGTTGCCGCTGTTGTGGGAGCATAGTATAACCTTTTCTCGGTATCCTGATCAGGGCGGATCGCCAATGAAGTCCAATTTTCATCTCCCACCTTATGGATTGCCATCCCTGCTCTGTCATATCCTTCAGGAATTTGCATCTTAAGCATCCATTCCATTTCCCAGCGTGTCTCATCAAGTAAATCGTTAATTTTGTTTCCGCTCTCAGGAATATTCAGCCTACCGTCACCAAAAATATCATCTACACCGTATTTTTTACTGTGCTCATATTGGTTCTGAAGTATCCACAAGGTTAAACCGCCATTTACCATATACTTGCCATGGTCTCCCGCATCATACCAGCCACCGGTAGCATCAATGCTTTTAGGCCCTGTATAGTCTTTCACAGAGGCAGGTACAACTATATCTTCTTTATGTCCTGCCGGCCTGGACCAAACACTCTCCACACAGTACGGCATTTTTATCTCCAAACCGCTTCTTGCATGATAAAAATATTTCAGTGCATCATACTTCATATTTGTATATATATATCAGTTCCTATGTCAAATGGAAAACTTTCAGCATTTCCTGCTACCAGATAGTAATCTTTACCAGGTATTGTATAGCTGGAAAAATCGATTATTTGAACATATTCACCTGCTGCATGGTCTGGTCCAAATACTGTTGTATTTCCGGAAGCAACAACATTTCCATCCTTATCCATTAAGTCCCATTTTTGAGGTTCTCCTGGGGTGCCATAAACCTTCAAAACAGCCTTTTTTGTTGCATTAGGAAGATACCCCAACTGATTGACACGGATATCCTTAACAAGCGGTGTTGCCGTGGGATTTGGTGTACGACATGTATAATCATCCAATGACATGGATATAAACTTAACTTCAATCGGTAGAGATAGAGAATTTATCAGCTCTCCCCCAAGCTGGAAAGCAAACTCAGCATCTTTATATGTTTTGTCAGCAATAAAAGTATCTTCCACTGTAAATACCTCGCCAGCTTTAATAGAAAATGTATTTCATTTGTTATTCCAAACTTCTTCATATGGCTCACCGACGTCACCTATTTTTACATAAATCTTGGTATCCTTATCGGCTGTTACAGAGAATTTAACTCTATACTGGTAGCCCGAATAAATGGTTAAATCTCTGTGTCTTATCTGTACATCCCTTCTATTAGTGCCCTTGTTATCGATATGAACAACAAAATTTCCATCCTTGATAGAGGCAGTAGCATTAGCTTCATCAGATTGGCTCAATTGCCAAGGCAGACTTACACCTCTTTTAAAATCTGTTGTTTGAAGCATTTCTGCTGCATTGCATGATACCTTTAACACAAGCATCACCAGAAACGTCAAGCCCATTACAACTAACTTTTTATACATATAAATTCCCCCTTACTTTATTTATATATAAAGTTTATATTTAAGCTTAAGTATTGTTTATTATATAATTCAAAGACATTGTCCCAAAATGCAAAAAAAGTCGAATAAATGCTAATTTCACATTTATTTTATCAATTCATAAAATTCAAATCAATTGCATAATTGGTTAATAAGTTACAATTATTGTTGAAATAAAAATAAAAATAAAAAGACATTTGCTAATATTTAATATCTAGGAAATGTCTGTTATAATAGCATTTAAAAAATTAACAACAAATGAGTAATAATGTATTTTATATAAAGTTGATATATTTATATTTAAACTTAAGTCTCGATCACATCTCCAAAGCTTAGAGCCAGTTTAACTATATCAGACATATTAATTACACCGTCATTATTTAAATCACATTTGTTATCAAACCCGGATTCACCATTTGATAAGCCGAATACCTTCGCCACCAATACAACATCTGCCATATTAATTGAACCATCTTCATTTATGTCCTCAATAACTATATTAGGAGAATAATTTTCTATTGAATCAATAAAAAATGTAACCCATGCCAATGCTGCATTCACCAGATTCGCTCAAATGCCAAGGCTGACTTACTCCACCCGTAAAAAAACAATTGCATAATTAGTTAATAAATTACAATTATTGTTATAATAAAAATAAACATAAAAAGACATTTCCTAATATTTTTAATATCTCGGAAATGCCTTTTATTATGGTATATTTATAAAATTATACAATAAATAAGTATTAATCTATCTTAATTTTTGCAAATTTTCTTTTTCCTACCTGAATTACATCGCCATCTTTTATTTCGATATCTCCATTGGCCTGATCATACTTTACCTCGTTAATCTTGAGTGAACCCTGTGAAATAAGCCTTCTCGCCTCACTATTGGACGGTGCAAGTCCGGTTATTGCAAGAAGCTTTGGTGCCCATATCTTGCCGTCTGTAAGATCCGACGACTTTATAATTACCTCTTCAATATCATCAGGAATGGCACCTTTCTGGAATACCGATTTAAAGTGCTCTTCAGCCTTCAATGAAGCTTCATTTCCATGATATAGAGCCACAATCTCCCTTGCAAGCTTCATTTTAAGATCTCTTGGATTTACCGTATTGTTATTAAGCTGCTGTTTCATAACCTCAATTTCATCGGGGTGAACATCTGTAACCAGCTCATAATATCTTATAATCAACTCATCAGGAATTGACATTGTTTTTCCGTATATATCATTAGGCTCTTCATTGATACCTATATAGTTGCCTAGACTCTTGCTCATTTTCTTTACGCCATCGGTACCTTCAAGTATGGGCATGAATAAACCTATTTGCACATCGTTTTGGCCGTATTCCTTCTGGAGTGTTCTGCCCATAAGTATGTTAAACTTCTGGTCGGTTCCTCCAAGCTCTACATCTGCCTTAAGCTCAACAGAATCATAACCCTGCATCAAAGGATAGAAAAATTCATGAATGGATATGGGAAGATTGGATGTAAATCTCTTTTTAAAATCCTCCCTTTCAAGCATTCTTGCAACAGTGTATTTTGCAGAGAGCTTTATGACATCAGCAAAGTTCAATGGCTCCAGCCATTCACTGTTGAACCTCACAATTGTCTTTTCCTTGTCTAAAATTTTAAAAATCTGCGACTTGTATGTTTCTGCATTTTTTAGTACTTCTTCCCTGGTAAGCTGTTTTCTTGTTTCGGATTTTCCTGTAGGGTCTCCGATCATACCTGTATAGTCACCGATTATTATAATCACCTGATGACCAAGATCCTGAAATGCTTTGAGCTTTCTCAGCACTACGGTATGTCCTAAATGTATGTCCGGTGCGGTTGGATCGAGACCTAATTTTATGATAAGAGGTTTATTTTCCTTCTCCGATTTTTTGAGTTTTTCCAAAAGCTCATTTTCACTGATTAATTCAGCAACACCTTTTTTTATAATTTTCAACTGCTCATTAA
This sequence comes from Pseudobacteroides sp., assembly GCA_035370245.1. GTDB lineage: Bacteria > Bacillota > Clostridia > Acetivibrionales > DSM-2933 > Pseudobacteroides. Next base: position 42,543 of record DAOOVO010000002.1, read on the forward strand.
CATCCATAGCTTAATAAGTCCTCCCGAAATCATATGTATTAAATAAAATCAATTTCTCTATATTTTATCACTTAAGCCATTTAAATTCCAGTATTTTTCCCTGAAATTAATCATTCTCTGTATCTATAGACCTATAACCTGCAATCTGAATTAATATGTCTAAAGTCAACAATCAATTGCTCACGTATTCTTTTTAAGCCTTCCTTTATAGCCCTGGCCCTTATCTCACCTATTCCTTCAACAGTATCAAGTTCATCTGAAGAAGCTTTTAAAATACCCTGCAGATTCATAAACTTTTCTAAAAGTTTATTCATAATGGCCATAGGCAATCTGGGTATCATGCTCATAATCCTGAAGCCTCTGGGTGTGACATTCATGGCAACTGTGCTATCTTTGTACCCAAGCTTAGTGTATATGTTTGTCAGGTCTAAAAGCTCATCGTCATCAAACATCCTGATGGTAGCCAGTATATCATCTGAAGTTTTTGTCGGATCATTTCTAACCATATAATCTTCTATAACCATGCGAGCATCTTCTTCAACATTAACAAGCAGTTCTTCGAGCTGCATCCTTATTAATCGTCCTTCATTTCCAAGCTCGCAAATATACCTGTCAACTTCATCCACTATCCTCATAACCATTTCCGTTCTCTGTATAACATAAGCTACATCATCCAATGTAACATTGTCTTCAAACTCAAGCACACTTAAATTTCCCAATGCATTGATGAGTACGGAGTTATATTTTTCCAGGGTCTGAAGGGCTTGATTGGCTCTTGCAAGCAGCATGGACGTATCTTTGAGCACATACTTGCAGTCTCCTTTAAAAAGAGTAATGAGACTCCTCCTCTGGGATATGCATATTACAATTTCTCCTGTCTGTTTCGCTACCCTTTCCGCACTCTTATGCCTTGTACCTGTTTCATTTGTAGGAATAGAGGGGTCGGGTATTAAAAGTGCGTTAGCATATAGAATTTTCTTAGCATCCTTGCTTATTATTATTGCACCATCCATTTTGGCAAGTTCATAGAGATGTGCCGGCGAATATTCCTTATTGATATAAAACCCGCCATCAACAAGGCTCAAAACATCATAAGAATCACCAATAACAATTAGTGCTCCCGTTCTCGCCTTTAAAATGTTTTCCAATCCATCTCTCAAAGGTGTTCCCGGTGCAATAATCTTCAAAATCTCCATAAGCTCGTTATCTTTCAATCTGTCTTCCCTCATTATTCCATCCTCCTATGGCTTAACCGCCAGGTTATTTGAAATAATTTATAAAAGCAAATCCAATGCTTCTTTTACATTTTCAACTGTTTTTATTTGTATACCTTCAAGTTCCTTCATCTTCTTTATCATATTTTTATTTCCGGAAGGAATTATACATGTTTTAAAGCCTATTCGCTTAGCTTCCATAATCCTTTTATCTATATGGCTTACAGCCCTAACCTCACCCGTAAGGCCTACTTCACCGATCAAAACACTATCCGGATCAACTATCCTGTTTCTGAAGCTTGAAGCTATTGCTATTATTAATGCCAAATCACAGGCAGGTTCATCAATTTTGATACCGCCTACAACATTTACATAAGCATCGAAATTGCCAAGCTGCATGCCTACCCTTTTCTCCAAAACAGCCATAAGCAATGTTATTCTGTTATAATCGGTACCGGTTGCCATCCTTCTAGGCATACCGAAGTTTGTGGGGCTCACCAAAGCCTGTACTTCAATAAGCATTGGCCGAGTTCCCTCAATACTTGCCACCACCACCGATCCCGGAACATTTACCGGTCTTTCAGCCAGCATAACCTCTGACGGATTATCTATCTCAGCAAGGCCTGTATCCCTCATTTCAAAAATGCCCAACTCGTTTGTTGAACCAAACCTGTTCTTAACAGATCTTAACACCCTGTATGTCATATGCCTGTCGCCCTCAAAGTACAAAACAGTATCCACCATATGCTCTAAAACTCTTGGTCCTGCAATCGCTCCCTCTTTTGTAACATGCCCAACAATGATTATGGATATTCCGTTGTCCTTTGCAATTCGCATAAGTTTTGCCGTTACTTCACGAACCTGACTTACACTTCCCGGAGCCGAAGTTATATCCTCGCTGAACATTGTCTGAATTGAGTCAATAATAACCAATCCGGGCTTTTCTTTTAATATCACCGATTCGATTATATTAAAGTTTGTTTCCGACACCATCAAAAGCCTGCTATTATTCACAGAAAGCCTGTCGGCTCTTATTTTTATCTGACCTATGGATTCCTCACCTGAAAAATACAATATATTTGAATCAATGACTATACTGTTACATATCTGGAGAATCAGTGTAGATTTGCCTATGCCCGGATCCCCTCCAACAAGTATTAGAGATCCCTTAACCAGACCGCCTCCCAAAACCCTGTCAATTTCCTTGAAGCCAGTATGATAACGTTCCTCTGCCTGAGAATTGACATCATTAATACTGACAGGCTTTATATCTCTGATATCCGAATTGGCATTCTTATATCCGCTTTTAATAATTTCTTCGACGAATGTATTCCACTGACTGCAAGCGGGACATTTACCCAGCCAGCCTGAAGACTCGTATCCGCATTCCTGACAAATGTACACTGACTTATTTTTTGCCATCCAAAACTCCCTCGCATCAAAATTCTATAGTATAATTATCGGCATTCAGGCAAAAGAATATATAGGTATATATTGATTTTTACCCGAATTATTATACCACAAATATTTATAATATTTTATTAAATATTTTCAATCATTAAGCACAAAATAATAAGGTTGAACCGAATTGTTCAACCTTTGTTTATCATATATTATACTGGAGGAATAAACGTTGTCCATATTTAACAGCTTTTTGTATCTATCAACTCAGATTATTCAAATTCTGATATTTATAGCAGGCTGCTATTACTTCGGTATATCAGTTTTCGGTTGGATAAAAAGGAAAGAGGATTCATGCAAAAATTATAGCCCTGTAAAGAAATTTGCATTGGTTATTGCTGCTCACAACGAAGAACTGGTTATTGCACATATCATAGACAGCTTGAAGCTGCAAAATTATCCAAAGGAGCTCTATGATATTTTTGTAGTCGCAGACAATTGCACGGACAATACGTCAAAAATTGCACAAGAGCATGGTGCAATCGTATATAATCGTACAAACAATGAGCTAAAAGGAAAAGGCTTTGCCCTCGAATGGATGTTTGAAAAAATATTCGAAATGGAAACAAATTATGATGCCATCAGTATATTTGATGCTGATAATATTGTTTCCTCAAATTACCTGGCAGAAATGAACAAACAGCTATGCAAGGGACATAAAGTCGTTCAAGGCTACATAGACAGTAAAAATCCCTTCGATTCATGGATAACATGCTCTTATTCAATAGCTTTTTGGCTTTCCAACAGGATTTTTCAACTGCCAAGGTACTATTTGGGCTTAAGCTGCGGTCTTTGCGGTACCGGCTTTTGTGTTGAAACATCGGTTTTAAAAAAGATAGGCTGGGGTGCCACATGCCTTACCGAAGATCTTGAATTCACCATGAAGCTTGCTTTAAACGACATGAAGGTGGCCTGGGCACATAATGCCGTTGTTTATGATGAAAAGCCTCTAACTCTAAAGCAATCCTGGAACCAGAGAAAAAGATGGATGCAAGGCCACGCCGACTGTGCCTCAAGATTCTTAGGTGCTTTGTTTAAAAAAGCCATCAAGGAGCAAAACCTTGTGGCTTTCGACTGTGCATTATACCTTTTTCAACCAATCAGGTTTATATTCATAGGTTTAATTACTGTCATGATGTGGATACAAATGCTTTATCCTACATCACCGTTTTTCAGTCTCAAATACGTTTTCCCGGTCGAGGTCTGGAACATCTTTGTAATTCTCCAATTTTTTTACGGACCCCTTGTTATACTTTCTGAAAAAAAATTTAACGCCAGAATTATACTGGGTTTCATATTATACCCATTTTATTGCCTGACATGGGTACCCATTACAATTGAAGGTTTTTTAAGTAAAGATAATAAGGAGTGGGACCACACTGTCCACACCAGAGAAATCACCATCAATGATCTGGAGGAAGCCTAAAGTTTCTCTTTCCTCCAGACATAGTAATATTTATATTTATAGTTTGAATCAAAAAGCCTGCCTGTTTTCACCGTTCACTTTTATTCTATAGTATCTATTCCCGTCTTTGTAATTTTTGTAATAAATATAATCTCCCAATATCTCAATATCGTTACTATCTTCCACAAAATCGTCGCTTATTTTGATTTTTTCCGTTCCGTCAATTTTTACTTTATAAATGCTGTTTAAGTCACTTTTATTTACAAAGTATATCCATCCATCCAATATATGCTCGTTATGAGCGTACCAAAAATCCACATTTGTATTATTGTTGGAGACTATAAATCCTGCAGGCTCATCGCTTATAATATCCACACTGTTTAAATTATTCAGATCTGTTTTCTTTAGCCTTGCACCCCTGTCAAAATTAAAAACTTTATATAAAAGATCATTTCCTTCAATAAATATCCATGATACAGCATCATCATGGTTTAACTGGATCTTTCCCTCGCCTTCCGATCCGACCTTATGGATTTTATAATCGGAAATATAATATATGCTGTTATTGTCGGTGTCAATCTCATAAACTCCTGTATTGCTGAGCTTTGTCTTTGATGTTCCGTCTGTTTTTACTTTATACAGAGTGTTATTATCATCCATATTTATATAATATATGTAATCTCCCATCATGACTATCTGGTAAGCCTTATCCCGTGCAATTTTAAAAATATTGCTGCCATCATGGTTTTTACTCTCTATACCTCCATTAGGACTGATATAGTAATACTTATCTTCCGTTATAACAGTATTCTTTCTTTCTCTGGCCGAAAGATCAAAAAACTTACTATCTTCGGTACACTGGGGGTAAGCATCTCTATCCCAACTGTGGTCCACTCCCATTTGTTTATCCGATATATTAAAAAACTGGTGGCTAATCAAATCTTCATAATCAGATACCGGATCGTCAGCAGTGACATCAACATGATAATAAGCATTGTTTATCCTGACAATGTTCCATGCGTGCTTCCAGTTTCCTACATCAGGATTCACCGAAGCCAATGTACCGTTTAATGATTCAAAATCCCCGACAACCATAATGCATTCAATTCCAACTGCATTGAGCAAGATCTGAAAGCTTCTGGCATAACCGTCACAAACTGCAACTCCTTTGATTAATGCACCATAAGGATGATGCGACTCATCGGGCAATGTGTCTTTTACAAAATTTTCCTGGTCATATCTTATATTTGCCACCAAATAGTCGTGGAATGCCAATTCCTTTTCATATTCGGTCATTTCCGGTTTAATCACAGTATTGACTATCTCATTGACCTTTCTTGATAATTGATCATACTTTTCAAAAATTTTATTAAGATCGTCCCCGTCGGAATCAATCAAATACAATTTTTTAATGGAACTCATGCTCTTTAAAACACTTATATCTGTTATGGGATTGCTCATGAGATTGAGCACCTCTAACTTTTTTAGATTCTTGATAGGTGAAATGTCAAAAATCTCATTTTGTCTCAGTTCGAGTCTTTCCAAATCGGTTAATCCGCTTAAAGGAGATATATCTTTAATCTGATTTCCCTGCAGCATCAATACCTTTAGACTTGTTAATCCCTTTAAATCATTGATATCCGATATAAGATTATACGGAATATAAAGATAATATAAATTTTTAAGTTCCGAAAGCTTTTTAATATCACTGATCTTGTTATATGCCAGATTAAGTTCCATCACAGAAGATAAATACTCTATCCCTTCAATGCTCTTAATATCCTTTTCTGAGGCATCAAGATTGGTAATTTTCTTCACATCAATGTTTAATATATCTCCTACAGGCTTATTAATTTTTGATCTTATAACCGCTTCAAGATTGCTGTCCGGAAAATTTATCACTTTAGGGGTGGTAACTATGACCAATTTATTTTTGCTGTCCCACTCTACATCAGTACCGAGACTCTCTGCCACAAACCTTGCAGGAACTAAAGTCCTGCCGTTTATTATCATAGCCGGGGCATCAATTGATGTTACCTTGCCGTTTATAAAAGCATTCTTCTTGTTTATAGTCAGCTCAACAGTTATTCCATCTTTAATTCCCGTAACGGTTTGTGTTTTGGCATTCCACTTAACCTCAGCTCCTAAAGACTCGAATATGGCTCTTAAAGGTACAAGTGTCCTTCCTGAAACAATAGAAGGTGCCACATCAAGTTTCAGTTCCTCGCCATCCACAACAACTTTTATTACATTTGCATTTTTTAAAGAATTATCAGCAAGAGCATATGTATTGATAATAAAGAATGAACAAAAAAGAGAAACAATAATTGATACTAGTGATAAGCCGAGCTTAAATTTTCCAAATCTATTGGGCATAGCATTTTCTCTCCTTATGTCTACAAATTAATCATTCCTATTCAGTTTATCATCTTTTAAATATTCCTACAATAATAAAGAAGAAGCCCCATAATCAGTGCTAAAACTTGAATTGAAGCTTCCTCTTATTTATTTACCAATGATTACTTATAGTATTGAGCTTTTCTCCGTTACCTTTTTTGTAAAGGTAAGATTTTCCCCATCGAAGTCAACCACAACACTATCTCCCGATTTAATCTTTCCTTCTAAAATTTCCTCCGCCAGCTTATCCTCAACATCGCTTTGAATCGCTCTTCTTAACGGTCTTGCACCATAAATCATGTCATAGCCTTTGTTGGCAAGATGATCTACCGCTTTATCGGATACTTCAAGCTTGATATCGTTAGATTGTATCCTTTTTGTAAGGCTATCCAGCATGAGCCTTACTATTTGCTTGATATGTGTCTCTTCTAAAGGATGGAATACAATTATCTCATCAACCCTGTTAAGGAACTCAGGTTTAAATGTATTCTTCAATTCACCCATAACATTGTTCTTCATGTCCTGATAGCTCTTGGACTTTTCTTCATTAGGCGATGCAAAGCCAAGTCTTTTCGGTTCGGTGATCATTCTCGCACCAACATTGGATGTCATTATTATTACAGTATTTCTAAAATCCACTGTTCTTCCCTGTGAGTCTGTCAGACGTCCATCTTCCAATATCTGGAGCAATATATTGAACACATCCGGATGTGCCTTCTCCACTTCATCAAACAAAACTACCGAATAAGGCTTTCTTCTCACTTTTTCAGTAAGCTGCCCACCTTCATCGTAACCTACATATCCCGGAGGTGAACCTACCAGCCTTGATACGCTATGTTTTTCCATGTACTCAGACATGTCGATTCTAACAATAGAGTTTTCTTCTCCAAACAAGGCTTCGGCCAATGCTTTACATAATTCTGTCTTACCAACCCCTGTAGGTCCAAGGAAAATAAATGATCCAACAGGTCTCTTAGGATCCTTAAGTCCTACTCTTCCTCTTCTAATAGCCTTAGATACTGCCTTAACAGCTTCCTCCTGTCCGATAACCCTCTGATGCAGTACATCTTCCATCTTCATAAGTCTTTCAGTCTCTTCTTCCGCAAGCTTCTTGACAGGTATACCGGTCCAACTGGCAACCACTTCAGCTATATGTTCTTCAGTAACAGTATCGGTCTTAACCTGACTCTTCTGATACCATTCGTTCTTAGCCTTTTCCAGCTCACTCTTTAGCTTTTGCTCTTCATCCCTTATTCTGGCTGCCTTCTCAAATTCCTGTGATCTTATGGAATCTTCCTTTTCTTTCCTAAGCTTCTCAAATTGCTCCTCCAGCTTTTTAAGATCGGGAGGTGCTGTGAATGATTTAAGCCTTACCTTTGAACCGGCTTCATCAATCAAATCTATGGCTTTATCCGGAAGGAACCTGTCTGTTATATATCTGTCGGAAAACTTGACAGCGGCAACAATTGCTTCGTCAGTTATTTTTACCCTATGATGTGCTTCGTATTTATCACGAACCCCTTTTAATATTCCTATAGCCTCTTCAACCGTAGGCTCTCCTACTGTTATAGGCTGGAATCTTCTTTCAAGGGCAGCATCCTTTTCAACATGTTTTCTGTATTCATCAAGAGTAGTTGCACCAATAACCTGTATTTCTCCTCTTGCAAGGGAAGGCTTCAAAATATTGGATGCATCTATGGCACCTTCTGCTGCACCGGCACCTATAATAGTATGCATTTCATCTATGAATAAAATAACGTTTCCTGCTTTCCTTATTTCTTCAAGGGCCTTTTTAAGACGCTCCTCAAATTCTCCCCTGTACTTTGCACCGGCAACCATTGACGACAAGTCCAAAGTTACAACCCTTTTATCCTTAAGAATTTCAGGTATATTACCTTCAACTATCTTTTGTGCCAGGCCTTCTGCAATAGCAGTTTTTCCCACTCCCGGCTCACCGATAAGGCAAGGATTGTTCTTCGTTCTTCTGCTGAGGATCTGTATAACCCTTTCAATCTCGTTATCACGACCTATTACAGGGTCAAATTTACCTTCTCTTGCCATTTCTGTCAAATCTCTACCAAATTGATTAAGTGTAGGAGTGTTTGAATTGGCACTATGGCTCTTAGGCTCTCCGGCAGCACTCGGTGCTTCTTCTGTGAGCATCTTGCTTATCTCACTGATAAGTTTCTGAGGATCAACCCCTAAATCTATAAGTATTCTAACAGCTACACTTTCGCCCTCTTTCATAATACCAAGAATCAAATGTTCCGTTCCTATATAATTCTGACCCATTCTTCTTGCTTCCTTAAAGCTTAGCTCAAGAACTCTTTTGGTCCTTGGTGTAAATCCTAAAGGCTGTTCTCCTGTTTGCTCTCCTTTACCTATGAGTTCTTCAATTTCTCTAATAACTTTTTCTTCAGTTACTCCTTGACTTTGGAGAACTCTCGCAGCAATTCCTGTTCCTTCTCTTACAAGACCAAGCAAAAGATGTTCTGTTCCAACATAATTATGACCAAGCTGCATAGCACTTTCCTGAGAATGGGTTATAGCTTTTTCTGCCTTTTCTGTAAATCTACCGTACATTCAAATCACTCCTTTGTCTTGTTTAATTTTTTGCGGATTATTTCAGCTCTTCCAACATCTCTTTCCAATTGCCCCGTAGAGTTCGGCAAAAGCACTTGCAAACTTCCGGGCTTTATAACATCTGTCAGCTCATTTATCGTCTTAATATCTATATCCTTTATAATTCCCATATCTATTCCAAGTCTAACATCGGATAACAACTTATAGCTTTCTTCCGATGTTAAAACACGAGCATTCTTTATTATACCAAGAGATCTGAATATTTTATCCTCAAACATGAATGTGTTCTGCTTATAAAGGTCATCCCTCAATGCTCTTTCCTGATTGATAATTTGCCTTGTTATATTTTTAATGTTATAAACAATTTCTTCTTCCGACTGACCTAATGTAACCTGATTTGAAACCTGGAACATATTTCCCAATGCCTCTGTGTTCTCACCATACAAACCTCTCACTGTTACACCAATCTTGCCGCATGCTTCCAATATGCCTTTCAAGTATCCCGACATTGTAATTGCCGGCAAATGCATCATTACAGATACTCTTATTCCAGTTCCTACATTGGTTGGACAGCTTGTGAGATATCCTATATTCTCATTATAAGCATACTCAACCTTTTCACTGATCATATCATCGGTTTTATTGCACAAATCAAAAGCTTCATCAAGCTGCATGCCCGGAAACATGGCCTGTATCCTTAAATGATCCTCTTCATTTATCATAATACTGACCTTTTCATCCTTGCTTATTATTGCAGCACTAAATCTTCTATTATCCGTAAGCTCTTTACTGATCAAATGCTTTTCCACCAAAACCAATTTCTCAATATTGCTTAATTTTTGAAGATCAAAAAACAGGAAATCTTTTGATGAATTATTATCTTTATTGAATATTATTTCTTTGATCTTATTTATAACAAAAATGCTTTGATCATAATCCATTCTGACCGGAAAAGGATATTCATTAATATTTCTGGCCATCCTCACTCTGCTTGTCATTACAATATCCGACTCGGGTATTTTTTTAGCTTCATTTCCGAACATAAACTCCCCTCCCATTTCAGTATAATTTGTCTATATCATCCATATTAAATTCAATTAATATTTTACATTTATCTCTGCTAAATGTAAGATTAATAACATATTTTATATAAGTACCTCAATATATCGGCATTATCGTTTGCAATCTAAAGTACAATTATTCCAGACTTTTAATCTTATCCCTAATTTCAGCAGCCTTTTCATACTCCTCTTTTTCTATAGCCTGCTGCAATTGTGCCTTTAGTCTTTCAATTTCCTTTGATATGCTATGGGTCTCAGCCATCAGCTTAGGTGACTTACCATGATGTTCAATGCTTCCATGAAGCCTTCTAAGCAAAGGTTTTATGCCGTCTCCATACATTTCATAACACTTTGAACATCCAAATTTCCCAACTTTCTGAAACTCATCGTAACTCATGCCGCATTTATCACAAACCATCTTTACATGTCCAGGATTGTAATAAGGTGAACCGCCTCCCATACCGAATAAACCCTTTAGAAAATCATTTACATCTATTGTCGAACCAAAGCTTAGATGTCCCTTTTCCTTTGCACACTGCTTACAGAGATGCATTTCCACTTTTTTATTGTTGACAACCTGGGTAAAGTGTACACTAGCAATTCTCTCTTTACATTTTTCACACATCATAATTAACACCACCTTAATATAGTATAATTATTCCTTATTTCCCGATGCTGTAATAAGACTCATTAACATATTTTTCAAAATCACTGCACGTAAATAATCTCTATCCTTAGGATTTACACTGCTTAAAGTCTTGTCGCTTATTGCTGCTTTTATAATCAGGCCCTCTTTTTCAGTAACCATTTCATATCCTACAAAATTGTTTATAAATATTTCCGCATTTTGCTGTGATATACTATTTCCCATTGATGATATTATATGCATGAGATATGCACTCTGATTAGTCATATTGATTCGCCTAATTCGAATATGACCTCCACCGCCTCTGCGGCTTTCAACATAATATCCTCTTTCCGTTGTAAACCTGGTATCAATAACATAGTTTATTTGAGACGGCACACAATTAAATTGATTCGCAAGTTCATTTCTCTGTATCTCAATAACACCATTCATTTCGATCATTAATTGTTTTAAAAACTCCTCAATTAAATCACTCATTCTCGCCATCCAAATCACCTCATTGATTTTGACTATCTTTGACTATTAATATTATATCCAATCTTTATGGTAAATTCAAGTTATTAGACGAAAAATTTTTGAGACAAGAGGTTGGGAGTTAGAGGTTGGAAATCGAAAAAAAGGATTCAGATCTCTCGGTTCCTGAATCCTTTCTTATTATCATATATTTTATTCAAACTGTATTTTATTCAAAATCATCAGAATCTGCCATATTCTTTTTAGCTTCCTCAATGACCTTTGCACTTACTGGTGGTGGTGCTTCTTCGTAGCGTTCGAACCACATTTTGAAATATCCTCTGCCCTGTGTCATTGACCTAAGGTCTGTAGCATATTTGAACATTTCAGCCTGAGGAACTTCCGCAACTACCTGCTGGATGCCCTTATCCTGCGGATTCATTCCCAATATCCTGCCTCTTCTTTTGTTCAAATCACCGATGATATCCCCCATGTAGCTTTCCGGCACATATACCTCCAGATGGTAAATAGGCTCTAAAAGGACAGGATTCGCCTGTACCAATCCTTTTTTATATGCGAGATGAGCAGCAACCTTAAAAGCCATTTCCGATGAGTCTACAGTGTGATATGATCCGTCTACTAAAGTAGCCTTCAGATTAACAACAGGATATCCTGCAAGAACCCCTTTTAATATGCTCTCTCGTAAGCCTTTTTCAACTGCAGGGAAATATTGCCTTGGCACGGCACCTCCGAATATTTTTTCTTCAAATATAAGATCTTCAGTATCACCATGTTCGAACTCAATCCAAACATGCCCATACTGACCATGACCGCCTGATTGCTTCTTGTGCTTTCCTTCAACCTTTACCTTTTTCCTGATAGTTTCCCTATATGGAATCTTCGGATTGGTAAGGTCTACAGAAACATTGAATTTTGCCTTGAGTTTACTTACTATTACATCAAGGTGCTGTTCTCCAATACCTGAAATTATTGTCTGATGAGTTTCAGTATTAAGAGAAACTTTAAAAGTAGGATCTTCATCCTGAAGTTTATGCAATCCCGAACTTATTTTTTCCTCATCGCCTTTGCTCTTTGGCTCAACCGCCATTGAAATCGCTGGCTCCGGAAATTCAATTTTATCAAGTATTATGTTCTTTCCGGATTCACATAATGTGTCATTTGTATTGGTATATTGCAGTTTTGCAACTCCACCGATGTCACCGGCAATAAGTTTGTCAACAGGTATATGTTTTTTCCCTCTCATAACAAAAAGCTGACCAATTTTCTCAGCTTTTTCCGCTCCTGTGTTATATACTGTTGAATCAGTTTTTAAAGTTCCGGAATATACCCTCAACATAGATATTTTACCAACAAAAGGATCGGCAATTGTTTTGAAAACAAGCACCGACAAAGAAGACGCAGGATCAACTTTTAATTCAATTTCCTGATCGTTTGTGTTTTTTGCTTTTATCACTTCTTTATCCACGGGGGAAGGCATATAATTTACAATTGAATCCATAATATATTGTATACCTAAATTGTTTATTACCGAACTGCAAAAGACAGGAGTAATAGATGCGTCTGAAATACCTTTTTTAAGACCTTTTAATATTTCGTCATGAGTAAAATCTTCACCGTCAAAAAATTTATTCATTAAATCTTCATCAGTTTCTGCAACAGCTTCCGCTATCAAGTCTTTTATTTCTTTAACTTTATCGGAAAGGTTTGCCGGAACCGGTATATCTACAAGCTTATCCTTTTCAAACTTTTTTGCCTTAAGATCAATCATATCTACATAGCCGGTAAATTTTCCATTTTCCATTATTGGAAGTTGAATAGGAATAACGCTTTTGCCGAAAACATCCTTCATTTTATCCAACACACCAAAAAAATCCGCATTCTCTTCATCAATCTTGGTTACTATAAACATTACAGGGATTTTCTGTTGCTGTGCATAATCCCAAGATTTTTCCGTTCCAACAGCTACGCCACTTTTACCGGAGACAAGAATCAATGCACTATCGGCAACCCTTATGCCCTGCTTAACCTCCCCTACAAAGTCAAAATATCCGGGTGTGTCTATCAAATTGATCTTTGTATCTTTCCATTCGCAGGGTGCTAATGCAGTGCTTATTGAAATTTTCCTCTTTATTTCTTCGGGGTCATAATCACATATGGTAGTTCCATCTGCAACTTTTCCAAACCGGTCCAAAACCCCGGTATTGAACATGATAGCTTCAGCAAGAGTAGTTTTTCCTGAGCCGCCATGACCCATAAGACAAACATTTCTAATCTTATCACTTGTATACTCTTTCATAAAAATACCCCCTTAGATTTTTATAAAAACAAAAACGCATTGCGTCTTTTGTGTCCCATTGAGGTAACTAAAGCCAGTCCTTATGCCTATACAAATTGTAGTTTTTAATTTTAATACTGTAAAAGCCGGATACTGCCGTGTATACAACGATTATAATGTTATTTTTAATCTTAATGGTGTCCGCGAGAAATTGTGGCATAGATTGCACCATAATTTTCTAGACATCAACAATATAAATACATCACTTGACAATAAATATGTTAAACTCATAGAAATAATGCTATATTAATAATTATATATTATAATTTATTAAAGTCAATTAAAGTATCCATTTTTATCTAGTGTATTGCCCAAATAATTTCTTGACAATTCTGGTTTTAGTATTGTAAATTTAAACTAACAATCAAGCGGAATTGAACTTTTATTTATGCAAATTATACAAAAAATACGATAAAAAATGTTTTTGAAATATCTTCATATTTTGGAAAGGATAGATATGCTATGGTAATAGTAATGCGGCCTGGAGCTAACGAGGCTGAAATAAATGAGGTGTCTAAAGTTCTTGAATCTCTCGGACTTGGCATCCATATATCAAAGGGAACGGAAAGAACTATCATTGGAGTTATTGGGGATAAGAGGCTTTTAAACGATGTTCCCCTCGAGTTGATGACAGGCGTGGAAAAACTTGTTGCCATTGCAGAGCCTTATAAATTGGCCGGTAAAACATTCAAGCCCGAGCCTAGCGTCATAGATGTCGGAGGAGTTAAAATCGGGGGTAAGGAAATTGTCATAATGGCAGGCCCCTGTGCCGTCGAGAATCGCCAGCAAATATTAGAGGCAGCACATGCAGTTAAGAAATCGGGTGCTCAGGTATTAAGAGGAGGAGCTTTCAAACCCAGAACCTCGCCTTATGCTTTCCAGGGGCTTGAGGAAGAAGGACTTAAGTATCTTAAAGAAGCAAAGGACGAAACAGGTTTGCTTCTTATAACCGAAGTTACAAGTGAGAAAGCTGTTGAATCTGCTGCAGGATTTGTAGATATTTTTCAAATAGGTGCAAGAAATGTTCAAAACTTTCAACTATTAAAAGAGGTTGGCCGCTCAAAGAAACCTGTCCTACTCAAACGCGGTCCATCCACTACAATTGACGAATGGCTCAATGCAGCTGAATATATAATGAGCGAAGGCAATTATGATGTTATATTATGCGAAAGGGGCATCCGCACATTTGAAACTGCAACAAGGAATACCCTTGACATAAGTGCTGTTCCTGTTTTGAAAAGTCTTAGCCATTTGCCTGTATTCGTAGATCCAAGCCATGCTGCAGGAAAAGCACATTATGTTCCATCTTTGTCAAAAGCTGCAATAGCTGCAGGTGCTGACGGACTTATAATTGAAGTTCATCCAAATCCGAAATGTGCTCTATCGGATGCTGCACAACAACTTACTCCTTCAGTTTTTGACGATTTATGTAAAGATATTTCTAAAATTGCCGAAATACTAGGGAGAGAGTTTAAATATGACAAATAAAAAAGTTACAATAATAGGCCTTGGACTTATAGGCGGTTCACTGGCAAGAGCTCTTAAGGAACGAGTAGGAATCACCGACATAACCGCTGTAAACAGGTCCTTACGGTCAGTTGATGCAGCACTTAAAGATAAAACAATATCACGTGGATTTAGCGAATTAAACCAATACGTGTACGACTCGGATATAATATTTATTTGTACTCCTGTAAGACGTGCAATAGAATATATTGAGTTGTTGAAAGATAAGGTTAAACCCGGCTGTATATTAACAGACGTCGGTAGCACAAAATCAGAGATAATATCATATATTAACAAAATGGATAATCCCCCTTTATTTATAGGAGGACATCCGATGGCCGGTTCAGAAAACACCGGTTATGAAGCAGGCTTTACCCATTTATTTGAAAATGCATTTTATATTTTGACACCAAGTAAAACAACCACAGATTATTCAATGGACCTTTTGACTAAGATTGTTGAAAAAATTGGAGCTATACCTGTTAAAATAGATGCCAAAGAACACGATAGGGCTACAGCCTGCATAAGCCATGTACCTCATATTATTGCTTCTACACTTGTGAATATGGTAAAGTTTATGGATTCAGAGGATGGCAAAATGAAACTCTTAGCAGCAGGAGGATTCAAGGACATTACAAGAATTGCATCTTCAAGTCCTGAAATGTGGGAAAATATAGTTTTGAGCAATAAAGAGCAAATTGGAGGAATTTTAGACGCATATGTCGAATTACTAAAAAAGTTTGCGGCATCCATGAAACACGATGATTCTGAAGCTATTTTGGACTTTTTCAGATCGGCAAAGGATTACAGGGATACATTTTCAAGTCGCAAACGGGGATTATTTACCCCAGAATATGACATATTGGTAGACATTGTTGATGAACCTGGAATTTTAGGTGAAATCGCCACATTATTGGGTAAAAATAAAATAAATATAAAAAATATGAATGTTTTAAACAATCGAGAATTCCAACAAGGCTGCTTAAAGGTTACATTACCTGATCCCGAAAGCCTTGATGCTGCACATAAGATTCTCGTTGAGCACGGTTATAAGGCTACTTGCATTTAAAAGCCATATTATAGCAATAAATAACTTTGTTACTTTGCAATTTTGGCATTGTCATGAGAAATTGTGATGTATCGTACAGAACAATTTTAATAAGCCATCGCTTACTTGACATCAGATAGCCAATTACTAAAAGAACGGGGGAATGCAAAATGTTGATCGAGCAAAGAGATTCTCTGAGGGGAGAAATCACTGTACCAGGTGATAAATCCATATCCCATAGAGCCATTATGTTTGGTGCACTTGCTAAAGGTACCACTGAAATCGAAGGCTTTTTAATGGGAGAAGATTGCCTAAGCACCATTGACTGCTTTAGAAAGATGCAGGTTGGAATTGAAATTCTACCTGGCAACAAAGTAAAGGTTCACGGCAATGGTTTATACGGCTTAAAGCCCCATCCGGCAAATTCCCCTTTAAACACTGGTAAGTCAGGTACCTCCATAAGACTCTTACTTGGTATACTGGCTGGTCAACCATTCAATTCAACTGTTATAAGGGATGAATCTGCACAGAGAAAGCCTGTTGGAAGAGTTGTTAAACCGCTTCGTCAGATGGGAGCAAACATAATAGGAAGGGAGGATGGAAATCTCTGTCCATTAATAGTATCTCCTTCCAAACTTAAAGGAATTAAGTATGAGCTTTCCTTTGTCAATAATGAAATCAAGTCTCCTGTTTTGGTTGCAGGGCTTTATGCCGAAGGTGAAACAACTGTTGTACAGAAAGTAAAAACAAGGGATCATACCGAACTCATGTTGAATTACTTTGGTGCCGACATCAAGGTTGATGGCTTAACAGCTACAAGCCATAGAATAGAAAACCTTTATGCCCAAAAGGTTGAAATTCCGGGAGACATATCCATAGCTGCTTATTTCATTACAGCCGGCTTGCTCACTCAAAACTCAGACATAACAATTAAAAATGTTGGATTTAATCCTACCAGAACCGGTTTTATTGATGTATACAAATCCATGGGAGCAAAGATAGAAATATTTAACGAAAGAATGGCAGGTAATGAAAAGGTTGCCGACATAAGAGTTGTCTCATCGGATTTGAATGCTTGTGATATTGAGGGCGATATCATTCCACGTCTCGTAGACGAGATACCTATTATTGCTGTAGCCGCAACAAAAGCTAAAGGAACTACAACAATAAAAAATCTCAAAGGCTTTAAGATCAAAGAATCCGGCAGGGTTAAGGCCATCGTTACGGAGCTTTCAAAAATGGGAGCAACTATACGCGAAACTGACGACGGCATTATTGTTGAAGGCGGTAAGCCATTACGCGGAACTATTATCGAAAGCTACAACGATGCTTCCATTGCAATGTCGATGTCCATCGCAGGTCTTATTGCGGACGGTGAAACCATGATTAGAAAAGCACAGGTAGTAGATCTGGCTTTCCCGGACTTCTTCCCGCTTTTAAACAATTTATAGAATTAAGTAATAAATTATGGCATTTGTTCGCTTTTTACAATAAATCAAAAAAGTAAAATAAAAAAGTAATCGGTGATTATAAATAAAATTTTACAATCATCGGTTACTTTTGTTTATAAATCTCATTAATTATTACTGTTCATAACCTAGGCTATTAACTCTAATTGCCTTTTTTTCTATTTTCCCTGTTAAAATCAAACTTCTCATTAAGCTTATATCCTAAAACCATAAGGCCATCACTTAAGTGGACATTTTCTATGATGACATCATACGGTAACTTGAGATCCATCGGTGAATAATTCCAAAGTCCTTTTACTCCTAGCTTCGCAACTCTTTCTGCTACTGCTGGTGTTTGCTCAAAGGGTACCGCCAGCATTGCAACATCAACATAATTCTCACTAATAAAGCTTTCAAGCTCATCCATATGCCTTATAGGAATACCTCTTATCTCTGTACCGATTAAATTGGTATCAATATCAAAAATACCAATAATTTTGAAGCCTCTTTTTTCAAAATTGGTATAATTGGCAAGTGCTCGCCCCATATTACCTGCTCCGATAATTATAGCCTGATAATTGTTATTCATCCCAAGAATATTTCCTATTTCATTAAACAAGTATTCGACATTATAACCATAACCCTGTTGTCCAAAGCCTCCAAAGCAATTTAGGTCCTGTCTTATTTGAGATGCAGTAATACCCATTCTGCTGCTTAGCTCTTGAGAAGAAATTCTTTTAATATCCATCTTCAGCAAATCAGCCAAATATCGGTAATATCGCGGTAAGCGTTTCACAACTGCAAGAGAAACTTTTTTCTTTGAGTCCATCTTTACACCTCAAAAAATTAATAAATAATGTAATTCAACCATGCAAATATGATTATATTCCATTGTTATTTTTTTGTCAATATTGTTGACTAGAGTTTAGGCAATCAACTAACATATCCATTATTATAAATTGCTTTATATAAAAGAAAAATTGCTGTAACAAAGGAATTTTGGTACAATTCTATATAAAGAAAATGACTAGATAGAAATTAGGTGTATATATGATAATTTTAAACTGCAATAATATTTGCCACTCATATGGCATGAATACAGTATTAAAGGATATATCCTTTAGTATACATGAAGGTGATAAGGTAGGAATAGTTGGCGTCAATGGTGCCGGTAAATCTACCCTGCTTAATATAATAAACGGAGAAATTCAGTGTGACAGCGGTACAATAAATATCTCCAAGAATAAAAAGATTGGATTTCTTCATCAAAACACCGGCCTTGACAGCGAAAATACAATATTTGATGAAATGCTCTCAGTTTTTGACGAGCTAGTAAAAAAAGAAATACGTCTTAAAGAGCTTGAAAAAGAAATCAGTAATGCCTCTGAAGATAAATTGGCTGCATTAATGAAGGAATATTCAAGGCTATCGGATGAGTATTCCATAAACGGCGGATATGAATACAGAAGCAGAGTACGCGGAGTTCTTAAAGGTCTTGGCTTTAATGAAGAAGAGTTCGATACAAAAATTCACATATTAAGCGGAGGTCAGAAAACCAGACTTGCTTTAGCCAAATTGCTGCTGTACGAGCCTGATATCATGCTCCTTGACGAGCCTACAAACCATCTGGACATTGAGGCCATAATGTGGCTCGAAGGCTTTTTAAAGGCTATGAAAAAAACAGTCCTTATTGTCTCTCACGACAGATATTTCCTCGATTCGGTGACCACTAAAACGTTAGAACTGGAGAATAATTCATCTAAGCTGTATAATGGCAATTACACCCAGTATATAAAGCAGAAGGAAATAGACAGGGAAATTCAACAACGTCATTATGAAAATCAGCAGCGTGAAATTGAGAAAATGGAAGCCTTTATCGCTCAGCAAAAGCAATGGAACAGAGAAAGAAACATAATCGCTGCAGAGAGCAGACAAAAGGCCATCGACCGCATGGAAAAAATTGAAAAACCTAAAGACTTACCCGGAAAAATTAATATAAAGTTCAGAAAAAGCATGATAAGCGGAAACGATGTATTATTTGTGGAAAACCTGTCCAAGTCTTATCCTGGAAAAACTCTTTTTTCCAATATAAACTTCAAGATCAGAAAAAATGAAAGAGTATTTCTGCTTGGTCCAAACGGCTGCGGTAAATCCACTTTGGTAAAGATACTTATATCAAAACTGCAAGCTGATTCCGGAGTAGTAGAATATGGCCATAAAGTGCAGGTAGGTTATTATGATCAAGAGCTTTCCGATCTTGATGAAAATAAAACAATTTTGGAAGAGCTGATAGACTCAAATAACGACCTTACTCTTACTCAAATAAGAACATTGCTTTCTTCATTTCTATTTAAGGGTGAAGATGTGTTAAAACCCATTTCAGCTCTAAGCGGCGGTGAAAAAAGCAGGGTGGCTTTAGCCAAGCTCATATTATCATCATCCAATTTTCTAATACTGGACGAACCTACAAACCACCTTGATATTAATTCAAGAGAGGTTCTCGAAGATGCTTTGGCAAATTATGAAGGTACCATACTATCCATATCACATGACAGGTATTTTATCAATAAACTGGCAACAAGAATCCTTGATATGGATAACTGTTCTCTTTTGGATCTCGAAGGTGATTATGACTTCTTTATAGATTATAAAAATAAAATAAAAAAGTCTTCTTCGGATGAATCAAATAAAGCCCAGATATCACAATCAAAGCTTGATTATAAAGCCGAGAAGGAAGAAAGGGCCAGAATAAGGAAACTGGAAAAACGGTATTCTGAAATTGAAACCAAAATAGCAGACACTGAAGACAGATTAAAAGTTATTGAAAAGGAAATGTTTGATGAAGATATCGCTTCGGACCATTCCAAGCTTACAGATCTTCTTAACGAACAAACAAGTCTCAATAGCCTGCTTGAAGAACTTTATAACGAATGGGAAAGCATTTGTAAAGAGCTTGGACTATGATCTATAATCATAAAATTCAACATTCAAGATAAAGAAATAGCATAATTGACTTAAGTCAATTATGCTATTTGATTATATCTCAGATTAATTGTATCTTAGATTGATAGCTAATTAATAGCTTTTTCCAAAGTTCTGAGCAACGATTATTACGTCTGACATGTTTATAACTCCGTCTTTGTTCAAATCTGCTTCAGGTTTAGCACTAGCATCCTTACCGAAAACTCCGGCAATAGCTATAGCATCAGCCATGTTAACAACTTTGTCACCATTTACATCGCCTGGATAATTGCTGCCACTTGATGGTGATGGTGATGTAGTCTCACCTGGATTTTGAACTTTTTCATCTGGGAACAATGTTGCAAACGCACCCATAGCCATACCTATTTCAACTTGATGCCAATATCTGTGATATGTAAACTTAGGACCTACACCTGCATTATATGCAGCTTCAAGTTTTGCGTAATCTGGGTCTTTCTTGTAATCAGGACGCATATCTATGAACTTCATACCGTTCTTAAGCTCAGCACCCTGTGCATTTTTACCAGACCATCCAGATGGAATATAAACTGTCTGATCGAAGAAACGTGAATAGTCTCCTCTTTGCTCTTCTTTAGTGAAACCTTTATCGCCATCCTGACATCCTAATATTACACAGTCAAGGAGTGATTTAGCTATATCATGTGCTTCTTTATCATATGTATGCCATTTCTGAGTACCTGCTGCATAATGAGCCAACAAGTTTGCAGTTGAACCGGCTACACCTATGTCTTGTCCCATAGCTGTGATTGTAACATGAAGACCTGAGTTACCTGTGTATTTTCCATCCCAGGTATCTGGTTGACCTTCCCACTCAAGATCTGATGGGACTTCAAATTCACCAGGACCAGTAACCTTTATGTTTGGTTTTACCCATTCTACCCATTTCTTTAATATATTATATGCTCTTTCATCACCAGTTTCATAGTAGTACTCAGCTGTACGCTGCAGACCCCAAACCTGGAAACCATACCATCTGTTACTTGGTGGATCGTGCCATACTGGCTGCCAGTCATATGCCATTCCATAGAAAGTAGAAATACCTGATGGATATGAATCATAACTGTCATTCCATGAGTTGTTACATCCACCGGCTATAGCACCCTCAGCTGACTGTAACCATTGGATCATTTCCAACTGTCTGTCCAAGCTCTTTGCCCAGTCTGAAACTGCACCTGAAGCCTTTGGCTTTAATTCAGATACTGTTGATAATGCATATGCAGTCATAGGA
The DNA here is from genome assembly GCA_035370245.1 of Pseudobacteroides sp. Lineage (GTDB taxonomy): Bacteria > Bacillota > Clostridia > Acetivibrionales > DSM-2933 > Pseudobacteroides. Next base: position 64,352 of record DAOOVO010000002.1, read on the forward strand.
TTCTGATATCCCTGATGGCTCGCACTGCTTCCTTCTTTCCATGCCCAGCCTTGTGAAGTTGTAGGAGCACCCCATGCACAATACCATGAAATGAGGTAATGCATTGAGTTTTTACCGTCTCCTGCAGTACTTGTAACTGAGGTATCCTTAGCTATAGGCTTCATGTATTTGTCATACATTACATATCTTAAATAGTCACCCATTTTAGCAGCTCTATCGTTCTGCTTGGAGATTGAGCTTAACTTTCCTTGCTCTTTAGCCCATTTAACAGCCCAGTAAGCAGCTTGTACAGAACGTGCATCAGCATCACTTGCAACGGAATAACGCCACTGCTGAGCATATGAATCCTGTGCTATGAACAATGATCCGAATCCGCCTTTTGAAGTGTTACCCCATTTAAATGTTTCCCAACATGGGAATGGAACAGTTTCCCAACATGACTCCTGCTCACCTCTCTGGTAGGTGTTTATCTGAGACACTCTGCTGGTTCCGTCACCATGGTTACCGTATTTGTACCAGTTGTCTACGTCTAAAATCCAGTGCATAAGATACATTGAATCTGTACCGTATGCGGACTTGAGTGCTGCATGAATACCATCCTTACCTGTTGGAGCGTTAAGATTCAACGGTAATGGATAATCATCTGGCAATGCACCTCCAGGAACAAATGCAGCACACTTGCTTGGATCGTAATCTCCTAAGTTTGGCTGATCCTTGTCTGAAGGAATGTAATACTGCTCGGTAATATCCCAAGCTTTATTGTATCCTGTCCAGTCCCCTGAGAGTTTACCATACATAGCTTCAAACCATACATAGTAGCTGGCAGTTTCTGAAACTGTCTCATGTCCATAGTCAGGTGCTTCAACCATCATTGTTTCTATTGAGTGATATGGAACACCTTCCTGGCTGAAGTAACCGTTATTCTTATTGTTTACCTGCTCATGTAGTTTAAGGAATGCGTCCTCATATGACATTCCTACTGAGTAAGCATCTGCAGCAAATGATGTAGTACTTCCCAAATTTGCTGTAGCAAGAGTGCTAACTGTCATAAATGTACACAAAGTGATTGATACGTACTTTTTAGTCTTTTTTAACACTTGTACTTCCCTCCTAATTAATAATATTAACTAATTTTTGCATTATAAGATTAGTCTTATAGATTAAGGTTGTCCCTCCTTTCGTAGGAAATGAATATTAAAGCAACCTCTAATTAATCATTTCTGATTTAATGAGGCTACATATGCAAGAAAAATTATGTTGAATAGGATTGTTATTATTTTGCATCACATACTGGCATATTTTCTGAATAATAATATATCCTTATTTAATTATAAATTATAATTTTTTTATTCAAAATAGACTATCTTGTTTAAAATTGTATTATGTTGTTATTTATTTTTCTTTAAAAAAATGGGATAATTGCCGCAAGCCGCACAAAAATACCTATTTGAGCGGCCCTAATATGAAAAAATAATTTTTACAAAAATTTTATATATAATTTATATAATTATTATATTAAATATATTTCAGCACTAACCTTTTGAAAAATACTCTTTGATCCCCTCTTTTATTGCAAACGCAATTTGATTCTGATATTCTTTGCTCTGCAACTTCTTCTCCTCTTCAGGATTTGATAAGAATCCACACTCAACAACAACTGTTGTTGTTTTACAATCTTTAAGAATTATGATAGGTTCCTTTTTTACCAAAGCGGCTCTCTTATTTGACGGATCCAAATTTTCCCCAATGGATTTTTGAATGCTCATAGCCAGTTTCTGACTTTGAGGCATATTGGGCGGGTAGAAAGTTTGAGCACCGTAATATTTTGTTTGCGGAAATTTATTCAAGTGAATGCTTACAACAATATCTGCACCTGCTTCATCCATCATCTTTTTCCTTCTCAGCAAGTCCTGCTTTCTCTTTTGAACTATGTTTGTAGTACCCTCAGCGTATTCAAGCTTATCTTCTTCCCTTGTAAGCATCACCTTATAGTTTTCTGCTTCCAAAAGCTTTTTAATTTCGAATACAATATTGAGATTAATATCCTTTTCACTTATTCCGCTGTAATCACTTACTGCTCCAGGATCTTCACCGCCATGACCGGCATCGAGCAAAATTATCTTTTGAGTATCACCTGAATTTACCGCTGATGTCTTTTCTCTGCCCGGATTTAAAGTGTATAAAGCAATTGCGAGTACGAAAATCATTCCAATGAGCAAAATATTGTTTTTCTTCATTATAATTATCATAAATTACCACCTGTAAATTTAATTTCTGTATAAAAATATTCCATATACTGTTTGTCATATTCGTTTATTTTTATACCTTCAGCAAATATTATGAATGTTTGCAAAATTACGATGCTCTAACATAATTATGCAATTGATAAATGTAAAAGATTATTCTTATTTAATAGAGATTGGATTTGTATATTTTAAACAGCGGTGTTATAATTTCTATGTTCTGCAACATATCTATAAAATTTCTCATCAGGAGAATTAATATGAACGATAACACTCTTAATGAAAGGGTTCAGCAAATAAAAGCATCTACTACTGAGATTAATAAACTTGTTGAGGAGTATAAGCCATTTATAGCATCATGTGTTGAAAAGATGACAGGACGTTTTGTAAGATATGGTGAAGATGATGAGCTTAGTATTGCACTCTTGGCATTTGTTGAAGCAATAAAAGCATTTGATATTTCAAAAGGGAACTTTCTAGCATTTGCACAAAATGTTATAAGACGAAGACTTATAGATTACTTTAGAAAAGAGAACAAACACAGTAAAATCGTTTCAATATACACGTATGACGATTATGATGAAGAAAAGGAACAAGATCTAAGCATCAATGAATCCCTTGATAAGTACTCTCAGGAAAATGTAAGTGAATACAGGCGTTTAGAGCTTCAGGAACTAAAAAAGGAGCTTGCTTCATGGGATATCTCATTTTTGGAATTAACCACTGCTTCTCCTAAATCCGAGAAAACGCGGAAATCCTATAATGAAATTATTCAATATATTATGGGAAATCCTGACATACTTGACCATATTAAAAACAAAAAGCTTCTTCCAATAGCTGAGATAGAAAAAAATACGAAGATACCCCGAAAAACTATTGAGCGATCACGAAAATATATATTAGCAGTTATAATAATTTTAACAGGCGATTATCAATATGTTAAAGATTACCTAAACTTGGAGGTGATTAAATGAAAGCACTCATAGTTGATATTGAAGGAAAATATGCAATAGCAATGACAAAAAAAGGTACCTTTATTAAGATAAAGAATTCAGATAAATATACAGTGGGCTATGAAGCATATCTTCCATTACCGATATTTTTTAATGCAAAGCTAATGGCAGGTATAGCCTCCGCAGCAATATTTCTTATTGCAGTTGGGCTGGGTATTTTCTTTTACACCAACCCTTACAGCTATGTGAATATTGACATTAATCCAAGTATTCAAATAACTGCCAATATCTTTGACCGTATTATCAAAGTCACTGCTTTAAATGATAGTGCACAGAAGATAATAAATGATTTATCTGTCAAAAACAAAGCTTTGGATCAGGGAGTTGAGCAAGTGGTCAGCAGTGCGGTAAAAAACGGTTATCTGCAGGATGAAAACACAAATGCAATAATGCTTACAGTTACAAGCACAAACGACAACAAGAACAAACAATTGCAGGAAAAAGTTGCTGCAACTGTTGAAAATAAAATTAAATCAGATAAAATCGACTCTGAAATTCTTGTTGAAGAGGTTACTGAGAAAAGTCGCAGCGAAGCTATTAAACAAGGCGTTTCTCCCGGCAAGCTGAAATTGGCTCAGCAGCTTACAGAGTTAGATCCGAAACTTAAAACTAAAGACGTGGTAAATAAACCTGTTAAGGAAATTTTAACATCAATTCGCCAACATACAAAACCTGAAAAACCCGACAAGAAAGATAACAAAAATATCGATAACAAGGATAAAAACAATAATAAAAACAGTAACGAAAATAAAAATAATGATATCAAAGAAAGCAAGAATAATAAAAACAATAATGATGCAAGCAATGACAAAAATAATAAAAATAATAAAAATAACAACAAAAACCCAGATAGTCATATTAAAAAAGATACAGAAAAAAATGCAGACAAAGTTAAAAATTCAACACCTGATAATATGAAACCAAAACCAAATGATAAAGACAAAGATAAAGACAAAACACAAACAAACGAAAAAAAGAACACCAAGGAGGATAAAGCAAATACCAACAAACCTGCAAAAGAGGCTAAGGATAATGTTGAAAAAAAACAAAAGACTACTGACAAGAAAGAGCCAAATATCAAAAAATAAATTATTCAATATAAATTTTTGACCTACCCCAAAAATTAATATGTACCTTCCGAATGTATATAACACAATTTATTAAGGAGGTATATTTATGAGAAAAGTTTTATGTGTTTTATTGTCAATTATGCTTGTTTTTACAAGCGGAATCCTTACATACGCAAAGAACGATAAGAAAGATGACAAAGATCCCAAAAAAGTAGCCGATAAGGTAAAGGGACCGGAAGAAAAGAAGAAAGAGAAGCATGAAGAAGATATTATTAAAGAAAAAATCAAAAAAGCAATTAAAGATCTTGACGACATGAAAAAGCTCTTGAAGGAGCTGCAGCACCTTTACAAAAAGAATAAAAAGGATAGGACATTGATATTTTTAAATGGTGAAGAAATTGATACGGGAGATGCTCCTCCAGTTATAAAGAACGGAAGAACTCTCGTCCCTGTAAGAGCTATTTCAGATGGTTTAAAAGCGAATGTATCATGGAATCCCAAAACCCAAACGGTAACTATTACAAGACCGGTATACAATGATGTATATGGAGTTAAGAACATGACTGTAGAAATTGTTATCGGTGCAAGTACAATCAAAGTAGACGGTGCCAATGTTCCTGCAGAAGTGCCAGCTTCTATTATAAATGGTAGAACTTTCGTTCCATTAAGACTTATTGGAGAAATATTTAAAATGAATTTTGATTGGGATAGCGAATCAAAGACAGTTATTATTGTGGAAAACACTACAACAATAACAGTTTCAAAGGAACCGATAGCAACAGCAACACCAATTCCAACAGCAACAACGATACCGACACTATGCCCCTATTGCAATAGATAATTTTATAAAAAAGCTACCTGTCTTCACTTTTTGAGAGCAGGTAGCTTTTTTCAACCTTTAATGTGGTACTTAATTATCCTTTATTTGCTTAAGTTTAAAATAAACAACTCCTAAAGGCGGTACCGTCACTAAAATAGAATTCTTTTTGCCCTGGCATTCAATTTCTTCCGAAAGGAGGCCGCCCTTATTCCCTTGATTGCTTCCTCCATAAATTTCCGAATCGCTGTTAAATATCTCTTCATAATAGCCCGCAACAGGCACTCCCATTCTATACCCTGTATGAAGAACCGGTGTGAAATTGCATATAACTATAATCATATTTCTCCAGTCTTTTGCTTTACGTGCAAAGCTGATTATGCTATTATCCGCATCACAGCAATCAATCCACTCAAAGCCTTCATTACTGAAATCTACTTCGTGCAAAGCTTTTTCTCTCTGGTACAAATGGTTTAGATCTCTCACGAAATTCTGAAGCTTCTTATGCATATCATATTCTAATAGGTGCCAGTCCAGACTGCGTTTATAATCCCACTCTATAAACTGACCGAACTCATTCCCCATAAACAACAGCTTTTTTCCGGGATGTGCAAACATATATGCATAGCTTCCCCTGAGTCCTGCAAACTTTTGCCAGTAATCGCCGGGCATTTTATTTATCATTGAGCATTTGCCATGTACCACCTCATCATGGGACAACACAAGAATGAAATTCTCTGAAAAGGCATATACAGAAGAAAATGTCAGTTCACCTTGATGATATTTTCTATATATTGGGTCTTTACTGATATATCTTAAAAAGTCATTCATCCATCCCATGTTCCATTTGTATGAAAATCCCAGACCACCTACATAAGGAGGCTTTGAAACCAATGCCCAAGAGGTAGATTCTTCAGCAACCATCATTACATTGGGGAAGTATTTAAATACTGTGGTATTTAACTGCCTCATAAAATTGATGGCATCAACATTTTCTTTTCCACCCCATTCATTGGGCACCCATTCCCCTTCCTTCTTTGCATAGTCCAGATAAAGCATGGATGCAACAGCATCAATCCTCAAACCGTCGATATGGTATTTTTCAAACCAAAAAACAGCATTGGACACTAGGAAGTTGCGTACCTCATGTCTTGAATAGTTAAATATATGTGTTCCCCAATCGGGATGCTCACCCTGCCTTGGATCATAATGCTCATATAATGCGGTTCCGTCAAAGCGTGCAAGCCCATGACCATCCTTGGGAAAATGTGCAGGAACCCAATCCAATATAACACCGATACCATTTTCATGGCATTTGTCAACAAAATACATAAACTCTTCCGGTTTGCCATATCTGCTTGTTACAGAATAATATCCTGTTATCTGATATCCCCATGATCCATCAAATGGATACTCTGAAATAGGAAGAAGCTCAATATGTGTAAATCCCATGTCCTTTACATACTTAATAAGTGAATCGGCCATTTCAGTGTATGTAAGAAAACGCTCACCGTCTTCCGGAACTCTAGCCCATGATCCGAAATGCAGCTCATATATTGATACGGGTTTTTCAAAAGTACTACTGCTGCTGCGTTCTTTTATCCATTCATCGTCATGCCATTGATATGATTCAAGATTGTATACAATAGATGCCGTACCGGGTCTCAATTCTGAATAAAAAGCATATGGGTCTGCCTTTAAATATATTTCTCCATGGGGAGTTTTTATTTCATATTTGTATATTTCACCCTGGGTAACACCGGGTACAAATATCTCCCAAACCCCTGAAGATCCTCTGCATCTCATCTGATTTCTTCTGCCATCCCATTGATTGAAATTTCCTACAACACTAACTCTTTTTGCACATGGAGCCCAAACCGCAAATAAAGTTCCAACAATTCCATCTATTGTCATTACATGTGCTCCAAGTTTCTCGTATACCTTGTGATGGTTACCTTCATTAAAAAGGTATAGATCGAAATCAGAAATTACAGGCAAAAACCTGTATGGATCATACATGAAAAAAGTATTTCCACAGTCATCCTCTATTTCATACTTGTATAAAAAGAAATCCTTTTTGTCCCAAACAGTAACTTCAAAAAAACCATTCTCATTGATCTTATCCATCAGGTAACTGCTATTTGTCTCTTCATCAATGACCTTGACGCTTCTAGCATTCGGCAAAAAAGTCCTTATTGCAAATCCCTTCATTTTTTTAGAATCATTTTCCACCCTATGAATTCCCAAAATACCATAGGGATCTCTTGATTCTGCATTAATAATCTCATAAATTTTTTCTGTATCAGTTGCAATATTCATTGACAATACCACCTTTTTCTACAGTTTATTATCCAATCATACAATTTTTATGCCTTTACCTCATAGATTATAAAGAATGTTCAAAATGTAAATTCTCTTTTATGCTAACCTTATTTCGCCAAAAAAATTCAAAATCCTCTTATTTTATTATATTATTAAATATTTATTAACAATTAATATATAATTTTATTTCAACATCATTATTATATTATCCAAGCTTACTTATTATTTATCCAGTTTGTTATATTTCCCACATTGTTGAAAATTAATTCATACCGATATAACAGCAAGAATTCTGAATACTGAATTCTAAAAAAGCATATAAAAAAAGGGCTTCCCATTAATGGTGCCCTCGAAAAATTTATTCTTTCTGTATCATTGCCATTGTCTTATCATATACTTTAGTTCTGTTTCTTCCCTCCCTCTTGGCTTGATATAGTGCCAAGTCTGCTGTCTTTATCAAGTCATCCTTGTTATCGCTGTATAATGGAAGAGCAGAAACCCCTATACTGCAGCTAATTGACGGTATGTCAATATCACCGTATGGAGGCATGTACGCTTTTTCGACAGTCTGTCTTACCCTTTCCGCAATATCATATGCAATCCCAATTTCAGTTGAGGGCAACACTACAACAAATTCTTCTCCACCATACCTGGCAACAAGATCCGTTACTCTTACTTCTTTTACAACCAGCTTTGCAAAAAGTGCCAAAACATGGTCTCCTGCAAAATGACCATAATTATCATTGATCCTCTTAAAAAAGTCTATGTCGAGAATCATTATACTAAGGCTCTCTTTAGAACTTAATGCTCTGTCAACTTGTTTCTTTAAATAATCAATAAAGTAACCTCTATTGTAAACCTTTGTAAGGTTGTCATACTTGGAGGTCTTATCCAGAGTTGATATTTTACGTCTGCTTTTAATCAGTGTTTTAGCTATCTCAGTATAAGATTTTATTTTTTGAATCAATGCATCATCAAATTCATTTTCATATTGACTGTAAAGCTGAAGAACGCTCTGAGGTGAGTCGATACTTACAATTGTAAGGCAAACATAACTACCATGCTTATATTCATTAAGCTGATATGCACATTTAATCCCGTTCTGTATACTTGCAATCCTGCATTCCCTTCCTGTACGTATAACAGGACAGCTTCTTGGGGACATATTGCAAAGCGGTACTTTCTCATGTCCAATCCTTTGCCAGGGATTTTCAACACTGATATCCATACCTTCCACAGGAATAGTATTTTTATAAAACAATGTAATATTATTAACCGATACAGTACGACATATAAACTCGTACATTCTTTCATAAACTTCTCTTTCCGTCTGAGCATTATGAATTGAATCGGTAAAATCTTTAAAATTTTTAAGCTCTTTTATATATGTCCTTTCTATAGTAATTCTGTTAAATATTATACCAAGCAGAAAAAATATAATAACTGTAGAGATAGATACAAGCACAACAAAAGGCACATGTAATGCTATATGATTGGTTTTATACTCATCCAAATAATCATTTATAAACATAAAAGCTGCTGTACCCATTGATAAACATAAAGCAATAGATATGATAAATATGAGTAAATAGCTTATTTTTCCTTTTTCAGGTGCTCTGTTTTTTGCCAAAAATGTTCATCCTTTCTCTAATAATTTGTTGTACTTTTATTATATCGGAATTTTTACTGGTTTATTTTATAGTAATACTTCAGCAAAATTTTAACAGATGTGAAAAGGCCCATTTATCAGGCCTTTTCACATCATAATATAATACCTAATAGATTAAATACGATTAATCTTTTTCATTTATATCTGCTAAATGTAAGATTAATAACATATTTAATACAGATATTATATTATTTGAGGTTAAATACCGACTCATCTGAATATCCAAGCCTCTTTTTTGTTATAGGATCAAATGCTTCCAGTTTTCCTGTCACTGTATAGCTCGAACCCGTTACATTGTTTTTGAAATATACATTTATTTTAATCTTCTGTTCCATCGTGTCAAATTTTACATTGTTTATGGTTACATCCCCAAAAGGCTTTCCGCCCAAATCGGTATAGGAATATGTCATCTCTTCCATAGCAGGAGCCATTCCATTTGTTGTATCAACCTCTATACGGTCAATCACACTTTGAGGATCTACAATAGTATTGCCCTTTTTAACCTGTAATGTCAAGTCATAGTTAATAGGCCTTATATCATTGAGCTTGAGATTGTCTGTGCCAATTGTTACACTAAGGTTCTTTACGTTTCCTCCACTGCTCATTGCACTTAATGAAGGCTTGAGGATCTTTACATTATTGAGAACGAAAGTGTTTTCTTCCATATCACGGGTATTTACCACACCCGACTCGCTTGCACGCAATGTAAAATCGTATCTGGCACTGTTTAAATTTTTAAATTTCATAACAAATGCAATTTCTTCCGCTTGATTAGGGCCAAGTCTTATTTTATTGGGATAACCCTTTGCATCCAGACTCAATATCCAGGACTCTCTTGCTTTAATATTTTTGTAATCGTTTGTCGGTTGAACATCCCACAAACTTGAGTTAAAGACTGACGTTAAGTCATAAGTTTGAGTCTTTGAACCATTATTGGCTACCAAAGCCTTCACAACCAGATTATCCTTTCCGTTCCAACCATTGTCATCGGTATCATCAAAGTTTACAGATACCTTTGACATCCATCCTATTAGGTTGTAACAGAACTTGTAATCCTCAACAGCCTTACCTCCGGACCTTACAACATTTTTGGTAATTCCGCATCCCACATCGTTTGTAGTAATTACAATTCTTCCGGCCGGTCCGTTTGTGCTTTCAACGTTCCTTACCACCATATTGGGGTATAGAGTACCGTTATTGGGATCCTGAATATTCAGTATCACTTCATCTGTCGGTAGAAGATTGGATATATATCTGTTATCGTCATTGAGCCATTCCTCACCATCACCTAACATTGAAATCTCACTTGTTTTATTCATTAATGACGGTGTAACGGCACGACTGGATTTTTCAGGATCTATTGTAAATATATTATCAAACAATGGATGCATTTTTCCGTCTTTATAAACCGGAACCTGGGCATATTTAAAATTGTTGCCCGGACGTATGGATACGAAATCAACCTGATCTGTAAATCCGTCTCCGGCTTTTATCTCCAATCCAAGACAATTCTCCCACCATAACTGGCCTCCGGCATTTAGGAAAGCCTTCATCTTTTCTTGAATATCGGCTGAATAAGTAATTTTACCGTGAGATGCCTGGAACAATAAATCATAGCTCTTAGCTATTTTTTCAGGAGTAAGATTCGGATCGTCAATGGAAACCTCCCAATATTTGAAAAGCTTGGACTTTGTGATGTTCTCGGAATATCCTACAACCCCTGTTCCCGTGATGTCTGCTTCAAGATCTGTTTGAGCTTTGGCAATACTCCTTAAGTCATTGAAATATGTAGAAGGATCCCAGTATATTGGGGTTGATGAATTTTGAACCGGAGCATTTGGCATCTTTGCAGAATTGTACTTTGCAGTATCCGCAAATTCGTACTTGTTATAAGCCGGAGGATATGGGTTAACCAGCTCCCAATCCATGGGTTTGTTAATATTTCTGTCTAAGAGCTCCAGCAAAGTAAAATCGGGATTCGGGTCATTAACCTCCTTATTGTTTATGGAATCCCAAGAAGGTGCAGGAAGTGTCAAAATACCAACATTTACCTTCCTCTTTTTCATAGTAATTCTCGGCACCTGGATGGTTTTACCCGGTTCAGGTTTAATGAAATTGTTTTCTTTTTGATTTAACGCATTATATATGAATGTGGCAGCTTCAGCTCTGGTAACAGGATTCTTTGGATTTAAGTATCCGTTCTGATCTCCCTTCATAAGGGATTTCTCCAAAGCAAGCTCAATAAAATATTTAAAGGAATCGGTGATTTTATCATAGTCCTTGTCTCTGTAATTATTTAATTTAGCAGCAGGCTCACGATCGGGATCAAGCACAAAGACTTTTCCGTCCTTATTGTAATCAAGACGTCTCGCACCGATTATAGCCATTGCAAACTCTTCACGTCTTACTTTTTTATTTTCTGCATATTCCTTTGAGCTGAATGCTTTACGGGTATTAAGATCGATTTTTGACATCTTTTCCTTGAAGAAATAGTTATAATAGGTCTTCATGTACTGGTAAGCCCAAAAATCTGTGGGTATATCGGATATCTTAGTATAATTTTCAGGTTTGAATGAACTGTCATTTTCAGCAATTGAATATTTCATCACATTGAAGGTCATGTATGCCACATGCTCTCCAATAATCGATTCCTTCGGCATATATGTATCATTACCCTTACCGAATATAATTCCCTTGCTGGCCAACTCCATTACCTGAATATAAAACCAATCTGAAAGCTTTACATCAGTGAATGCTTTGGAATAAGTTACCTTATTTATTCTTATTGCCGATATTGAAGCCATACCACGTTTCGCAACACAATTGAGTGTAAGCTTGCCGTCGTCCATGACCTTTACAAGGTATGGTCCTTTCTTCTCCCATCTTTGTCCCGACTTCTGACTGTCAACGGTATCTATAACCGCTCCGTTGGCAATCACATCAAATACCTGCTTGTTTTCCTTCAAAATATCGGATGTATAAAGATAAACCTCATACACGCTATTTTTATTCACATTCATGGAAAACTCAATATTATATCCTTTTATACTTGTATTTATAAGCTTTGATAGTTCACCATCCAACTGGGGCTGCTCTTCAAAGGGATCAAATGCAAACCAGTCTATAGAATTTAAAATACTTCCACCTGAGTTGTCAACGAGATACAAATCATGAATGCCTGTTACTTTATAGCTCAATGGGCTTTCATAACAACCGATTTCATTTGTCATACCTGTGGAGTAAATAGTACAAATGGTAGTACCATCGGGGCTGTCCACCTTAACATCAAAAGAACCGTTAATATTGTTAGCAAGGCGTGCTTTAAACTTTGCAGGCCCCTCAGTGCCAAAATCCATGGATTTATATAAATAATAGTTGCTTCCGTTTGAATCATATTCTTTCGCTTTGACAGGATCAAATGCACCCTTTGTGAATTTAAACCAGTTCAAATTGCATATACCGTTGTCCCTCTCACCTGTAAATATAAGGAATACCTTATGCAACCCTTCTATACTTCCCGTAAGACCGCATGAAACATCCACATAATTCTGGAAGCCACCTGTATTTTTTACACTGCACTTTCCTACAAGCTCTCCGCTCGGATGGTCAAGTCTCACTTCAATATTTCCGCCCTCGGTTTCAGTAGCAACACGTGCTACAAATCCCTTTGTTCCTTTAGGAAAATACAAGAAATCATAACCTGCAAAATCGCCATTGCCGATGTAAGCAAGGCTCTTTCCTCCATCAACATCCTGACAATCTTCTATAGTAAGTCCGTTATTTACTGTCAATGTCTCAGCTTCTATTCTTGTTAATGCATTGACCTTTCCACCTTGCTCGGCGGCTGTTGAAAACTGTGGCTCCTTTGCCATTACCGTTAAATTGCTTACAGAAGCTTGTTTTATAAATGTAGTACCGTCATAATTAACATCATCTGTGCCTGAAAGATTGATACTCATAACAGGAGTTGTAGTCCTTGTACAATATGGACTAACCTTTGTTGATGCTGTGTCTGCAAAAGCCGGTATACCCGTTGCAAAAAAGACAACTAGCATGAACATTGAAATACATCTTTTTACTCCACTACTGTTCATATTTTTATCCTCTCCTTATTCATATATGTTAAGCCATAGGCTTATAAACACATGAACAAAACCCCATACCTTATTATTTTATCAAATATGGAAGATTAATGAAAGCACAAAATTATGAACACTTTGTATACATAAAGTAAAGAAATTATTAGCACCGAACATAAACTATTTTCAGCTTCTAGCTGATATGATAATATATTGGCATAAAGATTTTGGAGGTTTTCAGTTTGAAAAGGGTAGTTCTTTTTTTATTTTTTATTTTTGTGTCATTTGAATTTGGTATGCCTCATCATGTGAAGGCCGAAGAAATTCTAGAGAAAATTACTTTGGAAAATTCATTAAAGCTATTCAATGAAAGCATGAATTTATTTTATGGAATGAAAAACATTGATAAAAATGATCCCCTTACATGGTTTTTCAGCAACAATATTGTACGAAACGGCAATTATTATTCATTAAACACCGATATAATAAAAAATGCTATAAACAATGAGAATTATAATAATTTATTTATCGTGTACGGAAGCGAATACAGTGTCCCCGATAACAATCGAGTCTATTTTGAGGGTAAGCTTCAACCCCGGTATCTGGGCTTCAATATAAACGGAGACAGCCACGAAAATCCTGACTACCCTTTCAACAGTTGGTCGGGCTGGAAAATACCCGAAAGAATATTTATTAAAAACCCATGGAATAATATAGAGCTCTGTAATTATTACAAACTCAGTAAAAACAGGTTTTCCGGCTTCGAAATAAAGTTATCCCGTCCTGATAAAACAGAATATATCGGAAATCTGGAAAAAAACATTCAGCTTGGCCTTGATTTGATCTTTGGTGGCAAAACAGGAAAAGACATATTGGTTAACCCTAATAATTTTGCAGATACAATGCTTTACGATGCGGGTACAAAACCCATTGATCCAGATACAGGAAGAGCCGGGTTATGGTCTGACTTTCTTTATGTCATTCAGCCTCCTACATATTATTCCTGGGGATATGGACATATTTTTAAATCTAATGGAAGTGGTTTTGATTACATGACTATTCCAATTGCTCCTTTCGTACTTGTTAAGGATAACATTTCTGTACATCTCAATTCACTGCCGTCAATCTCTATATATGAAAACACAGAAGCCACTATTTCTGCATATGCCACTGCCGATACCGATAAAAATATTAAAACTTCCGCACATTGGCAGGGTTTTGACTCCTCAGGCAAAACTGTATTTGATGTAAAGAATCCTGAATTTACTATTGAAAACGGTATTAAACAATCAACAATCAAAACTCCATTGTTAAAATCGGGAAAATACAAATTCATGTTAACCGTTAACGATCCATCAGACCCAAATCCTGCGGAAAGCATCTATACAGATAACACAGTTGAAATATTGGTAAATGTTATTCCAAAAACCTCCATTAAAGGAAGTGTGACATTGGATTATGATGTCCTATCAAGAGACTTTAATCATCCTTTGAATAATGGCCATAATATAACCGCTGAACTTCATTTAGCTGAAACCACCGATAAGGTCAAGTATACATGGATACCTAATACTACAAACGGTGCTCTTGACATAACAAAAAATGACCCTCAAAACGTATTATCCGGATTTAAAATCACAAATAATCCACAGGAAGTAAACTCCAATAATACAACAGTTGTGAAAGCACCTGTTGCAACTGCAAATATAAATAGGAAATCCCTCGGTGACAACCCTGGATGGATTTATGCACGGAATCTTGTAGACCTTATAGCTACACCTGTAATCAATTACTCCGGTTCGGTGACAAGGGAGTTTAAAAAGGAGATATACGGAATTGTAAGCTATACTGAATTAGGAGACGAAACATCAGGTGAAACAAGACAAGTGCCAAACTTCGGTTGGTTGTATGACGGCGGAGGCAATACAAGTGCTTTATTCAGTCCTCTTGGAAATGAACCTATAACAGTTGTTGCACATGTGTTCAACGGCAGAGCTAATCTTTCTATACAAAGGAAATTCAGGGAAGAATTTGCAGCTAATGAAAGCACTGTAACAAAGAAAAAATTGTACTGGGTAAGCCAGCCAATCAACCTTGATGTACACCGCTGGATGAAGCATCTTACAAGCAGCGGTGCTGTAAAATCCCTTGAGGCAAGACCGGGTCAATTTGACAGAGTATTTAAAGGCCAGGAAGAAGCGGAAATTACATATAAAATCGATATACCAATAAGCAAATACTATGAACTTGACAGGAAAAATGCCAGCAACCGAGAACCTACAAGCAATAAGAACTATCCCCGTGTACAATTTGCTTTCGATAGGGATTACGACAACATTCTCTATCCTATAAAATCTGGTTACTACTTTAATCCTGCCGGAAAATACAGTGTTACTTTAAAAACAGTAACATACAAGAATCGTCGCGAGCTGACCCAGAACCACAAGGATTTACTGGAATCCATACAGAATTCTTTCCGTTTTTCTTCGAATCTAATATATCAGGAATCAAAGAAGAAATACAACTTGAATCTCAACAGAACAGACAGTCTGATTAACATAACAAAAAGCCAAACACAATCAACATATGAATTGATTCCTCATTCTCCAAATGAGAATGGCATTACCCATGAACTATTTAGAGAAATACTTGAAGGCTGGAACGAATCAGGCACATTAGATTCATACACCAACTATAAATACAGGGAATTTGTAAGTGATTCCAATGCCCCTATATATAAAGTAACAGAAACTACAATTCTTACCTTTGAAGTAAACAAGGACAACAAAAAGCTTTATACAGACTATGATATGCCTGAAGGAAACAACTATTGGATGCAGGCAAGCTTTAATGATTTTACTTATAAGGGCATGTACATTAAGGGAACAGGCGTGCTGGACAATATTAACATAAGCGTCGTTGATTCGGCATACAACGACCAGTTCAGCAGTGAGAATTAATACGCAATTTTACATGCCTAGTATGATTAAATTGTTATTTGATAAGTTAAAGATTATTGAGGGAGGACAGAAAATGAACAGAAAAATTACATTAGCAATTACAGCATTATTATTATTTTTTATGTTTCCAGCAACCGCAAATAGCGACTCATTTATAAAAGTAACTGTAAATGGAAAAACAGTAGAATTTCCCGATGCCCAGCCATTTATTGATGAAAGCGGCAGAACCCAAGTACCTGCAAGGTTTGTAAGCCAAGCATTAGGCTGCACCGTTGAATGGACTGCTTCCACAGCGACAGTTACCATCAAAAAAGGTAACGACACCGTCAAGTTAAAAGTAGGTGAAAACAAAGCTTTTCTAAACAATGTTCAAAAAACCCTTGATACAAAAGCTCAAATTAAAAATTCCAGAACTTTTGTGCCATTGAGATTTGTAAGCGAAACTTTAGGTGCCAATGTAACATGGGACGGTATAACAAAAACTGTAATTATAACCACCACAGCTGCATCAACGTCACTTCCCGAAGGCAAGGAAGTCATAAACGGGTTTGTGGTAACAAGATTTTCTCCTTCCGGCTTACAAGTTGATGGAGTTGAGAATAAACCGGGATATTCAGAACTTACCATAATGATCGATTTTTATTCAGGAGATGTACAGGAAATGTTTAAAGAAGCTGAAAGTATACTTTTGCAAAAGTTTGACAAAAAGCTTGTTGATGAAGTGATGGCATATGCAAAGCAGAAAACATCAGCTAGATATGTGTTGGAAAGAAAGTCATTTTATAGCGAAAACAAGGAAATAATGGTCAGTGGTCAGTATAATGGTCCTCTTGTTTTCTACGTTTTTTCAAAATAGGAGGCTATAAACTTCCGTATAAACCTCCCTTTAATATCTCGAAATATTCCTTTATTTCGTTAAATACCTCTTCCATGTTAGTCATTCTTTCAGGATAGCTTTTAAACATGTTGATATACTTGATGTTCATGCCTTCCATACACATTATTACCAATTCCACTGCCTTATCCCTGTCTATGCCATCCCTGAACTTTGTCTTATCTATATCTTTAATAAGTATGGGAATGTTTTGATCATAAACTTTCTGATATCTTTCTATTATTTCACTTTTAAGTTCTTGAGGTATATTTAAAAATGATTCCACTGCAATAACTCCTGTTAAAAACAGGTAATATCGATCTTTGA
>DAOOVO010000003.1:0-81522 GCA_035370245.1 Pseudobacteroides sp.
GAATCCATTATAAATTCTTTTATGTTTTCATCATTCATAAAATATGTACGGCTTGCACTGTCTATGAGCCATTTTCCATTCTGTTCATCAAAGACAAGGGTATACTTCCATCTATTAGTTCTCAAACTGGTTTGAACATCATTTTGATTTTCGTAATATTCTGCACTGTCATAATATTCTGAGTTAGTTACACTCACACTATATTTACCATCATTATTTAAAATCTTGAAGCTGTCAAGATCATATATTATTTTAATTATTTTTCCCTTAAAATATCTCTTATATTTTATCATGTCATCTATATACTCTTTCTCATGCTCAAGCATCTTATCCGAAACACATTTAATCTTCGATACATCCCTGCTGGTTGCAGCTTCAATCCATGATTTATCAAATTGGTTAATTGTGTTCATTATAGCATCTTTAACATCATCAGATAAAGACAATTCAAGATTAACACCCCATAAAGAATCCCCTATCGACACTTCTTTGCTTTTTGATGTTCCCCATGGAAAATCCATAACGGCTTGCAGCTTAACAGAGTCATCAATAGGCCCAAATTTTTGAGCTTCCTTAACAGTCATTCCTGTATCTTTACCGTTAGCAAAAAGCTTTGCATCTTTAAAATCACATTGAGGTTTTACATATTTTTCATTAAATGATAAATAAACACTTTTTGTGTTGCCCGAAAAAATATTGTTTTGAAGCTCTATCTCTTCCTTCTTCTCAAGATCTGTGTACTTGCCTTTATATACACCTTTCACAGTATAAATTCCCGGCAAGTAAGGCCCAAGCTTCTTTGAAAAATTTTCACTGTCTACGGTACAAACTTCTTTATCATTTACCATTATTTTTGTATCCTTTAATGTTGCTCGGACATTAATATAATAAGGCTTTATTTCAAAACTGTATGAATTAAAGAAAAGAAATTTTTTGCCATTGTTTTTTAATGTAATTTCGTTATAATCCAAGCCATTCAATAAACTGTCCAAAATTCTTTTGTCGTTTTCCATTTTGCTCTGTGATTCCAAGGATTTGATTGTATCTTCTATCCAAGATGGATTTTTGTCTATATAGTCCATCAAAGGCTTTACAGTGCTTTCATCAATTTTTAGTTCAGTGTCGGATGAAACCAGAAACTTTGTAATTTTACTAACATTTTTTGTTTCTAATGCCTCTTTAAACTGTGAAATCACTTTTTCCTTTGAGGTTAGGGTGTTCGCAACCAATGCCAAAATTACTACAGCACCTACAACAGCAGATATGGTGCCAATAATTATTTTGTTCTTCTTCGTCATTCTAAATTTCGGAGTTTGGTTTTTGGGACTTTCATAAACTACATTTTTGTTGATGGATTGCTCCCTTTCTACTTTTGCCCCGCATTCTCCACAAAAATTATCATTCTCCCCAAGCTGTGTACCACATTCACCACAAAACCGCATTAATATCCCTCCATATTTATGTCTTTCATGCACATATAATTTTACAATACACTAGCATATACTGTAAATGTTTTTTAATGTCCTCACATCACCCAATTATTTTTCATAGGATGATATAAGAAATAATGAGTTACAGGTAAAATATCTCTCTTAATACATATACATATTTAAATATAATATGCACCTAAAAATGGAGGTCCATAACATGAGCACACTCATGAGATTAGAACAGGTTTATTCTTCATCTGATCATATCATATTCGACAACAACTCCAAGTTTGTATTTTTCAGCGACTGCCATCGCGGAGACAGCAGCATAGCTGATAGTTTCTCAAATAATAGTGATATTTTTCTATATGCTTTGAACTATTACTACTCAAATGGATTTACTTATTTTGAATTGGGTGATGGCGATGAATTGTGGGAAAACTCCAGGTTCTCAGATCTAATTAAAGCTCATCTAGAAGTTTATCTTATAATGCAAAAATTCTATATGGATAACAGACTTTATATGATATGGGGAAACCATGATATTTTTAAAAGCTGTAAAGTCTATGTAAGAAATACATTATTCCGTTACTTCGATTCTAAAATGCAAATGTATAGGCCATTGTTTGAAAATATTAAAATACATGAAGGATTAATACTTGAACATAGCAGCAATTTATACAAAATATTTGTAGTTCACGGACATCAAGGTGAAATATTAAATGATATCCTCTGGCCATTTTCGTGTTTTATAGTTCGTCATTTTGGAAGGCTTATAAAAATATTCCGGTATAGAAATCTTTTTAGTCAAATAAATCAAACAAGAAACATGGAAAAAATGCAGAATATCGAGAGGAACATGAAGCAATGGGCCAAAAGGAACAACATTATGATGATCGCAGGCCATACCCACAAACCAGCTTTTCCAAAGCCCGGTCAAATTCCGTACTTTAATGATGGATGCTGCGTTATAAATGGTTATATTACCTGCATTGAAATCCAAAATGGCGAGATTTCTTTGGTTAAGTGGTTCAAAAATACAAATAATCTGTCCATAACAAAAGAAATTTTATCAGGACCGGAAAAGTTGTCTTCTTATTTTGATTCCATTTCTTTAACACAGTCAATGCTGTAATACACAGTCCTTTTATGTTGGAGGTCTTACAAGCTTGTACACTTTAGCCATTCTTACATTATCCCATAGAGTGTCCATAAGCGTTCTTCCACTGTTTTTAACATCTCTCTGTACTAATGTATATAAAAACTGAGGTCCCGGTATTTTATTATTCGTCTGATTGATGTGAACTACATATACCTGATATACAGCTCCATATTTTTCAGTATTTTCAATATTTTTTAAAATCGATGCTTTTTCACAAAAACCGTAATCAATCCACAGCATACGGCTTTGTCCATCTATAACTATGGAAGTACCTATATCCAAATTTACAATTTCATTTGTATTAGGGTTTATCAGTCTGAAGCCATGTATAATAAGAGTATATTCATCTTTTTTTGAGTCACCCGCTTTAATGTACCATCTCTTTTTTCCATTCATGCTTAAGTCGTTCAAATCAATCAAATCTGTAAAATCAAAAATAAATGTAGCCTTAAGATTATCCTCTGTACCATTAAAACATAACTCTCCGCCTCTGTTTGAAAAGATGCTTTCAAAGATTTTATCGGGTATTTTTCTTGTTGTATCCGAATAACCTAATGACACAGTCATTTGATTCCTCTTTGTGTGGCTAACGGTAAGCTCTGCAAGAAGTTTTGGCCTGTATTCTTTCTTTGCAGTAAGCCATGTTGCTTGTCCACCAATAATAGCCTGCTCCCTGTTTGTCACAGGTCCACCACTTACAGCGGAAGCTTTTTTTAATGCATCATAAGCAATCCACGCAAAACCATTATCTTGCCAATCTGTTCCCCATGAATTTGCAACTTTTAAAGCTCCCTTTTCTCCATCATCCACAGAGCCGTTATTATTTATATCAACCCATATGCTGTCATTATATCCGACAATAGTCATGGCATGTGGGCCTAACTTCCCATCAACCCAATAACATACGCTAGAACCCTCATAGGAATCATCAAGGCTGTCGGATGGATCATCCTTTACACTGGTATAGTTCCAGCTATCTAAACAAGTAATAAAATTAAGTACATAACCGTTAACAAGCATCATCTTGAGATTGTTAAGCCCGAAATCCGTATCAATATTTTTTATCACTCCAAATTTATCCGGTTTATTATTCAATGCCCTTATCCATATATCTTTATCTATCGTCCACTCACTATAGTTTGAATCATATGGCACATCATCCCATGTAGCTACACCAATCTCAGACATGACCTGGTATACTCCATAAATTGATGTACCTTCATCTTTACCTTCATTGGCCATGTTATATGTCCATTTTGGAGAAAATTTAAATGAATTGTCATTATTGTCCTTTTCATTCCATCCCCTGATTAACGCCGTCATATGTGTCATTGCATAATATGTTGTAGAAAAGCTGGCACAAGATCCAAGAGGTTTCTGATCTCTAATAGGCGGAAAGCAATCAAGCTTGCTGTTATCAACACTAATAGGCAAATCACCGGATGATATAACTGAATTTTTAATCTCTTCATCACTTGACGAATCTTCATACCTTCCCATCAAAACATTGTACTCATTAATCATTACTTCCTGTCCAATGTCTACAGCAATACTTTTATCCAGTACTGCCTTATTTGCAGCCCTACGTACCTCATTAATCCTGTCAACAGCTAATTCATTAAGGTTTATCTGCCTTGTAACAAGTATATTTTTTTTAGCCCAACTTTTTTCAACATCCGCAGATCGTCTTATACCATTATTCCAGCTTATTTGATTCACATCCGCAAAAGCCGCAATATAAGAATTAAAAAACGAAGTTGCAGTAAGTATAAAAACTATAACCCCATGCTGAAAACGCCTAAGTTTATTCGACATGAGAACGTACCCCCCTACTAACAGCTCTAAACAAAATTCACATAAACTTTTGTTTTAGAGAATTGTCAAGAGAAATCATAGGGCTAAAAAGATTTTTGCCATAACTTCTCCGACATAATTTTTATATCTATAATTTAATCTCTATTAAATTGATAATAACGTCTATAACTTAATTATACTGACTAAATATATATTTATATATAGGACTAATGGACCATTGACAAATGATTTATTAAATGTAATCTAAATTTACCCGACATCATTAAAATTGTCATAATCAATGCCTATAAATGAATATAAATATAGTAGAGTATGGTACAAGTGATATCATGAAGGTTTGAATTTTTCGCAACATACGAATCAACGTATATATTTTGCAATATCTTAAATTAATGTAAAAAGATAATGCAAAGTATAAGAAAGGGGAATTTAATATGAAAAGAGGCGTTACATTAGCTGTAATTAGTCTTGGAAGCACCTTTGCCGGCTACATGGTGCAATCACAAACAACCCCTGAAAAAGCATTAATTTTACTCCTTCTGTTCACAATAATGCTGCTCTTTATTGTTCTTGGCAATATATTCAGGTTATTTGCAGGACATATAAAGAAGTAGTTTGTATCACCCTACTCTAATGTTGAGGGGCAAAATGCCGTAGCCCCTCTTCTACCATTTACACTTTCTATTATATTTACAGCTTTATAGTTTTATTACATTTATGTTTTAAATAATCGTATTCTTTTTTAAGGTATTTAATCTAAATTCAAAATATCGAAAAATTTAAAATTTATATTGGTATTATTATAAAAAATATATTATAATATTATTAGTAACATTAGATTCCAGTTCACAATTTCTTGACATACTTTCGGTTCAGTGTTAGTTCTTAACATTCAGCCGAATTTAATATAATTATTATCCAATTATTTTGCCGCCAGGCATTATTTAAAGGGGAAAATTAGATATGGATACTAAAAAAGTTCTTCTCAAGGGTAGTTTTGGAAATCTTCTTAATCGAATTAATTTAAAGGATGGTGATGACAAAATCAATAAGGGTAAGAATACATTTTCCGATTTGTCAAACAATATTAAGTCCGGTATTGTCAAGAGTATTGAAAACAAACCTAAACAGATATCGGAATTGATTAAGTCCTTTAAACACGAAAAGATTAAGAACCTTGAAAAATTGCTAAAAGTAGAAAGAAATCAACTCATCGTTTCCAACAGAAAAAATAGAATTTACAGAACAGAAGCTGGTTATATGTATATCATAGATAAGGATGTTTGGGGAGAACCGGTCAGCGTTACAATAAAAGATGACAAAAAAGTTATTATCAGAAAAATCAAGTACCTAAACAACAAGCCTTATTTATTCCCTGTATTTAATGAAAAAAATATTTCCGGCATAATAATTCATATGAACCAGCATGAAATATGGTATCAGGATGACAACTTAATTACTGTTGTTTCATTTAAAGGTGAATCATCCGATATAGCCAAAATTAAAGTTGCAAACATTAAGTCATTAAGCCGTGAAAAGCTTTTTGAGTATATAAATAATTACAAAATAGTATGTAAAAACAAAAAACTCCAAGAGATTGTAAAGGAGAAGGACTTACGCATTGATGACTTCCTTATAATAACAAATAAATACATAGTGGGAAAAGATTCTAAGAATTTTATAAAAGCATATTTATTTGATAATGAATATACAATTTATGATGAAATACCCCTTAGAGTTCTCCCACAAATTGAGCCTGCAGCTTATGATGTGCTGTTTTCTCAAGACGTATTGAGTTATATAAGAGCCAACAAATACAATATAGAGGACTTCAAGCAGAATGGCGAATATATTGAATACTGGCAGAACATAGGCGACACAAAAATGTGCGTTATGAGATATAAAATATAAATGTATTTTGAATTTTGAAGTCAAAAATAAAACAAGTAACTTATTTATTTGTCGAATAGTTACTTGTTTTTTATTTTATATAAAGTTAAGTTTTACTCTTATGCTTGAGATGTCTGAGGTGGAGTATAAACTCTTTGTGCCATTTCAGCATCTAACATCAATATACCTCTTCCATCATTTCCGATAAGCTTAACCTTATCAAGATTAGTTTCTGCTGTAGCTTCTTCCTCTGCTTGTTCAGTCACAAACCATTGCAAGAATGCGTTTGTCTTATGATCCTTTTCTTCAATTGCCACATCCACTATGCTATAGATTGAACTTGTGACATATCTTTCATGCTCAAGAGCCTTTTGAAAAACCTCTTCAATAGACGCAAATTCTGTTATAGGGTCATCAATCTTGCCAAGCTTTACTTTTCCGCCTACATGATTAACATAATCAAAAAACATCATGGCATGGTCCCTTTCTTCCTGTGCCTGTACACGGAAGAAATTGGCAAATCCATTTAAACTTCTTGAAGTAAAATATGCTTCCATTGAAAGGTACAGATAAGCAGAGTAAAATTCCTTTTGGATTTGTTCATTGAGTTTTTTCTCCAATTTTTCGCTAATCATCTAATTTTCCTCCTATGCTTTGTTATTTATTCTGCTGAATACTATATTTAAATCCATACATTTGTCGTCTAAATATCCAATTCATTAGCAATTCAATTTATATTAATTGCTATTAATCTTTTACATTTATCATTTAGTTATTTTTACCCAAAATAATATTTAATAAATCAATAAACTCAAAATGTATAAAAATAATGTATCATAAATCCATTAAAAAAGCTATATCGCAAATATATTTTCATAGTAATTATTGTCAAGTCTTTGTGTCAGCCTTCATTCATTTTGGGCAGTACTTGCAGTAAGCCCCATCCAAAAAAAGGAGTCACCGAAAAGGCTTAACAACAATATAATATAGTAAGTGCTGCCAATGAGGGCTAAACCTTTTTAGGCAGCATTTTTTTATGCAGTGCTTTCAACCAAAAAAGCATATAGAACTAAAATATAACGCAGGGAGTGGTTTAAATGTGTGGAATTGCCGGATGGGTAAATCTCAAGGAAAATATAAGCTCATTTGAAAATAAATTGGATCAAATGATATCAAGGTTAATGTACAGAGGGCCTGACGCTAAAGGCAAATGGATTTCAACTCATGCTCTTATAGGCCACACAAGGCTTATAGTAGTTGACCCGTCAGGAGGAAGTCAGCCCATGGTTAGAAGCTATGGCGGTCACCAATATGTGATAACATACAACGGTGAGCTATACAATACATCAGACTTACGGGAAGAGCTTAAATTGCTCGGTCATAAATTTACAAGCAATTCCGATACCGAAGTTCTTCTCATCTCATATATTGAATGGGGACCTCAATGTGTTGATCATTTAAATGGCATTTATGCATTTGGAATATGGGATGATAAGTCGCAAAGTCTTTTTCTGGCACGGGATAGATTCGGAGTTAAACCGTTATTTTATGCACAGGTGGCTGATTCCCTTATATTCGGCTCAGAAATAAAAGTACTTTTAGAGAGTGGATTAATTGCACCCAAAATTGATACTGAAGGATTATCTGAAATTTTTTCTTTAGGACCTGCCAGATCTCCAGGTAGTGGTGTATTCAAAGGAATAAATGAGCTAAAGCCCGCCCATTGTCTTTTACATAATGACAACGGCACATTTGTAAGAAAATATTGGTCCTTAACAAGCTACGAGCATAATGACAGCATTGAGCAAACAATAGAAACATTAAGAAACTTGGTTTATGATGCTGTAACACGTCAGCTGGTAGCCGATGTCCCAGTATGCGTATTTCTTTCAGGAGGACTGGACTCAAGTACAATAACAGCCATAGCGGCAAAATCATTTGCATCCTCAGGTCAAAGCAAGCTGCACACCTATTCAATTGATTATGCTGGCAATGATATATTTTTTAAAGCAAGCAGTTTCCAGCCTGACTCCGATGCTTACTGGATTAAAAGAATGTCTGAGGAATTCGGTACCTGCCACCATTATATAACCGTCGATAACGAAAGTCTTGCAAAAGCACTTGAAGATGCTGTTTTAGCGAGAGATTTACCGGGCATGGCGGATATCGACTCATCACTTTTACTGTTCTGCAGAGAAGTCAAACAGGATGCAACAGTTGCACTATCAGGTGAATGTGCAGATGAGATATTCGGAGGGTACCCATGGTTTCATAAGGAAGAACTCTTCAATCTTGAAACATTCCCATGGTCACCTTATGTTAATGAACGAAAAAGTATTTTATCGCCGGAAATCAATAACACATTAAATCTTGAAGAATATGCCTATACAAAATATAAGGAAACAGTTGATGATACTCCTCTCTTACCCGGTGAAACTCAAGTGGAATCAAGAAGGCGTCAAATGTTTTACCTTAATATTAATTGGTTCATGTCAACATTATTAGACAGAAAAGACCGTATGAGTATGTCCACAGGATTGGAAGTTCGTGTGCCGTTTTGCGATCACCGCCTTGTGCAGTATGTATGGAATATCCCCTGGGAAATAAAAATGTATAGAAACAGGGAAAAAGGCATACTGAGGCAAGCACTAAAAGGTATTCTTCCCGATGATGTTATACAAAGAAAGAAAAGTCCATATCCAAAGACACATAACCCTGCATATGAAAATATCGTAAGACAATGGCTCATTAATGTGTTAAACGACACATCATCGCCTATAAGACATCTAATTAATG
Source organism: Pseudobacteroides sp. (assembly GCA_035370245.1). GTDB lineage: Bacteria > Bacillota > Clostridia > Acetivibrionales > DSM-2933 > Pseudobacteroides. Next base: position 9,094 of record DAOOVO010000003.1, read on the forward strand.
TAGAACAAGTACGTAAAATAGCCGAGGGAACCTCCGACTACGGAAGGCCATGGTTCGGCCAGCTTATGGCAGGTCCGCAGTTAATGGCATATTTAATCCAAGTCAATCTATGGCTAAAACACTACAGAATATCCATAGTATAGATAGATTAGTCATGTTGAAAATATAACTTCCCGAATAATATACAGGAAGTTATATTTCAACCATGCCTTTATAAACATTTATTAAATTTTCAATTGTCGGTATTTTTATTTATTTTCGCCCCTGATACAGACCTCAAGGTTCAGCCTGTTAAAGTTTTCTTCAATATTGAGTTTTGTTACATTAATACCCTTTAGCTTAAAAACTCTTATCAAATCCCTTTTTATTTTTTCAGAAACATTATCTCCCTGCTTTTTAAAAATCAATTTCCTCACAAACATATTTTTATCCTCCGCAATAACATACAATTATTTTGATTTACATCAAATGGATCGCATAAAAACATTTGGTAGGTCTATATTACATCATTTCCCAATGTTTGTATAATATTTCTATGCGACAAATTATTATGCTATTACGTTCATTTTGTGATGATTCTTGTAAAATTTAAGGAATGATTAAGGAAGTTCCTAAGCTACATAAAACTACATAAGCTTTACTTTCTTGTCTAAAGCTTTCCCGAAGCTATACCACGAATCTCTGATTTTATATCTCATTTCTTCATCAAGGATACGTTCAATTACATCATTAAGTTGTCTTTTCATTTCAAGATATTCCGACAAAACAAACTCAGGTTTTTCAATTAATTTCTCCATATTGGCAATCCATTCATTAATATGTTCTGAGCCAATGAAATCTCTAGATATCTTTTTCTTTAGATACACAACTACCAACTTTACTGCCTTTTTCTTAACATCATTATCAGTTAAAACTTTTTTTGAATTCCCCTTCATAATTTTCACTCCCATAAAAATATGCTAATTATATAAAACTCAAGAATAACCAAATAAGACATTAACAAATAAAAAGCCGTATGTTTTATGGATATTAAGACAGCATCATATCAAATTACAAATTAATTATTGTACCAGAATATAGAAACTATACCGACAAATATTATTATATATTAGTATTCATTATTATGCAAATATTGCACAGAACAAAGAGCAAAAATCCCAACCTTTAGTTGAAATTCTGCTCTCTGTATTTATCATCTTGCCTTTTATTTATCAGTCAGGTTTATTTCTATCTATATTTAATACGTTATAAGCTTTTTATCTTTTAGACTTTCCTTGTTAACTCCATCTTCTTTTTCTTTTGGAATTGTTATTGTGTTTGGATTGCCATCGCTGACATATTGTTCTTCTCTTGTAAGATTTTTTAGCCACCATTCCAAATCGGCATCAACGGGATTCATGCCTGATGCTCTTACTCTATGAGTTGACAAAGGATTAAAATTCTTGCTTACCGGTGAATATGTGGGGTCCCATCCAACTTCAACAATTATTTTGTTTTCATAACTTACACCTTGATATTCACCTTTTATTACATGTTCTTTTAAAGTGTTGGTTGCCTGACCGAATGGTAATGAGAAAAACTTAAAGTTATAGTCGGGAACCAATTCAAGCATTTTCTTATGGTTTCCTCCTATTTCCTCAAATATCTTTTCTGCTGTTTTAATCTCATTGAGGTGGACATGGTTCATTGTATGATTTCCAATCTCAAATCCTTTATCAATAAGATATTTCAGTCTCTCAGAAAGCGTTCCTTCACCTTTAAACGTCTCACCGCCCAAATTAACAAAGAAAGTTCCTTTAAGCCCAAAATCGGGGTGAGTTTTATTAAACTCCTCCATTATACCTACTGCAGATTTCTTATTGGCTACAAGCTCATCTCCATTCTTGACAAGGTTGAACTGTCCCTCCGTACCATCGTCAAATGTAAAAATCATGGGTATACATCCTGCAGGAACATTGATATTGTTATTCAAGTAGTCTTCCATACTGATAAGTCTATATCCCTTTTCATAAAGTTCTTCCAAAAGCTTTTCAAATCTGCTGAAAGTAGTGGTATATTCACCTTTATCCCATTTTGACGGAGTAAATGTTTCAACAAAATTATGAAACATTACAACCATAATTTTTCCCATTTCATTGGGTTTAACTACGTTTACATCAATCGGTGTGGGCTCAATTGTAGGCATGGGAGTAGCGATTGTGCTCGGTTTTTCCTCAACATTCAAATTTGCTTCAGGACTATTTACAATATTTCCATCCGGTTCATCAACCTTACCGCATCCTGTCAACAAAACAATAATACTAAGTAATAGAAATAATTTCCTCTTTAGTATTTTTTTCATTTGTGATCACCCCATTTCAAGAAGTAATTTTATTATATAATAATGCGTATGCTTTTTACAAATGTAATTTGTACCTCAATTCATCTCAAATGCTTATAAAATGCCGGTGTTCCTTATGTGTTTATATAAAACTTTTTCGTAACATATATACATATTTGGATAAAAAAACAGCTGCCATTTTAGCAACTGTTTTTTTATTATAGAATAAAGCTAGTTTACTAACTTTTTATAATCACTTAACAGTTACAGTAATTGTCGAACTGGAAGTAGTACCATATGAATTTGATGCCTCACATCTATATGTATATGTACCTGGCTTTTTTGCAATTACCATTCGCTGATTAAATTGTTCACTCGGACTATTATCCGGTGAGTTCCTTGATGAAATTAATATGCCATTTTCGTAAAGCTTCCATATTGTTCCATTGTTACCGCTCGGTATAGTCATATAAATTGTATAACTTTCCCCAACCTTAACTTCGTTGTAATCCGAACTTATTTGAATAGCACTTGGTTTTCCTGTTGCTTTTGTAGTTGCATAACCGGATGAGGTTGGTTTTGCTGACGGTTTCGCAGTTGGGCTTGTTGCAGGTTTTGCCGTTGGTTTTACTGTTGGTTTGACTGTCGGTTTTACCGCTGGCTTCTCTGTTGGTTTAGCCGTCGGTTTTACTGTTGGTTTTATTGTCGGCTTTACCGTTGGTTTCCCTGTTGATTTTGCTGTAGGCTTCTCTGTTGGTTTTATAAGTGTAGGTGTACTAACTGGATTTTGAGCTTCTGTAGGATTTACGGCAACTTCAACTGTTGGAGTCGGCACTGTTTCCACTGTTTCTGTAGGTATTGGAGTTGAATTCTCGACAACATCGATTACAGGTGTATTGGCAACATTTTCATCAACTTCATTACTGCCGTAATCCGTTTGCTCATTGTTCTCATTGCTTTTTTTATTATCAGATTCACCAACCGCATCTTTGTCCTTATCAGCAATGCTTACAACTGTAGGCTTATCTTGGTTTGTTCCTCCATTAATAAATTTAACCCCCGTAAATGCTACAACAGCAATTAAAATAACCCCTACTGCTGCTAAAGAATATTTAAATCCAGGAACCCTCGAACCGCTTTTAAGATTGGTTTTTGTAAAATAAACCATCTTTCCAAGGTCAACAACATTGCCAAAACTATTTGTCATATTGAATCTGCCATACCCCGTCATATATATGGCAGTATCCTTCGTTCTCTCAATAACAGTACCTATATTGTCCGCAAGTATGTCATCTGTTTCAATATTTTTTAAATAATTCTTTAAAACATCAAGATTGCTTTTTAGAATCATAATGAGTGCTATGGTATATTTTTTATTACTCCTAATCCTTTTGGAAATAATTGCATTTAATGCAGAAATATCTTCTGCTGACAGGTTTTTATCAATTTTGAGGTTGGCAAATAAGGACTCGGAATTTATTATATCCTTTGCATTTTTTAAAGCTGCTTTGATTGACATATTATCCTTTGGAGTCGACGAAATCAATTGAGGAATAGTTATTCCAAACTCCCAAAGCTTGTGCTTGAGATGTGCTACATCATCCCTAAAGTTTTTGAGATTTTTTACCCTGTAGTCATCAAGCCAACTTTTAATAATGCCTTTAGAATACTCTATAAACTCTTCATAACTATCCTTTGAAAACTTATCAATAGAATAAATAAATGCAAAAAGACCCACATGAAACTCTTCACTGTTCTTTTTTATTGTGCTGTCTTTTACATGCTCACAAACAACACTTAACACAAACGTCTCATGTTCGCCTATAAAACTCTCTCTATAAGATCTGTTCCCTTTTTTCACCTGCTGGAATGTTTCATTACAGGCCTCAATCCTTTTCTTTTCCAAATCTGTATTGTTACCTGTTTCCAAAAATATCGCCCCCCCAAAGAAAACTTTACTTTACAAAAAAATTATTATTTAATTTATTATTATATAAATATTTAGTTTTCTACTGATATTTTAACATATGCAATCTAATTACTCAATTATATAAGTTAATACAACCTGTGTGAAAATTAATTGACTTTTATACTATTCATCTATCGTTGTCACAGTATTGTACAAACTGCTTAAACTTCCTTTTTCCTGCATCCATAACAACTCATTAACACCATAAAAATTCTTTTCGGGATAAGATTTATTCTTAGTATAACTTGCAATATATCCTGACTTAAACTCATCCTTCGTATCGTGATTTATGTATTCATCATATGCTTTTTCCGAGCAGAATATCTCTATAGCTACGGGATCCTTGTCCTTGCTCAGTCTCTTGACAAGTTCAATTATATCCTCTTTCTTGCTGTCGGGATCGATAAGTATACTGGCCCCAAATCCCTCATCTACTTGAAATGGCTTGAACTGACTTAGAATTTTATATTCAATGTTCTCCTTTTTAACAGACTGAGACGGGTCAACGGTATATACAGCCGCTGGGGGTATTGTAACACCGGTATTATTATTCGTATTGTTTTCACTACCTTTACTTGAACAGCCCTGTATACCTAAAAATATAACTAATAACACAACAGCTAACTTTCTGTTTTTCATATTTCCCTTAATCTCCTTAATAATAATTCTTCATGTTATTGCTCTTATTGTTTTTACAAAATTCTTTATATATAATATATTAAATAAGTTTTTAATTTTTTTCTACATTTTTTATAATTTTAATAATTACAAAAATTACATTATATATCGAATTATAACTTCGTATAAGTTAATTGTAAATAATAATCAGTTTTTGTGCTATATGGTATTTATTTGATATGAAATTTATGGTACACTTTTACAAGTTATAGAAAGGCCTAGAATAGCATAAACTTACTAAAGATAAATTATTGATTAAAAGTGAATAATTTAAATTATTGTCACTTTTAATCGCATAGGAGAATTGCAAATGAAAACAAAAATTATTCTTTTTATTATCATTATAGCTTTTTTTTCATCATGCTCATATACGGGAAATACCGATTACCGCATCCATGAAGAGCCGTCAAACACAGCATCAGTTAAAAAAGATGAGCCTTTGGAAAGTCAGCCTGCTGTTCAGCCTTCTTTACTTAAGGTACATTTTATTGATGTAGGTCAGGGCGACAGTATACTTATTCTCACCCCTTCAGGTAAAACAATGCTTATCGACGGAGGAAAAAATGACAAGGCTAATTTTGTTAAAGACTACATTGGTTCATTGGGGTTAAATAAAATCGATGTGGTTGTGGGCACCCATCCCCATGAAGACCATATTGGAGGGCTTGATGTTGTAATTGACAATTTTGATATCGGCAGTATATACCTTCCAAAGAAGACAAATAACACAAAAACATTTGAAGACTTATTGGTTTCAGTAAAAAATAAAGGTCTCAAAATCAAAACAGCTGCAGCAGATACGGAAATAAATATTGATCCTGAAATAAATGTTCAAATGTTAGCACCCATAAACACCGATTATGATGATATCAACAATTACTCAGCTGTAATAAAGGTTTCTTATAAAAACAACTCATTCCTTTTTACAGGTGATGCAGAGTCACTATCTGAAAAAGAAATACTATCAAAGGGCTATGATATTAAAGCAGATGTTCTAAAAGTAGGTCACCATGGAAGCAATTCTTCAACATCTTCTAAGTTTTTACAAAAAGTTAGCCCGGATTTTGCAGTAATCTCTGTAGGTTTAAATAATGAATACAACCACCCTCATAAAGCCATTTTAGAAAGACTATCCTCTGCTAATGTAAAAATCTACAGAACCGACGAACATGGTACAATAATTGCATATTCCGATGGTAATACAATAAAGTTTGAAACTGCTAAAGAATAAAAAAAACAATATACGAGGTGCATAAAAATGAAGGTTATAATTGACCGTTTTGAAGGAAAATATGCCGTTTGTGAAACTGAAGAAAAGAAAATGATGAATATCGATAAAAATTTGTTACCTTCTGAGGCCAAGGAAGGCGATGTTCTGGATATTGAAGGTGACTCAATCAGACTTGATACAGAAATGACCATGAAAAGAAAAAAAGATATAAGCAGACTTGTTGATGAAATTTGGGAGTAACAGGCATTTCGCCCGCTACTCCCTTTTATTGTATGTCTTCTGAATTATCTTATCTGCTTTTCTGAGCTATTTCGAGAAGTACTCTGTTTAAGAAATCTTCAACCTGCATAGAACCCAAATCCCCATCTTTTCTTGATCTTACAGCTACTGCCTTGTTTTCCATTTCCTTATCACCTATTACAACCATGTAAGGAACCTTTTCAAGCTGTGCTTCTCTTATTTTATAACCTATTTTTTCATTTCTCAGGTCAACTTCAACTCTCATTCCTTTTTCCTCAAATGTCTTTTTGAGCTCAAGAGCATATTCATGATGCTTATCAACCAATGGAAGTATCTTTACCTGTACAGGGGCCAGCCAAGTCGGAAATGCACCTGCATACTTCTCAATAAGCAGTGCAAGGGTTCTTTCATAACATCCTATAGAAGTCCTGTGAATTACATATGGGTATCGTTTCTGACCATCGCTGTCAACATACTGCATTCCGAATTTCTCTGCAAGCTGGAAATCTATTTGCACAGTAATCAGTGTGTCTTCCTTTCCATGGACATTCTTTATTTGAATATCAAGTTTTGGACCATAGAATGCGGCTTCTCCCTCTTCCTCCTTGTACTTGATTCCAAGGTGATCGAGTATTTGCCTCATCCTGTCCTGTACTTCCTCCCACTGCTGTTCTGTTCCAATGTATTTCTCCTTATTATTGGGATCCCATTTTGAGAAACGGTAGGAAACATCCTCATCAAGACCTACAGTTTTAAGCATAAAATTTGCAAGATCGACGCATCCGGCAAACTCCTGCTCCAACTGTTCCGGAGTACATGCTATATGTCCTTCGGAAATTGTAAACTGTCTCACACGTATTAATCCATGCATTTCACCCGAGGACTCGTTTCTAAACAATGTAGATGTTTCATTAAATCTCATGGGCAGCTCTCTGTAGCTTCTAAGCCTTGAAAGATATACCTGGAACTGGAACGGACATGTCATAGGTCTTAATGCAAAAACCTCATCATCATTTTCGTCTCCCATAATAAACATTCCGTCACGGTAATGTTGCCAGTGCCCTGATATTTTATACAAATCACTTTTTGCCATAAAAGGTGTCTTTGTAAGCATATAACCGCGGCGTTCCTCTTCATCCTCTACAAACCTTTGCAAAATTTGAATTATTTTTGCACCCTTGGGCATTAAAATAGGAAGACCCTGGCCTATATAATCAACTGTTGTAAACAATTCAAGCTCACGGCCCAATTTGTTATGATCCCTTTTCTTTGCTTCTTCAAGCCTTGTAATGTAATCATCCAACTCACTTTTCTTGTTGAAGGATGTTCCATAGATTCTCTGGAGCATTTTATTTTTCTCATTTCCCCTCCAGTAGGCACCTGCTACAGAAAGAAGCTTGAAGGCCTTTACCTTTCCTGTTGAAGGAAGATGCGGACCTGCACACAGGTCGACAAAGTCCCCCTGCTTATAGAAAGATATTTCTTCTCCTTCCGGAAGATCCTTAATCAACTCAACCTTGTATATCTCACCCTTTTCTTCCATAAACTTAATAGCTTCATCCCTAGGCAATGTAAACCTTTCAAGCGGAAGATCCTCTTTTATTATTTTCTCCATTTCTTTTTCTATCTTGCCAAGCTCTTCTAATGCAAGAGTAGTATCCATATCGAAATCATAATAAAATCCATTCTCAATTGAAGGACCTATAGCAAGTTTTGCATTCGGATATAACCTTTTTACTGCCTGAGCCATAATATGTGAAGTTGTGTGCCTGTAAGCATGCTTGCCTCCATCATCATCAAATGTGAGCAGATTGAGTTTGCAGTCATTTTGAAGTGCATAGCTCAAGTCTTTAACCTGGCCGTCAACTTCACCCGCTAATGCCACTCTTGCAAGCCCCGCACTTATGCTTTCCGCAACTTCTCTTATAGTAACACCCTCATTGTATTGTTTTATACTTCCATCTTTTAATTGAACATTAATCATTTTTATACCTCCTGTCATATAATCAAAATCATTAATGTGCATCATAATTCCAAAATATTAAAAAACCCTCATCCCTTACAATGTAAGGGACGAGAGTCATATCCCGTGGTTCCACCCTAATTTTTACTCAAATTAGATGTTTAAGTATTGACATTTTATCAATACTTAAATCTAAATGACTATAACGTATGTCAACGATTAAGCTCAGAGGTGGTCTTCAACTTTACCTTCCTGAAAGCATTCCCAGCCTTTGCATAAGTACCCTCAAACTTAAAGCAAAGATGCTCTCTCTCTTTGAGGAATCTGTAAAATCTACTCTTCTCATCACTGCTCAATAGTAATATTAATTTATTATGTGTTTATTATAACTATATAAAAAAGCATTGTCAACAAAAGCTCAAAGCATTTTTTTACAAACCCACCCAAAAACAAAAGTTTTCCTGTATAATATATTTAGGGATGAAAATATTTTATTCAATGAATTTATAAATTATTTATTTTATCTATAAACTAGGGACTTTTTCATAATGTACACTTTTAGCATTATGTAATATTAAGATTAACCGTATTTAATATAATTTATTTACATGGTGCTAAAGTGATAGAAAATGCAGTTAATAGAGATATAAAATACTGCATAATACTTGAAAATAATATTGATTTAAGGGTAATTTCCAGACCAAATAATCCGGTGAATTATTCCGAAGAGTTAATTTCAAGGGGAAGTGAAATCTTGCTTAATTTTTTCCATTACAGAAAGGAAAAATCAAAAGACACAAGTATCAACGATATTATCATTAGAATTAAAAAAGGCGATAGGGACTTAAAAGAGACCTTTCTTAACGACTATAAACCTTTTATAGCTAAAGCAGTCTCTCAAATCACGGGTAAATATATTTACCCCGATGAAAGTGAAGAATTCTCTATAGCACTGATAGCTTTTAATGAAGCTATTGATAACTTTAATGAAAATACCAATGGTAATTTTTTGAGTTTTTCCAAACAAAATATCAAGTGGAAGCTGATTAACTATTACAAAAAGCATTCCAAAGACAAAAATGTTTATCCATTTACATATTTTGACAACGAAGAAAACAAGGATTTCGAAGAACGGTATCTTACGATTGAGTCAAATCAAGTTTATGAGTCAATTGAGAGAAAAGAACAAATTATTAATTTTTCTAAAAAGCTTAATGACTTTGGAATAACATTTGAAGATTTATTGGTTTCCGGGCCAAAGCACAGAGATTCAAAGGAATTGTTGTTGGGTATAGCAAATGAGATTTTCTCAAGGAAAGAAATCTTTAATAAGCTTTTAAGCCAGAAAAGCATACCTGTAAACGATCTTCTTAAGGTTACCTCTGTGAGCAGAAGAACCATCGAAAGAAACAGGAAGTTTATTATAGCTGCTTGTTTGATTTTTAATGAAGACTTTGACTTTTTAAGAAATAGAAAAAACACTTCAAGCATGAAGAAAGATTGTAATATTCAAGATATATAAAAAATTGATACCTTCTATTTATTTTATTTTATATTGTTATTACACAGAAAAGAGGTAATGAATTTGTATAGGGTGGGTTACATTTTTAGTATTCTATCCTCAGATGTCATAGTCATGACAGAGGATCTCGAATTTTACAAAATAAGACGGCGTTCAGACATGATTGAAATAGGGCAGGAAATCAGCTTTTCAGAGGATGAAATCATACCTGTCAAAAGCAGAAAGCCCAATTTATTGAGATTTGGTGTTATAGCCTCCGGCTTGGCAGCTGCTATTGTTTTGATTTTTATTGGTTTTTTCACAAACTTCACAAATACATCTAACGAAATCTATGCCTATATAGATGTGGATACAAATTTAAGCGTAAGATTGAATATAGATAAAGAAAATAAAGTTGTAGATATCGATTCCCAGAATACAACTACCAAAGAAATTCTTAACAATTCAGATTTTAAAAATAAATCATTGAGCGATGCACTCACTACCATTGTTGAAAAATCAAAGCAGCATGGATTTACAACTGACAGCAGTGATGAATATCTTTTGATTTCTGCTTCAATCAAATCAGATGGAGGTAACAGTGAAGAGCAAGACAGCCTTGAAAATCTCGTTCAGAATGTATATAGAGATATAGAAGAAATAGATAATCTTAATGTAAACAAAAGAATAATCAAAGTAGATTTCGAAATCTGTAAAATTGCAACAGCAAATAATGTTTCCATGGGAAGATATATCACATATATTGAGTCAAAAAATAGAGGTGCAAACCTTTCCATTGAAGATATAAGGGAAGGTTCTATAGGCGGCATCATGAAAAAGGCTGATCTGGCTGATATAACAAATATTAATGGTAATAACAGTAAAGATATAGATGCAAACAAGAACACAGATAAAAGCGTTGCTTTGAATCAAGATACCAACAAAACAATTGAAAATCCATTACCTAAGTCCAATGACAACAATAATAGTCGTAAACAGTCTCAGAATAATAAGAAAGGCACCGCTACACAGGTTAGAAATACGCCTGTGCCTAAACACACTCCTAATCCGACTAAAAATACACCGATTATATTTACATTTAAACTCCCTACACCTACACTCTTTATTCCTACATATAATCCGACAAAGTTTTATCCTGTTGCAACGCCGGCAGTTACTGTACATAATACACCAATAGTAACTGTACATAATACACCAATAGTTACCGTATATAATACACCAACTCCTGCAAATAACTGGCCTGTTTATGTAGGAACTTATGTACCGCAACCAATAAATACGCCTACAAATGTGCCTAAAACTCCTACACCTACTTATCCACAAATACCAATACCCACATTTAATTTTACTTCTCCTGTTGAAATCGCAATAAATCGGGCTTCGAATATCACTCAAACAAGTGCCTTTATAAGCGGAGCAGTCACAAAGTTCGAATATAAAGACTTTTATGGAGTCGGTTGTAATATAACATTATTTTATTGGGAAGCAAGTAACCCAATGCATGTGAAAGTTGCAGCTTCAATAAACAAAAATGATTTTCCTGCTGATATTTCAGCTACTATTTATGATCTCAAGCCAAATACTACTTATCAGTTTAAAGTTACTGTGAACTACTATTTTAACAGCAGAATTGAGACATTTAATACATTACCGTTGGAAATCCCAAAAAGTATTCCAACACCGACAGAAGCTGTAAAGTATAACCCTACGCCTACTAAAAATATGTGGGTATTTCCTACACCGGCAATACCGGATTATTGGTGGAATACTCAGCCACAGGTATATATGCCGCAATACACATTTGCAAAGCCCACAGATTTGTATACCCCGGTACATACCAATATGCCGCCACCTACACCAACAAGAAATTCAATGTATCATCCATTTTAATAAATGATTATAGGAATACATTTATAACCGCAAAATAAGGAGGCTTGTCAATTTAACAAGGCCTCCTTATTATTATATTTACGCTTCTATCATGTTTATATTTCTATTACTTTTATAAATATTTAATTCTTTATAACTTTTTCATTTCTATAAAACGGTTTATCAAATTCCATATCGGAATATGTCTCAACGACCTTTCCTTCAATTAGGAACTGTACTTTTTTTACATCTTTTAATTCTGTCAGTGAATTTACTATTGAATTTATTGTGACAGCCCCTCCGGCTGATCCTGCAAAAGCATTATTGATAAACTCCTTAGAAAGATTTACTTCACAAGTTCCATCTTTGGTAATGTTTACAGATATAATTCTCGTATTCTCAGGCATAACAGGAAATAACTCTTTATTTTGAGGTCCCTTTAATATTTCGTTCATGACTTCTTTTACAATAGTAGAATTCGCCCCTACAGTAACTTTTCTCTTTTCACCGACAATAAAATTAGAATCCGGACCTCCAAAATAAACCGTAACGACTTGCGATTGATCCGCTGAAACAGATCCGTTTTTATCCAGATTAACCCTTCCCATTTCTCCAAATGCTTTACCGTTTGAATCCAACAGCTCATGACCTTCTACCAATATTTTTACCTTTTCAATACCGGAAATGCCGGTTAACGTATTAACAACAGAAATTCTTTTAAATTCCTCCGATACATCGGGTTCCTTTATTTTGTATTCCTTTGAAAAGTCAACAACGGCAACATTTCCGTCCCTTTTTATACCTAAGATTGAAACTCCCTTAGGCAATGTTTCTCTCAATTCCGCTTTTCTCGGTCCCTCTATCAAAGCTTCTACAGTTGCCCTCAAAATAGCCATTTCACTTATTTCAATGGTTCTAACTTCCTGGACCAATGCAGAGTAGTCTTTATTTAAAAAATACAGTGCTACCTTTTGCTTTGTACTGCTTTTTTCCTCATCACTGACCTTACTGCTATTACCATTCTCTGATTGTACGGCCTTCTTATTTTGAATAGGAGTTGCCTCATCTATATTGGATTTAGTCGTCCTGTTGTTTGTATCAAAATTGCATGCTGTCAATGTAACCAGCAAAGAAACAATCAATAGTGCAATACTTTTCTTTATCATATCGGCAAATATTATCCTCCATTTCGTTTAGACTCAAAATGCTGAATCATAGATAATTATAGCACAACGTTTAAAAACCATCAAAGAGATATTAATTCTATTTTAGGGTAACATTATCCTTTATTCTATTAAACTTGCTCTGGCCAATTCCCGGCACATTCAACAGGTCCTCAATGGCCTTAAACTCACCATTTTTATTTCTATAGTCCACAATATCTGCTGCAATTGCAGGTCCAATACCCGGCAATGCATCCAATTCTTCCGCAGAAGCAGTGTTAATATTTATTTTAGCATTTGCAGCACCAGTTTGCTGGCTTTTTTCACTTGGTAACACTCCTCCGCTGTCCTTAACAATACTGATACCACTTCCAGCTTCATTACTTGCTGCTCCATTATTTGCATTTTTGTTATTTGCATCTCCATTATCCGAAGTTCCATTATTTCCTGTCGCCTTACCGCTTGATTTATTATCGCCAGACTTAGGGGCTTTAGTGCTTGTTCCGCTGTTTGATTCCTTGTTCTCAGTGACAGCATCGGCTTCCTTCTTGGATTTTATATCAAGCCATACATTTTCATTTAAAGCATATACCATATTGATATTTTTGTCTGCATCATCAGTTAAACCTCCTGCAGCATTAATGGCATCATAAATCAATTGCCCCTTTTTAAGCGTTATTATTCCCGGCTTTTTTACACAACCGGTTATATATACCTTTATTTCTTCCTGAACTTCTTTGGGTGTAGGATTAGAGAGTTTATTGTCAGTTGGAGTAGCGGCTGCATTAACAGTAACGACAGGGTCTTCATCTTGTGAAATAAATATGATAGGTTGTTCTCTTATCTTAATCAAATATCCTATTAATGCTAGAAAAGCAAGTAAAATAACCGCAGACAAAGCCAGAAAGCTCTTTTTGATGTAGATTTCCCTACCAAAGAACTTAAATTCCATATAAAGCTTACCTCCTCATTTTATTGCGGAAGCTTAGAATGCCTGATTGAATTTTTTGCATAATATACTAATTCTTCATACAAAGAAAAAAATCCTTTAGATTTGGTCCAAAAATTAACCGATTGAAATTAACTAATGTATTCTATATCTCCACCGCAATTGATATGCAAAAATCTTTGCATCGAAAGGATTTAAGCTCTATAACCATGTCCTTATCTTTAAAAGAGTCACTTGTTGTATCTAACACGGAAAAATCCATATTCATTCCAAGTTTGTAAAGCTTTGAAACGGATTCCTTTCTTGTCCAATAGGTCATTGCTTTCCATGAATACTCGTCCTGATCTATACAGTTTTTAAGTATCTGTCTTTCATTCTCTGTATAAAAATACTTGATAAGAGATTTGTCAGGCATGAATATGTTTTCAATATCCACCCCTATTTTCTTTTCCGCAACTACTCCGATGCAATAAGGATAAGAATGGGTAATTGAAGCCGTATAAGATTGGTATTGTGAAATGTAAGGGGCAGAGTCTGCCCCTTTTAATACATCTATCATACCAAAATCGCTTTTTGCTTTTAATTTCATATATTTTCTGAATGCATTTTTGACAGCATACCTTCCGGCAACCCACTGCAGTCTGTTCTTATGTATCTTGATTTTTTTCAGGTATGCTATTTCAGCATCCGAAAGTATCTTGTAAATGTTATTTGAGGCAAGAATCCCGCTTTTTTCTAATATTGACATATTTATTATATCAAAATTAAATCCATACACTTTAGAATTCTGCATGAGCCATTCATTAATTAATTCTTCTGTTTTTTTATCCTTGCCGCCCAATAATCCCGTCATGAATTAATTCGCCTCACTATTACTCCCTTTGCGTAGTAATTTACATCATCATTTTCATCAAACATAATAACATCATAAGTCTTCATTTCGTCATTTTGGCTTATGAGTTTTCCATAAGCTCTATAGTTTCCAAGTGTTCGAGGCACATTAACCACTCCAAACTCATCAATCTTCCATGGCAAATGGACTTTACCGCTGACTTCAGCGGAATGTATGCCGCATGCCTGCATGAGAGAATCCATAAAAACCGGATTTATAAGCAAATTATCGAGATTATATTGCTTATTGGTAATTTGCTCTTCCGACATAAATACTGAATAGACAATTGAGTCCTCATCTATTTTAACCTTGTTTAATTTTATGCAGTTGTCGTCCATGAACAGCGGTCCAAAGCCTATGCCATTCTTTATTTTCTTTGACTGTTCTTCTAAGAGATCTCTTACATAGTATTCCCTCATGTCCTTATCTTCCAGTTTCTTTAAATACATAATGTCCTGATAACTACCGAGTAAACCTGAAAATTTCATATTGTTAAGCTCATTGAGCCTTCCCTCCATATTTTTAGGCTGGAAGTAATTATAGAAAATCGCATTATACCAATCATTTTCAATTTCCGAAGGCACCATGATTATTTCTTGTGGGTTCTCACGATGCAGTTTTAATGGATTGGTAAGTGTAATATCTTTGAAGCAATACTGCTTCTTCCTTCCATACAATAGGCTGTGGAATTCCGCACAAATCTCCATAAAACCTACAGCCGGCATCAATGGTGTGTTACCAAGCAAATGATTTTTTATTATAGGATCCCTTTTCACAGAAAGAACTTTATATACATTTTGAATTTTTCCGTCCTTTTTGCTGACCCAGTCAATAAAAGGCGTCTTTAAAGTGCTTTCTTTGATGACGGTATATTCTTTAAAGCTGCCAAGTCCTCTGCTCATAACAAATTCAGCGGCACTTAGTCGACTTGTTAATAAATTTATAAACTCTTTAACTCCTCTGTCAGGCTCTATAAGGTGGATTCCCAATTCCTCGGAGTTTGATTTTACAAACTCATTCCTCCATGCCATACCCATATCTCTCCAGCCCGACCATGCAATGCTGATGGCCTGAACATCTTTGTTTTCTTTACCAGCCATAGACATGAAACTTGTTATAAAGCTGTTGGCCGAGCAATAATCTATCTGTGCCTGATTTCCAAATCGACCTGATATGGAAGAAAAACCTACTATAACATTTAAATCGTTCTTATTTACAAGCCTGTATAAATTGCATAAACCCTTTGCTTTAACATTGAAAATTTCATTGAACTCTTCCAATGTTTTTTTATTAAGCAGATTGCTTTTTTCTATACCTGCAGCATGGACAAGCACATTGATGGGCCCATGAGCATTAATTGCACTATCTAAAGCGGATTTAAGCCTGTCATAGTCACTTACATCGCAATCAATGTACAATACGGAGCAATTCTTTGATTTTAGTTCATTCATAACGGTATAAACAGATATGGACTTTAGTATTTTGTCATACTCCCTCTGGACTTCTATAGGTGTTGCTTTTAATCCCTTTTCCAAAAGAGAACGTCTGATTTCAACTTTCTTTTTCTCTAAAGAAGCTTCGTCCATTCTTGATATTTCCTCAATATCGGGGGGCAAAGGAGTCCTGCCCAATATAGTAAACTTTCCTGTTACTCTTTTTGACAAGCCTTTTATTATTTCCGCAGTTATTCCGTTTCCACCGCCGGTAATAAGAAAATGATCTCCATTTAGATTTAGGTCGTTTTTTAATTCTGACCTATCCAAATTATCAAGTTTTATAACTACTCTTTTAGAGCCAATATAACCTACTTCGCTGTAAGTGCTGCAAGCTTCAATCTCATTTAATATTTTTGATAAATCTTCATCTCCAAGAATTTTTTCTTTAGATGCCCCAATATCCAACACTTTAACTACGCAATCAGTAAACTCTTTTCCAAGTCCTTTATAGAACCCGCAGATAGCTCCGTAGAACGGATCGTGTATTACATCCGGATTATCGGTAAATCCAAAACCGCCATCCATACATACCGCTGCAACTATCCTTATCTTAGGCTTTTTTACAGCTTTTAAGAGATTCTTATAGAAAACGAACCTTGCCTCGCTGCTTAATGTAAGATATTTATTCTCTTCCTCAATAGACAGCTTGGTAAAATCTATGCATAATCCAATATGAGTCAAATCAATTATGACGTCAATGTTGTTATTTGCCAGTGTCTCTATTTGTTTTTCCAAACTTTCCATATCTACTGGATATGTAAAGTTTATAATGCTCAAATTATCGGTATATGCTCCAAAGTAATGTGCTGCACTTTCTAAAGATTCCCGGTTGTCACCAATTATCAGAATATTTTTTTTTTGAATATCGAAATCTTTAGATGTAATATCCTCCTCCTCAACTACAGGTACTTGTATGCATAATTCCCTTTCAATATTATCCTCAGCAGCTTTATTATTTTCAGTAGCTTTCTCATCATTATTGTCAATATCGGCATTAAAATTGCTTTCTACCAATTCAATAATGGAGCCTATTGTCTTTATTTTGGAAGGATTAAATACAGCCGTGTCCTCAATTTTAAACTTCTCTCCAATTTTAGAGAAAATTGAAGCTTGCTTTATTGTATCTATTCCAAGATCTGCTTCAAATTCCATTTCATTTTCCAGCATTTCCTTTGGGTACATTGTTATTTCAGATATTATGTCCAAAATAATATCTCTATTGCCGCTATTTGAGGAAACTACTTTATTTTGGGATTCCATTACGATATTTTTAGATTCCGATTCCTTATTTTCATCTTTCAATCCTTTATTTTCGCTTTTCCCTTTGGTCTTGCTATGTAAAAATTTTACAATATGCCCTATAGTGGGATAATTTGACAGTGCAACGGAACCTTCATAATTTAGCCCAAACTTTTCAGACAGCATTGAAAAGATTGTGGCCTGTTTTACTGTATCTATTCCCAAATCTGCCTCAAGTTCCATTTCCATATCCAACATTTCGACGGGATACTTTGTAATCTCGGAATATACTTTTAATACCTCTTCCTCAACATTGCCGTAATCCTGCACTGCAGTTTCATCAATGTCAAAACCTTGAGCAAACTCATTTATGTCATTGTTCAAAGATTTTCCATAGTTATTCTCAAAGAACGAATCATGGAACCCTTCTTCCTTTATGTCCATTAGACTCATAGATTTGATTTCATTCGTTTTGCCTGAAGAACAGGCATCAGATTCTTCCGCCACAAGAATTCTACCGCATTTTTTAAGTTTGGCATCATCTGAGTCCACTATTCTTTTAATCCAATTTTCATAAGTTGTTTTATCAAATATACGTTCATCACCATGACAAATCTTTTGCAGCAAGTGATAGCTTCCATTTCCTCCAAAGGCAGAAACTCCTCTTAATACATATTCAAATTGGTAGGAACCACCCTTTGACAAATTAAGTCCCGATAGCTCCGGATCCTCCACTTTATAATTTGATATAGGCGGTATTTTCTGGTATTGCAACGCCTTTGCCGATAATGCTTCTTCAATGGAAGCACCCATTGTATGCCCTGTCATTCCTTTTGTATTTATCACTTTTATATCTTTAAATCTCTCTCCAAAGACATATTCTAAAGACCTTTTTTCCATTTGTCCGCAACCGCCATTTTTGGGTGAATAAGTCTCATGAGAGCAGTATACTGTTTTAGAAGCAATACCATTTCTTTCTATCCCATACTGTTTTTCCATTTTTGCCATGAACCTGTCAAGTTCAATACAATGTCTATTAGTATCGATTTTGGAACTGTGTCCTGCCGAATTAAACATGTGAGTACCGAGTATCCTGCATATCCCCTTCATACCCCTTTTTTCAACATCATGTTCCTTTTCCAAAACAAGTCCTACGGCACCCGAGCCTAAAATCATTCCGTTTCTCCTGTTATCAAAAGGTACTGCTGCTTCAAACAGATCATGAGAATCGGAAAGTACACCAATACTGAAGAAACCTGCACCAATCCACGGAAGCATTGATTTAGTGCTGGAAATATCGGCCCCAATTACAATTACCCTTTCGGCACGGCCTGTCTTAATCATATCTTCAGCTATTGATACTGCACTTGCCGTTGAAGCACAAGCCGTATTTACATATAAATTAGGGCCTGTAGCACCTATAAGCTGAGCAAATCTGTTATTGGCCTGGGAAGATAAAACTGTTATAAAGTTGTGGTTGAATTCATATATATCCTGCTCTGTAGAGCTTCCTACAAGTTTGGAGTAATGTGCATTAAACCAGTCTGTAAGTATCTTTTTGGCTTCACGGTCACTGATTTTTGAAATTACGGCACTATAGAAGTCAATAATATCCATTTTTGACTTTGAACCGAATTTACTTGCAATATATTGTGACACCTGATTTATTACGTTATCTATCGGGAATAGTCCGTTTGCAAATATTATACCTGTGTCCTCCCTCATTTCCTGAGGCAAAACAAGTCTTCCAGGCAACAGGGAACCTGAAGCCGTTTTAATATATTCCCTAACAAGAGGAATACCTGCATCCTTTAATGCTTCATAACCTGCCGCAATTCCTGCACAAGCAGCAAGACATGTTTGCTTGAGCATTTTTTCATCCATCAGGTAATCCTCGATCATACTCATTTGACCGAACTTACCGGCAAACTTTATCATCTCATTAATTGATGACACCTTTCTAAATTCTGTTTTCTCTTCAGTTTTTAATATCCTTGTAATGTTTAAATCCAATATACTGTTTTGCTCTTCCTCTGTGAGCATTTCAATCAAATTTGTTCCCTCAAATAATATGTCAAAATTATCATCTGAGAATGCCTTTTTAAATGTACCGGGCAGACCCACAGACACTCCGCTGTAAACAACATTGCCTGCATTTTGCAATACAGTATTTGACACAATGTTATTTGATGATACATTACTTGACAACACATTACTTGAAGATATGTTATTTGTACTTAATGCACTATTATCCTCACCTTTTAACATATTCATCAATGGTTTATCACTTGATTCAAGGATATTATAGGTTGGAACCATTGTTACGTCCACACCGCATGCAAAAAGGGACGCAATGGCCAACTTAAACGACTCAACGGAATCCTTGCCCTTATAGTTAACAGGTATCACCTTTACATCTTTATTATCAAGAATATTCTTAACAAGATTTGTCAGTACATTTGACGGTCCTGATTCAATAAAAACCCTGACGCCTTCATCATAAAGCTTCTCAATGGAATCGATAAAATTAACGGGTGATGTTATCTGTTCCTTCAATAACGAAGCAATATCGGCAATATCACTATAAAACTCCTTAAGATGGCATGCCATTATTTTAGCTTTAGGTTTATTGAATCTAAGACCCTTAATTTTATTATAAAAATCCTCAGCAGCCTCTTTAATAAGTTCAGTATGAAAAGCATGGGAAACGTTCAATAAAGTGTGTACAATGTTATTATCCGACAGAAGCTTCATGAATCTTTCAATTTCAGATGCTTCTCCACCCACAATTGTTTGCACATAAGAATTCATATTTGCAATTCTTACATTTATTCCATATTCATTTATTATCCGGGCAACATCACTTTTGTCTGCCTTTACACTGAGCATTTGGCCTCTTTTATCATGATCTATTTTATCGAAACAGTAACCCCTCTCTCCAACCATATGTATGGCTGATTTTAAGTCAAGAATTTCTCCTGCATAGAAGGATGTTATTTCCCCAAGGCTGTGCCCTATCATGTAATCCGCCTTGATTCCAGTTTCCTCTAGAAGTTTATATATAGCCATATTGCTTAGAAAAATTGCAGGATGAGTATTTTTTGTGTTCCTCAATTCATTGAAAATACCATCCTCATCATCACCAAATATCAAAGGCATCAGTGAATAACCGTAACTAGATTTCCATATGTTATCCACCTGAGTATAAAAGGATTTTACAATAGGATAGCTTTCATATAATTCCTTCAACATATTGGGATATTGGGAAGCCTGTCCGGGAAACATGATGGATATTTTATCCGGTGTAACAGGTTCTTCCGTTCCAATATAAATTCCCTTTGCAGCAAGAAGTCCGTCATCAATTTTTTTATCACCGTCTAATTGCTCACAAACCATGCTCCATTTAGCTTTTAAATCTTCATAAGAGCTTGCACAGACGGCAACACGAATCTTCATTCCGGCAGATACTTTCATATTATGGCTGAGAGCTGCTTTTTCAAAATCCCATTGACCATTTTGTATAAATGTCTCATAGGATTCTTTTATATCTTCATATGTATTGCCTGCAAAAAATACCACTTCCTTGCGATATTGAGCATTATCTGCACTGCTACCCTTTTTAAAAGCACTATCATTTATGGAATATGTCTTTTTAACAAACTCCGACCTGAATTCTTCAAGACAAATATGATAATCGGCACCCCCAAATCCAAACGAGCTTACATTAGCCCTTCTAGGATGTGCGACCTGTTCATTCCATTTCATACCATCAGTTAGAATATAAAATGGAGAATCCTCTATTTTAAGCTTTGGATTAATCTCTTTTATATTTGCAGTCGGAGGCAGAATCTTGTTATGCAATGCCATGGTGGCTTTTATAACACCTGCTACACCGGCGGCATTTCTCAAATGCCCGATATTGGACTTGATTGATCCTACACCACAATAGTTTTTTCTCGTCACTCCCAAATCATTAAATGCATTTTTTAAGGCAGTTATTTCAGAAACATCTCCAACACTTGTGCCTGTTCCATGAGTTTCAATCATCTCAATAGTTTCAGCAGAATAACCGGCCATTTTTATGGCACTTTTAATAACCCTGACCTGTCCGTCAGAGCTTGGTGCTGCTATATATTTGCCTTTTCCGTCACTTCCCTGTCCATATCCCGATATAATGGAATATATATAATCTCCGTCTCTTATGGCATCCGAAAGCCTCTTTAATGCTACTATACCGCCTCCTAAGCCCATTACAAATCCATTGGCCCTGGAATCAAAGGGATATGATCCATCAGGCGATAAAGCATTAATTGCTGAAAACGCAACAAGGCCTACCTCCGTCAAAGTAACCTCTACTCCTCCTGTCAAAGCAAGATCATACTCATGATTCAAAAGCCCCGATACACTAATTGCTATAGCCGTCAGTGCCGATGCACATGCAGAATCCACGGTAAAGGAAGGTCCCTGAAAATCGAAAATATTGGATATTCTGCCTGCTGTTAAGTTTTGCAGATATCCTGTAGTACTGTCCTCTGTGATATTTAAGTTACCTATGAGGAGTTTTTCCTGGACTTCATTAAATACACTTTCGATTTTGTTCATCATTGGATTTGACTTCAATTCCGGGTGATTTAGAAATTCGCTCTCCACCCTTTGCAAAAAAGTTCTCCTAACAACATTTTCAAAATTGTAGCCTGGTGCGCTGGTATTGAGAATTACTGCAGTTCTTTCCTTTGGAACATTGCTCTTTATATTTTGCATTACCTGATCAACGCAGTAAATTGTTGCATGTTGGTTTGGATCCATATATTCGGCTACCGCAGGAGGTATTTTATATTTTCTTAGAAGTGCTGTATTGTCCATTATTTCAGGAACAGCTGCAATATTTGTATAAGACTTGTTTTGTTTATTAGCCTTGCCGAAAAGCTCAGGTTTATAAAATAGATTCTTGTCATAAAATCTATCGGGTATTTCCCTTATAGAAATTTTTTTGTCAAGTATATTTCTCCATAGCGTATCAATTTCCTTTGCATCAGGAAATAACCCTCCCATCGCAATAATTGCAACTCTGTCCTCGGGATAGTAGTATCTACTCATTTTAACCTCCAATCTCATTTCAAACAATAAAAGCTCATATTATTAAAGAGAATAACATCGGGCATTTTATTAAATGCCTTTAGTTAAAAAATCTACAATATCTGCTGCCAGCCTTGGAACCCTCAGGACATTCAAATGTCCTGCAGAGTAAACATTCACATTGGTTATTCCTGTTTTCTCTATAAATCTCTTGTATTTAATCTCAGAAATAATTTGATCATAAACGGAATATACAACCGCAATCATGTTATTATCTGTTTGATAATCGATATTATGGCACGGATCCAGTTTCTGAAGCATTTTTGTGTATTCATTCATATCAAATCCGCTGTTTATAATGTCTCTTCCAATAGTGGTAAGCAACGGATTATCCAATACCAATGTTGAAAGCTCCGTAACCGGATTAAATAAAAATGTTTTAACAGCTTGACCTTTTAATATAAAGTATTTAAATGCCATGCATCCACCCATACTAAAACCCGTTAAAATTGTTTCTAGCGAATTAAGAGACTCTATAAACATATAAGAAGCCTCAATATCATACATGGTTTGTGCTATGGCATTACATGTTCTGTAAATATCCGCACTAAAAAAGTATTCTCCGCTAAAACTGCTATGGTGAGGCTTTCTTTCAAAATGGTACGGCAAAAGCATAAAAAACACATTAACATTTAAGTTATTAAGCTGCTTTATAAAATAAACATAATTTGCCATATTATCGTCAAACAAACCGTGCAGTAACAGCATATTGTATTTGGGATTTGCTGCAGGATAATAATATAAATATATCCTGTCATTTTCTATATATCGACGTGAACTTAAATATGAAGGCATGCTGAAAGCTGTTATGCCTTCTTTACTCACTAGTTCTTCTACATTTGATTTATCTAAAGATAAATTTCCGATATTCTCAAAAGAAATAGTGTCATCTTTAAATAAAGAATTTATGGGAGAGTGGCTAACTTTTGAAAGTTTTTCATTTATTAATTTTTCAGTTGCAAAAGAGTCAACATATTTAGAGCTGGTTTCATTCATCGTTGTTTATAAACTCCCCTCAACTTATTAATAGCTTTTTAAAGCTTTTTTATCGATTTTACCAAGGTTGTTCCTTGGGAATTCATCCAAAATGACTATATATTTTGGTATTTTAAAGTTAGCAATTTTTTCGGATACGTATTTTATCAAATCTCTCTCGGTACATGTTGCATTATCCTTAAGAACGACAAAAGCTTTCACAATCTGTCCATATGTTTTATCTTCCACACCTACAGCCGCCGAATCAACCACATCCTTATGTGAATTTAATACGGCTTCTATTTCAAGGGGAGATATTTTTAAACCCGCTACATTAATAAATTCAGTCTTTCTTCCGCACAATACAAATGAACCGTCACTTCTTCTATATCCATTGTCTCCTGTATAAATTTTTCCGTCACGAAGCCTTTCTAGGGTTTCCACAGGTTTATTGAGGTATCCTAGCATTATTCCTCTGCCTGATACACGAATTTCACCAATAATTCCATCCTCTAAGACATTACCATCCTCATCAACAACATCAACCTCAAGAATTCCACTAGGCGGAAATCCCACATTACCTGCAGGTTCAGGCAACATGGACATTCTAGTAGCTATTAGAGTGGTTGTCTCAGTCATTCCATAGCCTTCATCCAAATATATTCCGGTAGCTTTGTACCATGACAATGCTGTTTCATAGCTTAAAGGTGCAGCCGCTGAAAAGGCAGCTTTAAGCTTCCTTAGGGAATCGTACATGGACTCGTATCTTAGAAGCTGCTGATAATGTGTTGGCACTCCAAACATATGTGTGACTTTTTCACTGAGTATTGTTTTGGATATTTTTACCGGTTGAAATGCTCTCAAAAAAACTATAGCTGATTTTCCCGCTAATGAAGGTATTAAAATAGACACCGAACCGAATCCGTGTGAGAACGGTACAAAACACAGTATTCGATCCTCCGGAATATATCTATACATAGAACAATTACTTTTTTCAAGAAATGTATAAAAGCAGCCTGTGGTAAGCATTACACCCTTTGGCTTAGAAGATGTACCGGATGTATAAAGCAGCAAAGCCAGTTCATCTTCTTTATAATTGTAATATTCAAAATTATCATCTTCACATGTCACGCTTTCTAATTCCTTGCGATATTCTTCAATATTTATGATATCGGCATCAATGTCATCCTGGTCCTTAAATTCTGCTCTTATGTCTTTTCCTTCCAGGTGAGTAATCAAACATTTAGATCCCGAATCCTGCAAGTAATAAATTAATTCTCCTGCTTTGTACAACGGATCCACAAGACATGCAACTCCGCCTATATACTGAATGGCCAAAAAAATGACAGCCGCATCGATGCTATTATACAGATGCGTTGATATTACCGAACCCGAGGTATACCCCTTGTCCTTCAAATACCTTGCAGCCTTCCTTACTTCGCTCATAAGCTGTCCATATGTAAGTCTGCTACCGTCTTCGCCATCTATCAGTGCATCAAAATCAAAATACTTTGCATCGGTATTATAAAGCAATTCACAGTAATTCACAAAATTCACCCCATCAATAAAATTGTATTTTAAACCTAATATCTAAAAATCATCCCGCCACTGCTAGCACCGGCTCCATGTGCCTGCATCATAACAATATCGCCTCGTTTTAAACGGCCTGTTTCAATAAGATGATTTAGATTCAACGGACTCATAGCAGCTACCGTATTACCGTGCTTATAAAATAAGCTTGTGCTTTTTTCCTTTGGCAGCCCAACCTCTTTTAATTGAGCCTCCCATATTCTAGTGGATTGGTCGGAAGTTACAAAATAATCAATATCGTCAATTGAACCTCCAAAATCTGATAGCAGCTTATCCGATATGATTTTTGCATACTGTGCCGCACTCTGGAATACTATATTTCCATCTACAATCCTCATGAAAAAAATGCTTGAGTCCACTTTTTCACCGCAATTCCTATAACTTGTACCATACTTAATAAATGCATTATCATACAAAAAATGATTTGTTATAATATATGATGAAAAAAAATGTTTTACATCTGAATACCCGATAAGCATCGCTGCAATTGCATCGCCAAATAAGAATACGGTTTTAGGATCAGGCATATTCCAGAAATTACAGCATTTCCCCATTGCACTACCCCCAAGAATCAGTACATAGTCATCACCTGATGCAATATACCTGATTGCCAAATCCATTGCATGTATGAAACCGCTGCAGGCCGCAAAAATGTCAAATGCAGGTATTCCCTTTTTTGCACCAAGCTTTCTTAATGCACCGATAGAAGTGGCCGGCACATTATAATCACCTGAAAGCTTTGTGAAAACAACCCTGTCAATACTGTCAATGTCTATGTTTGCCCTTTCAAGACATTGATTGATTGCTTCCGCCATGAGATCTTCAACCTTTTCATCGAGCCCCATCCACCTTCTCTCTTTAATACCCAAGGCATATTCAACAGCTCTGTCAGTTGCTACTATATTATATTTGTCAATAATATTCTGATTAGTTACAATATTTTTAGGAAGAGCTACCCCCGTTGATAGAATTCTGGAGTATCTACTGATATTTAGAGGCTCTATGTCTGGAAATACAATGTTCTGCAATTTTCTCCTCCAATTATATTAAATACATTATTAATCTTACATTTAGCAGAGCAAAATAACCAACTCTTTATGGAATTTTGCGATAGATAAATGTAAATGATTAAACCTCATTTAATTAAAATGTAATAAAATGACTTAACATTAAAGATATTATTTGTTTTGAATCTTGTTATAAATAAAATCTACCAGATTCTTCATAACATATAATTCCGGCTCACCTTCTACCATAGGTATGGAAAATGTCTCGGAAAACCTGAATCCCAACTCAACTATGGCAATAGAATCTGCACACAACTCATCCACAAGATTTGTGTCAGGATTAACCTCTTTTTCATCAACCCTTAGGTAATCAACTATCAACTCTTTTGTTTTTTCATATACTTCATCGTAATTCATTTTTTTCCCCCTATTCTATGCTTTATATATAATGCCGCCTCCACTTATACCTTCACCATGAGAAATCATCATGATATTCATGCCTTCTACAATTTTGCCCTGTTTAAAACCCATATCAAGCTGCAAAGGAAGCATGGCAGACATTGTATTTCCATAGTCCTTTAAAAGAGATATGCTCTTATCTTCATTAAGACCCAGGGTTTCCAACGTTATCTCCCATACCTTTCGATTATTTTCAGTAACTAAAACCAAATCAATTTCTTTTAATGAAAGACCGCTTTCCTCAAGTAAGTTGTTTGAAACTGCTATAGTTGCCTGCCTGTAAAACTCCTCTGCCTTTTTCCAGTTATCCATTCGATAGGTATCATATAAAATTGATAAATCGACACTAAGTCCCATATCAGCCATAGTTAGGGGACTTAAAGCATAAGAAAGCTCGTAAAACTCACAATTTGAATAAAAGTAACTCGCTAAAATATGTTTATCCTTTGAATGACTGAATAAAACTGCAGTGGCGGCATCACCAAACAAAAATGCTACTCTCGGATCTGTCTTGCTTATCATCCTGTTGGTAATCCCACCTGAAGCTAATAGAATATGCTCGTCTCCAGTATTTATGTACTTTGAGATCAAATCAAAGGCTATCAAAAATGAAGATATACCTCCGTCTATGTCAAATGCTTGAATTGCTTTTTTATTTCCAAGCTTTTGTTTCAATTTACTTGCTGTCATTGGTAAGATATTATCACCGATATATTTATTTACAAAAATTCTAGACAGAAAATCCGGCTCAAAACCACATTGAATCAGACACTTTTGTGCTGCACGACATAATAAATCGCTATCCTCGAAAGCTTCATCCGCAACATGCCTCTTTTCAACGCCAACGGATTTAATAATGGCAGGACTCTTAAATGCTAGACCATATTTTTCAATAATTTCATCATTGCTAATTGTTGTTTCAGGTACAAATGATGCAATCGAGCGAATCTTGCAATAGCGGTTAAAACTTTTCTTTTTTAATTTAGGAAAACAAAATTCTTTTTGACCCATTGTTCTATATACTTCCACATCTAAAATACTTTCGTTCATATAATCTTTACTTAAATTTTAAAATTTTTTAAAATATTTGGCTATAATGCAGTATTATCTTTTTTACAACATATTATAGCATACTTCCAAAAAAATAACAGACCTTTTCCGTGAATTTTTTTTTAACTTTATGTTGATTTTTTTTGAATTAAACATATGTAATATTGTGCATAATAATATCTTGACCATTTTTTCTTATTTTTTACTATTTCTACATTATTTTATATTATGGCACAATTTATAATTAAAAGCAACATAAAAAATGAAGATATGCATTCATTAAGAAAATGCATATCTTCATAATCAAAAAGTACTTGATACTAAATCATCCCTTAACAACTATGTTAACCAACCTGCCTGGCACTGCTATAGTCTTTACAACTGTCTTACCACCAATAAGCTCTTTAATCTTATCATTACCGAGAGCAACTTCCTCCAATTCCTTTTGACTCAGCTTTGAAGGAACAACAAGCTTATCTCTAACCTTTCCGTTAATTTGTATCACTATTTCAATTTCATCTTTAACTAAAGCCTCTGCATCATATTTAGGCCACTGCTGGCTATGAACACTACCGCTTCTTCCCATTAGGCTCCACAGCTCTTCAGTTGCATGCGGAATAAATGGTGCCAACATAACCACAAGGCTGTCAATGGCTTCCTTTAACACAGCCTTATTTTTATCCTCATCCTTAACCTTTTCCTTGTATCCGTAAAGTGCATTAATAAGCTCCATTATTGCACTTATTGCCGTGTTAAAATTAAACCTTTCACTGATATCATCAGTTACCTTTTTGATGGTATAGTTGATTACATAGCGTAATTCCTTATCCTGTGCAGTTAATGACGATTTATCAATTTCGCCTGCATCCTTGATAAAAGGCAAAAACTCATCAATAATCCTCCATACCCTGTTAATGAACCTGTAGCACCCTTCAACACCTTGATCGCTCCATTCCAAGTCTTTTTCCGGCGGTGATGCAAAAAGTATAAAGAGCCTTGCAGTATCCGCACCGTACTTTTCTATTATTTCCTCAGGGCTAACAACATTGCCCACAGATTTGGACATCTTCATGCCATCTTTAAGAACCATACCCTGTGTTAGAAGATTTTTAAAGGGCTCTTCCTGGGATACATAACCCATGTCATATAGAGCTTTCATGAAGAATCTTGAATAGAGAAGATGTAAAATAGCATGCTCTACTCCACCAATATACTGATCAACAGGCATCCAATAGTCTGTGTTCTTCTTGCTGAATGGCTCCTTGCTATTGCATGGATCTGCATACCTTAAGTAATACCATGAAGAACACACGAATGTATCCATCGTAT
This sequence comes from Pseudobacteroides sp., assembly GCA_035370245.1. GTDB lineage: Bacteria > Bacillota > Clostridia > Acetivibrionales > DSM-2933 > Pseudobacteroides. Next base: position 38,171 of record DAOOVO010000003.1, read on the forward strand.
CAACTTCTCTTCTGCCATCCTTTCCGCATTTCGGACACTTTGCTTTAACAAAGGAACTGCTACCTGCCAGCGGCGATTCACCCACTCCTGTAAACTTTACGTCTGTAGGAAGTATTACCGGTAACTCCTCCTCAGGCACAGGTACTATTCCACAGTCATCACAATATATAATAGGAATCGGTGCTCCCCAGTATCTCTGTCTTGATATCAACCAATCTCTGAGCCTGAAGTTAACCTTCCTCTCACCGAATCCTTTTTCTTCAATATAATCAATTATTTTGCCTATAGCTTCGTCACTCTTCATTCCGTCAAACTTATCTGAATTCACCAGATAACCTACTTCCTCAAAGGCACATTTCATTTCAGACGGATTCAGAGTAACACCTTCAGGCTGAATAACCACTTTTAAGGGAAGATTGTATTTTTTAGAAAATTCAAAGTCCCTCTGGTCATGAGTAGGAACAGCCATTACCACACCCGTACCGTATTCAGCCAGAACATAATTTGCAAGATATAAAGGCACTTTATCGCCATTTAACGGATTGATGACATATCTTCCTGTAAATACCCCTTCTTTTTCAGTTTCATTTGAAGTCCTTGTTATTTCATTTAAAAACTTCATCTTCTCAATGAATTCCAGGCATTGCTCTTCCTGCTCTGTTCCGGCTATAAGCTCTTTCACAATAGAGTGCTCCGGTGCTATAACCATATAAGTAACGCCATATATGGTGTCAGGTCTCGTAGTATATACTCTGACGGATTTATCCATTCCGTCAACCTTAAAATCTACCTCAACACCCTCACTTCTGCCAATCCAGTTTTGCTGCATTATTTTAACCTTTTCAGGCCATCCGTCAAGCTTTTGAATATCATCTAAAAGCTTCTGTGCATATTTTGTTATTTTAAAATACCACTGCTCAAGATCTTTCTTACCCACATCGGATTTGCAGCGTTCGCATTTTCCATTTACAACCTGCTCATTGGCAAGAACCGTTGAACAGGAAGGACACCAGTTTACAAAGGACTTTTTCTTGTAAGCCAGTCCATTTTTATAAAGCTGCAAAAACATCCACTGAGTCCATTTGTAATAATCAGGATGGCATGTAGCAACTTCTCTCTCCCAGTCGTAGCTTATACCAAGCTCCTTAAGCTGCCTTCTCATATTTTCTATATTGGACCAGGTCCAATCATTAGGGTGTATGCCTCTTTTGATTGCAGCATTTTCTGCCGGCAAGCCAAAAGAATCCCATCCCATAGGATGAAGAACATTAAAACCGTTCATTCTTTTGTACCTGGCAACAACATCGCCAATCGAGTAGTTTCTTACATGACCCATATGAAGATTGCCTGATGGGTATGGAAACATCTCAAGAACATAGTATTTCTCCTTATCCTTATCATTGTCAGAGACCTTAAATACTTTTTCTTTCTCCCATATATTCTGCCATTTCTTTTCTATTTCTCTATAGTTATAATGCATAGAGGTACCTCCATTGTAATGAGCTTTAATTTATGTTAAATAACATATTTTCATACCAAATTATACTCTATATGATAAAACCCCGTCGGCCCAAAGCCTTTCAAGATTGTAAAATCCTCTGTCTTCTTCATGGAATATGTGAACTACAACATCGCCATAGTCAAGCAATATCCATCTCGCACTGTTATAGCCTTCCTTATGATTACACCTTATACCCAGCTCTTCCATCTTTTGTTCCAATTCATCAGCTAAAGTCTTTATATGTGTTGAAGAAGTACCGTTACAAATAACAAAATAATCGGACAGAATGGATATATTCTCAATACTGATTACATTTATATCCTTAGCTTTTTTGCTGTCCAAAATCTCTACGATTTTATCAACCATTTCTTTTGAATCCAATACAGCTTCATCCCTCTCACTATCATATTTTTGTTATTAAGAAACAATTAACCTATTCACAATTCTAAAAAGAATTATACTATTAATAATATTATTTGTGAACTAAATGTTTTCAATAATATTTTACTTAAAAGGTTTATTGCTTATTTATGGCAGATAATCTCCGCCTAAAATAATCGTAACATCTACACTGGTATTTTTTAGCAATTCTTTTGATAATTTTCCTATCTTAATAAGTTTTATAACATCATCGCCATAGCCTTTACTGGTTCTTTCTATCACTTTTGTTGTAGTTGTAAATTGGCCGGATTTAACCGATACAACATTGAGCCCGCTGTTTTTAAGAGTATTGCCTAAACGCGTGCCTTCACCGGCTTTGCCTGTGCTGTTTATTATCTCAACCTTAATAGCTGATGTCTTTTTTTCACTGCCGGAGCTTGCACTCTTCTTTTCTTTAGGTTCATGGGTGCTCACAGGTGCTTTTGTTTCCTCAGGCACAGGGCTTTGAACTTCTTTTTTAGGCTCTGCTGCTGCTTTTTGCTCAACTGCAGGCTTTTCCTTTGCAAATATTCTGGAATCCCTGGTGAAATTCACTGCCACAACCAGTGACATAACAATTATCACGATAGATCCAAACAAGAGAAAAATATGCTCAAAATAGTCCAATAAATTCTTTTTATTTGACTTTGACATTTTAACCCGTCTCCTTAAGTAAATAATACCTGCAAATTATCCTTTGTACAATTAAGGTATGTTATTTATTTAACATACCTAAGGGTTATTCATGAGGATAAAATTTCTTGCATCTATGGCATAACCATGTATAAGACCCTTTTTATTAATTATATGAGCTATGGTTTGATCAAGTGCCATAAGCATTACGCTGTCAATATTCTTAAAGGCTTCTTTCCTGGCTTCTTCAACACCTTGAAAGCTCCTGCCGGGTTCAATATAGTCTGCAATAAATATGATCTTTTCAAGCATATCCATATCGGCCCGCCCGGTCGTATGGTATTTTATTGCCCGAAGTACACCTGGATCTTCTATACCGTATTCTTCTTTTGCGATCTCAGCACCGAGAGGTCCATGGAGAAGTGACGGCTGGATCCTTGAAATGTTATCGATGTCAATACCATATTTCTCACAAGCCTTAATAGCATCGGCTCCCTTTATTTCTCTGGCGCAGTCATGAAGAAGTCCTGAAACAGCTGCTTTGTCCCTGTCAACACCATTGATTGAAGCAAGCTCTATGGCCGTTTCCATGACCCCTATTGAATGCTTGAATCTCTTTTTTGAAAGAGTCTTCTCCAATTTGCTTTTTATTTCATCAATTGTCATATATCATTGTCCTTCTATATTTATAAATCTTTGCAAGTACATAAAATCAAGGGATTTTATGTATATAACTTATTTTTGTAGATGTAGTCTTCAACGCATTCAGGCAGCAAATACTTAATAGATCTGCCTTCCTGTATTCTTTTTCTGATATCTGTGGATGAAATCTGAACCATGGGTATATCTGCAACTGTTATGTCCGCATTGTATTTGGTCTTGAGGACCTCAATCTCATTATAAAAACCATCATCAATATATTCGGGTCTAAGTCCCACAATAAACTTACACAAAGTGAATAATTCCTCAAAATCCTTCCATGAAGTCAATTCTTTCACCACATCTGCACCTGTAATAAAATACAATTGTGCCTTTTCACCATAAATTCTCTTAAAGTGCTTTATAGTGTCTATTGTATAAGTATAACCTTCACGTTCAACCTCAACACTTGAAACCTCAAAATGCGGGTTTGAACGAACAGCTTTTTTAACCATATTAAGCCGATCTGACGAAGATGTGACATTCAAATGTTTCTTGTGAGGAGGCATTCCCGTCGGCACAAATATGATCTTGTCCAACCCAATTGTATATCTAATGTTTTCAGCAATTATAAGGTGCCCGTAATGGATAGGATCAAAAGTCCCTCCTGTAATTCCAATCTTTATATATCCCGGCATAGTATTTCTCCAATTTTTTGCTTCATCTATTATAGCATAAAAAATCCTAATTATAAAGGAAAATGATTTTATAATTAGGATTTTTAATTAGGATTAATAATATTTGTTTTCAATAATATTACTTGCCGAATTTTTCCATGATCAAAGCCAATGAACCATATAAAATCGAGTCATCACCAAGCTTGGACTGAACAATCTCTGTTCCTTCAAGTACTGCTGGCATTGAGAATCTCTTGATCTGCTCCTGTACTTTCGGGAGCATATAACCTCCCAGAGCTTCAAATACACCGCCGCCAAATATGAGCATATTGGGATTGAATATATTGATCAAAGAACCAGCTCCTGCTGCAATGTAATATACAGCATTATCAAGTACCTCTAAAGCAAGTTCATCCTTTTGTTCAACAGCCTTCTTTAACATTTTGCTCTTTATAACAGAAGTATCGTCACCCATCAAATCCCTTAAAATTGTTTTCCTGCCTCTCTGCATTTGAGTTCTGATTTCCCTCGTTATGGCAATCTTACTGGCATAAGCTTCAAGACATCCCCTCTGTCCGCAATTGCAATAAGGACCTTCAGTATTTATGATCATGTGCCCAATCTCAGTTCCCGAATTCTTTGCACCTGAATAAAGCTTATTGTCTATTATTACACCACCGCCTACACCCGTTCCTACAAATACACCTACTATATTCTCTCTGCCTTTACCGGCACCATATTTCCACTCACCGAGAATACCCATTTTTACATCATTGCCTATATGAAAAGGAACTTTAAACCTGTCTTCAATAACTTTTCTAATGTTATAGTTTTTCCATGGAATATTGGGTGTAAAAATAATTTTTCCAGTACTCTCATCAATTATCCCGGGTGCACCGGCACCTATTGCGACCAAACTTCCTCTGTCCATTTGAGACTTTGTGATAAGCTCATCTATAATACCGATAATTCTTTCCTCTATCTTCTCCCTGCCTTCCTCCGCCTTTGTTTTCTTTTTTACTGTGCAAACTATCTTCAAATTTTCATAAAAAACCGACCCTAAAACCTTTGTTCCACCTATATCCAAGCATATATAAGCTTTCTTCATACACATCAACTCCAATAAAATTTTATACATTTAAATTCTACACTGCACATTAAATATCCTTCATCACATCTCTTGCATGATATTGAAAAATTAAAGGCAAGGGCTCTAAAAATCCCCTGCCTTTTTACACAATGTCTTTAATCCATTAATACTTCCTTCCGATATCTTTTCTAAAATGCGCACCGGAAAATTTAATCCTACCGACAGCCTCATAGGCTTTTTCAATAGCCTTCTCCATGGTGGACTCAAGTGCAGTTACACCCAATACTCTTCCACCTGCCGTATAGAATTTTCCGTTTTCATGTTTGGTACCGGCATGGAAAACAACTGTATTTGAGTCACGCTCTGCATCGTCCAAGCCTGTTATTTCAAAGCCCGTATCATACTTTCCGGGATAGCCTCCTGATGCTAAGACAACACAGACTGCTGAACTATTGCTCCATTTTATATCAATATCACTTAATTTCTCATCAATTACCGCATTGAATATTTCTACCAGGTCACTCTCTAACTGAGGAAGTACAACCTGTGTCTCAGGATCGCCAAACCTTGCATTGTATTCAAGAACCTTTGGACCATCCTTGGTGATTATCAAGCCGAAATAAATAACACCCTTGAATTTCCTATTTTCCTTATTCATTGCCTCAATAGTCGACTTCATTATTTTTTCCATGCAATACTCTGCTATCTCGGGTGTATATATCTTACTAGGTGCAAATGTACCCATTCCACCCGTATTAGGTCCCTCATCATTGTCATAAGCTCTCTTGTGATCCTGAGAACTAATCATTGGCTTAATTGTCTTTCCGTCTGTAAATGCCAGAATAGAAACCTCCGGGCCAACAAGAAACTCTTCAATTACAACTCTATTGCCTGCATTTCCGAAAACCCTGTCATTCATCATGCTGTTGACAGCCTCAATGGCCTGTTCCCGGCTTTGGGCTATTATAACGCCTTTCCCCAATGCCAGCCCGTCGGCCTTAATTACTATAGGATATTCCTGGTGTTTTAAATATTCAACAGCATCTTCATACTTGTCAAATGTCTCATATTTGGCAGTCGGAATTGAATATTTTTTCATCAAATCCTTTGCAAATGCCTTACTTCCCTCAATTATGGCAGCATTTTTATTGGGTCCGAAGGCTCTTATACCTACCTTCTCCAACTCATCCACCATGCCTGCAGCCAAAGGGTCATCGGGTGCAACGACTACCAAATCGATCATATTTTCTTTTGCAAACTTTGTAATTCCATCTATATCCATGGCCTTTATGGGAACACACTCAGCTAAAGTAGATATGCCGCCATTTCCTGGAGCACAATACAATTTAGTGACCAAAGGGCTTTGTGCCATTTTCCATATTATGGTGTGCTCGCGTCCGCCACTACCTACAACCAGAATCTTCATTATTTTCCTCCTAATGTACTATTTTTCAGGAAAAGTAACTTTGTGTATTAATACACATTTTAATACAACATCAATACCATAAATAACACAAAGCTTAATGTTTAAAGTGTCTCATACCTGTAAATATCATGGCAATACCATGTTTATTGCATGCATCAATGGAAGCCTGATCATTAACCGATCCTCCAGGCTGTATTATTGCAGTAATACCCGCAGCAGCAGCTGCTTCTACACAATCCGGGAATGGGAAAAACGCATCGGAAGCAAGAACAGCACCTTTTGTCCTTTCTCCTCCATACTCAATAGCTATCTTAGCAGCCATAATCCTGTTTGTCTGGCCGGGTCCTACACCTAATGTCTGCTTGCCCTTGGCAATTACAATACCGTTGGACTTAGTATGCTTTACGACCTTCATTGCAAAAATGAGTTCCTCAATTTGCTTTTCATCAGGTTTCTTCTCAGTAACAAATTTTATTTCATCTCTATTTACACATTCACGATTCACATTTTGAACCAGGAGCCCGCCTGCCACCTTTTTCATATCAAAGCTTCCCTGAGGAACAGGTGCTCCAATATCATCAAGCTGCATGATTCTGATATTTTTCTTCTTTGTAAGAACTGCCAAAGCTTCTTCTGTAAATGAAGGTGCAATAATTATTTCTATGAAAATTTTATTGATCTCTTCTGCCGTTTTAAGGTCGATCTCTCTATTTGCAGCTATTATTCCGCCGAATATGGATACAGGATCGGATTCATATGCCTTTACATATGCATCATATATATTGTCGCTGCTTGCTACTCCACATGGATTTGCATGCTTTACAGCTACAACTGTAGGCTCGTCGAATTCCTTTAAAAGCTCAAGAGCACCATTGGCATCGTTTATATTGTTATATGAGAGCTCCTTACCGTGAAGCTGCTTTGCAGATGTTATGCAGCCCTTATTTGCTCCTACTTCCTTATAGAAAACCGCTTTTTGGTGAGGATTTTCTCCATACCTCATATCCTGAACCTTTTCAAAAGTAAGAGTCATGGTTTCAGGGAAACTGTCCTCTCCGATTGTATCTCTCAAATACCTTGCTATAAGGGTATCATAATGGCATGTGTGCTCAAAAACCTTATATGCAAGCTTAAACTTTGTATTGAGTGATACATCCTTTGATGATTTCAATTCTTCAATTACTGTCATGTAATCTGCCGGATCAACTATAACAGAAACATCCTGATAATTCTTTGCCGCTGCACGGAGCATTGTAGGACCACCTATATCGATATTCTCAATTGCTTCGTAAAGCCCGACATTTTCCTTTAAAATTGTCTGCTTAAATGGATATAAGTTTATTACAACCATGTCAATAGGCTCTATGCCCAGCTCTGCCAATTGCTTCATATGTTCAGGATTGCTTCTCATAGCCAGAAGACCGCCATGAACTTTTGGATGCAATGTTTTTACCCTGCCGTCAAGGCACTCCGGAAAGCCTGTGACGTCAGATATATTTATAACTTTAACTCCAGCATCACTTAAGGTTTTATATGTTCCGCCCGTTGAAATTATCTCCACTCCCATACCTTGAAGCTCTTTAGCAAAATCTACTATTCCAGTCTTATCAGACACACTTATTAAAGCCCTTTTAATCATGCCCAACTCTCCTTTACATTTTATATATTTAAATGCTATATTTGCACTATAGAATTCTAACTCTTCTTCCCTCAATCCTTAGCCTGCCCTCAGAATAAAGCTTGATAGCTTCAGGAAGTATTTCCCATTCCACTTCCTCCATCACACGCTTCTGCAAACTCTCAGGAGTATCATCATCATTAATATGTACAGCTTTTTGAAGAATTATCGGCCCTGCATCAGCCTCAAGTTCAACAAAATGTACCGTAGCACCTGTTACCTTTACTCCGTATTCAATAGCCTTTTTATGAGGAATCAGGCCATAGTAGCCTTTTCCGCAAAAAGACGGTATCAATGACGGATGAACATTTATGATTCTGTTTTTATAATGATTGTTGAACCTTTCTCCCAACAAAGACAGAAATCCCGCGAGAACAACCAGCTCAACATCATGTTTTTCCAATGTATCGATCAATGCTGCATCAAAATCATCCAAAGAGGAAAAGCTCTTTCTTGATATAACCTGAGAAGGAATATTGTACTTTTCAGCCCGTTTTAGGGCATACACATCCGGCTTACTGGATATAACCGTCACCACAGAGCAATTATCCAGCTTTCCGCAATCAATTTTGTCCAAAATAGCTTGAAGATTTGTTCCCCCTCCGGAAACAAGAACACCTATTCTTAACATATATCTACTCCGGCCTCTCCCTTAATTATTTCACCTATTAGATAAGCTTCTTCCTTATCTTTGTTAAGATATTTGAGAACATCCTGTGCAATATCGCTTTCCACAGCCAATACCATACCAATACCCATATTGAATGTATTGTAAATATCCCTTTCACTGATATTACCAATATTTTGCAATAAGCTAAAAACAGGCAACACAGGCCAGCTTCCCTTATTTATCTTAACTCTTAAACCTTCAGGTACCATCCTTGGAATATTCTCAATAAAACCTCCGCCTGTTATATGGGAAATCCCCTTAATCTCATAGCGGCTGAGCAAATCAAGTACGGTTTTAACATAAATTTTTGTAGGAGTTATCAGTTCATCACCCAATTTGCATCCTAATGCTTCAACATGCTCCTGGAGCTTTTCCTTTGAAGGGTTGAGGAGCTTTCTTACAAGTGAATAGCCATTGCTATGAAGCCCTGATGATGGAAGCCCTATAAGCTTATCTCCTGCTTTAATGCTCTTTCCGTCAATTATTTTGCTCTTATCAACAATACCTACAGCAAAACCCGCCATATCATAATCTTCATCATTATAAAACCCGGGCATTTCCGCTGTTTCACCGCCAATTAAAGAGCATCCCGCCATAACACATCCGTCTGAAACCCCTTTTACAATCTCTGCCACCTTTTCAGGCTTGTTCTTTCCAACCGCTATATAATCAAGGAAAAACAAGGGCTCAGCACCGCTGCATACTATGTCGTTTACACACATAGCAACACAATCGATTCCTACCGTATCATGTTTATCAAGCAAAAAAGCTATTTTCAGCTTTGTGCCGACTCCATCAGTACCTGATACCAATACAGGCTCGCTGTACTTGTCCTTGCATAATGAAAACAATCCTCCGAACCCGCCTAAATCCGTCATAACTTCAGGCCTGAATGTTTTTTTAACATGACCTTTCATAAACTCCACTGCCTTATATCCGGCTTCAACATCAACTCCGGCATCTTTATATGTCGTCATTTTCCATCCTCCATTAATATAGAAATCATTTATATTGGAATCATTTCATAACTGTCTTAAACTTTCCATCAACCACAAGAAAACTTGTTACCCTCTGCACTAACTTCTATAGGATAATTCCCATCAAAACATGCTTTGCAAAATTTCACTTTAGACCCTACAGGAGTGCTTATCAAACCTTCCAAACTTAAATAGCTGAGAGTATCGGCACCTACCAACTGTCTTATTTCCTCTACTGAATGACATGCTGCAGTAAGATGTTTTCTAGAAGGTGTGTCAATACCAAAATAGCAAGGCCACTTAACAGGCGGTGAACTAATCTTCAAATGAACCTCAGTCGCACCTGCATCCCTCAATAATTGAACAATTCTTTTACTGGTAGTGCCTCTAACTATGGAGTCATCAACCATTATAACTCTTTTTCCCTCTACTGCATCCCTCATGGCATTAAGCTTTATCCTGACACTCATTTCACGCATTCCCTGGTCAGGCTGTATAAATGTTCTTCCTACATATCTGTTTTTAATAAATCCCTGTGCATAAGGTATCCCCGATTGCTCCGAATAACCTAAAGCAGCTGTAATCCCTGAATCAGGCACACCTATAACCAAATCCGCATTGACAGGGTTCTCCATGGCAAGCAATCTTCCTGCTTCAAATCTCGCCCTGTAAACGCTGGCCCCGTCTATAAAACTGTCAGGTCTTGCAAAATATATATGTTCAAATATACATAGACATGTTTTATTGGACAAACCAGTATTTATGCTAGTCAGTCCATCATCACTGATCACTACTATTTCTCCAGGCTCTACATCCCTAACGAATTCAGCACCTATGGCATCAAATGCACAGCTCTCTGAAGCAAGAACATATGAGTCATCGATCTTTCCTATACATAAGGGCCTAATTCCCAATGGGTCTCTGATTCCAAGCATCTTTTTCGGTGTCAGAATCACAAGCGCATAGGAGCCTTTAACTTCCTTCATCATCTCGGTTATGGCTTCTTCAATGCTATTATTATATCCTCTATATCTGGAAATTAAATATGCCATAACTTCAGAATCAATGGTAGACTGAAATATGGCACCATTCTCCTCAAGCTTCTCTCTTAATTCAGAAGCATTGACAAGATTACCATTATGGGCTAAAGCCATTTTTCCATCCTTGTATTTGACAACAAGAGGTTGAGCATTAGAAAGAAGACTGGCACCGGTAGTGGAGTAACGAACATGTCCTATCGCTGCTTTTCCTTTAAGCTCAGCAAGTATCTTTTCGTTAAAGACCTTCGGAACAAGTCCCATTGCTTTATGATGATCAATATCCCCTTCTTTGTTCACTGCAATACCACAGCTTTCCTGCCCTCTGTGCTGCAATGCATATAAGGCATAATACGACAGACTCGCCACATTATGACCGCTATTGCTATAAATACCAAAAACCCCACACTCTTCTCTCAATTTATCAGGTCTGTCATAATCAATCATATACTAACTCCTTAATCTGTGACTCACACATCCCATTTTCCATTAACCAGCTTACTCTGCAATGCCTGGTTCTTTTCCTCAACTTTAGCTGCCAATTTCTTTTTAAAGTTCTTCAAATCTTCTCTTAATGACGGATATCCTACCGATAGAATTTGAACTGCAAGTATTGCTGCATTCTCAGCACCATCAATAGCTACTGTTGCTACTGGTATTCCGCTTGGCATTTGTACTATGGACAAAAGAGCATCCATACCGTCTAATGTAGATGACTTAATTGGCACGCCAATTACAGGAAGCGTAGTGTACGCTGCCAAAACCCCCGGCAAATGTGCAGCTTTACCTGCTGCAGCAATTATTACGTCTATTCCGTTTTCCTCGGCCTTTTTCGCAAACTCGGATGCCTTATCAGGTGTCCTGTGTGCAGAACATACCATAACATCTACCTTTATGTTGAAATCCTGTAACAGCTTGATGCAGCCTTTAAGTGCAGGCAAATCTGAATCACTGCCCATTACAATTGCTACTCTTGCATCTTTAGAAGCACACATATAAAACCTCCATGAAAATAAAATTTATATTAATTTAAAGATTAATTTCGATATTAAAAAATCCAAAAACTTTTACTATAATTTGTCAAGTATCAGCTTTCTCACATAGATTATAGTATCAAATCATTCTGCTCTTTGTCAATTTAAAGAGGCAATAATTACGAACATTTTTTCAGTTTCTTTTAATAATATTCGTAATTATCCGCATATTTTCTTAAAGCAATAATCTCCCGCACTGTGCACACAATAACTTATACATTCCCTGTAGACCTTACGTTCACAAGGTAAAGTGAACTTCTGATCGCAACTCTCATATCTTAGCCGTTTGTATAAACACACTATTTATTTCCGCATCAAACAATAATTATCCGAATATTTACTTTAAATCACTATACAAGTCCCGCAATAAAAGGCAGTGTAACGACACAAATCAACGTGGAGAAAAACACATTCTCCGTTGCAAACCTATAGTCGGAATCATATTGAGAGGCAATTGCAGGAACAATGGTTCCACACGGCATGGCCAATTGAATAACTATGATCCCCTTTGCCATTGGGGATATAAAGTCTCCTGTGAGCTTTAAAGCAAACAAGGCAAATATAGGTATTATAAGAAGCTTGAACACACTAAGAATAATGGAAGGATACCTTTTTATAAGATCATTCTTACTTTCTATCTTAACCTCTGAAAGTATCAATCCTATAAAAAGCATTGAAAGGGTAAAAGTAGTCTCTCCAAGGGGCTTTAAAGTACCATAAACCACATCATATACTGCTTTAACCACATCATTGGTTTCTACTATGCCCTGCAAATTTATGATTATACATATTATTCCTAATGCAAATGCAATTGTATTGCCGTTGATTAAGTGCTTTAGATTTTCTTTCCAGCTGTTCTCCTTATGCTTGTTTACCAAATAAATTCCCAATGTCCATAGTAAAGTATCGTTAGCGAGGTTATAAAAAACTGCATATGTCAGTGCAAGCTTGACATTTGCAGGGTCGTATACCGAACTTATGAGAGGAAACGCCAGAAAAACAACATTTCCGAAAACAAAATGCATTTTAAACATACTTTTTGTTGCTACGCCCATTTTAAGGCCTTTGCTCAGAACAGCCCCTATAAAAAAAGAAAATAACATGAATACAAGTCCTAAAACATATATCCAAATTCCATTGCTAAGCTCCTCATTAGTGATTTTGTTTCCTGCCAATGTAATAAAAATCAGCACAGGGGCTGTAACCTTAACAACAACCCTTGACAATATAACACCGGAATTCTCAGGCAAATAACCTGTTTTACCCGCGATAAAGCCAATGAGTGCCAGAATTCCCAGCATAATTATTTTTACAGTCATTAAATACTACCTCCAAAACACATTTGCATTTATTATACACCATTATTTTTCATATATTAAAAAAGTGCAATAATATAAAGGGGTTTTTAGGCCCCTTTTTATTTTGTATTGCTTAAGGGATTATTAATTTTTTAAACAAAAATTATTCCCGAAAAATTTAAATTATTCCCACTCGTTGCCGAGAACTACAACTTAACGCTTTTTGTTTATAAACCGTGTGATGTAGTTTTCGTATTATTCTGATAATCCATATTATACTGCCTGTACGACGAGAATTTATCAATATCTTATCAGGTGCGATAAAACCGATGGTTGCGAGAAAAGAATAAGTGCAACCGGATTGGTTTTGCCAAATGTATTATAGCACAAAGCGATATGCCTTGCAATAACTTTTTGATTTTTTACACGCATATTTTTTGTTAATCGTGTAAAAATAGTTGTAATTTTTATCGATTAATGCTATACTATAATCACGCAAATAATAAAAAATGCGTGCAGAAAGTCGGTGAACTATTGAATAAACACGAAATAGCAATTGATGTTTTTAATAAAGTCGGAAGCATTGCGAAGACAGCAGACTTTGTTGCCGTCGGGCTAAAAAACTATGATGTCGTTTCCCTTTGCAATCAAGGTTATATAGAGCGTATTCGCAATGGCTTTTACAAACTGCCTAACGCTGAAGAGCCAAAAGAAGAAGCTCTAATTTCTAAACTCCTGCCGCAAGGGATTGTTTGTGTAGAGTCTGCTCTATTTTATTATGGGTACAGTGACTTTGCTCCTCGTGAATGGACAGTTGCTGTCCCCCGTTCCTTTTCAAGAGCAATCAAAGCAATGCAGGAAGTCCCTATCAAAGCTTATTATGTTCAGAACGAGTTTTACCATTACGGTGCTACTGTAGGTGACTTTAATGGTGTTGAATTAAAAGTTTATGACCGAGAGCGAACAATCTGTGATTGCTTTAAGTATCGTTCAAAGCTTGATAGTGAAATATTCAACAAAGCAATCAACGCTTATGTAGCAGATCCGAAAAAGAATCTCGCAAATCTTTCTAAATACGCAAAGGATATGGGCGTTTATACAAAACTTATGAATGTAATGGAGGTGCTGCTCAATGGCTGATATTGCCGCATCCGTGCTTGCACGACTGAAAAATAAGGCTGCCGAAAGCGGAAGAAGCTATCAGCTTTGTTTGCAGCTCTTTTGTCAGGAAGAATTTTTGCGCCGTTTGGAAAAATCCAAATATGCGGAAAATCTCGTTCTTAAAGGTGGTCTGTTTATTTACTCTGTTACCGACTTTGACAGCAGAGTAACGGTAGATGTTGATTTTCTTCTTCGGAGAGTACCAAATACTCCAGAACAGCTAAACCTGTACTGGAAGAAATCATATCCACGCCCACCGGCAATGATTTTATTACCTTTGAAATTAAAGATATTGCACCCATTGCAGTTGCAAAGAAATACGCCGGTATCGGAGCTTCTATTGTGGCTCGTATTAAAAACACACGAACGCCGTTTAGTATAGACTTTGGTGTGGGTGATGTTATCGTGCCGAAACAGGAAAAGAGAAAAATCCCGACACAGCTTGACGACTTCGCTGCGCCGGTAGTAAATACATATTCTCTTGAAACGACGATTGCTGAGAAAATAGACGCAATCCTCAGTCTGATGGAATTTTCCAGCCGAATGAAGGATTATTATGACATTTACTATCTTGCTAATAAATTTGATTTTGACGGCAAGGTGCTCACCGAAGCACTGAAGAAAACTTTTGAAAATCGTGGACACACCTTTACGATTGAACAGTTTGAACAGGTTATGAGCTTTGCAGACGATTCTGCTATGCAGAAAAAGTGGAAAGCATTCTGTCGGAAGATTGACACTCAAACTGATGATTTCAGCACAGTGCTTAGAACGATTAAGGTGTTTTTGACAAGGCCTTTTATAGCAGTTTTGTCAAAAACAGAATTTTCACAACAATGGATCGCTGCTGAAACCCAATGGAAGAAAGGAGTGTAATCAATGCCTAAAATAATGGAAATTATAGAAAAGGAAACTAAAGGGAAAAGCTATCACACCTATAAATACAGTTATGATTCCATTGGTTTACCTTCCATTGATTACGATGATGATCCCAATAAAATAATGAAATGGAAAGAGTCCGGCGAAACTGGCTCTCACAAAAAGCCAATTGATCTCAAACCTTTAGCCGATAAGCTTCAAGCTGTAGGCGAAAAACCGCTGCTTAAATATTTTCTTGATGGTTCACGACATGTTTTTAAGGTGGATGACATTGCATATAACAAGCAAGTGTTTCCCGTTGTAGCTGGGCAAATCGGCATTGGTTGTTGTAAGCGTG
The DNA here is from genome assembly GCA_035370245.1 of Pseudobacteroides sp. Taxonomy (GTDB): domain Bacteria; phylum Bacillota; class Clostridia; order Acetivibrionales; family DSM-2933; genus Pseudobacteroides. The sequence goes on from DAOOVO010000003.1 coordinate 53,628, forward strand.
AAAATAAGCAAATGTCAAAAGAACGTTTCTATCGTGAATTGGTTTTAGCTCTCCCCGATAAGGCAAACGCTGACGGTTGGGATGATGCAGCTTATTTTGCGGCTAAGGTTAAAAAGCTTAATGAAAGCGAAGAATTGAAACGATTGGGGTTGCATTTTTCCGCCATTATTCCATATTCAACATCAAAGGCGGGATCTACTGGCACCAAACTTGATAATTTAGCAGTCGCTGTTATACAAGACTATATGATTGAAGCTGAAAAACGAATGGTTGCAGAATTGGTTAAGGATAAACGTTTGGGACAAGATGCATATTTGCTCAAAGATGGCTCTCTTGAATATAAGGTGATGAAATCCGGTCGAGAGGATTTAAGAACACTCCAAAAGATTAAGCATAATTACAGTTGGGTAATTGGTGTTTCCAAGTCATTTAACCCTGAAAGTTGTCTTGATCATACAGGTAAACCAAATTCCAACTATATTGCTGACCTACCTGTCTTTCACAGAACTCCTGTAGCAAGATACGAAAATCGTGAGTTTTTAGGTGATGTTCAATTCGGCGTTTGGTACATCCGTTTACGGGATAAGCGTAGAACGCAAACGCCCTTTGACGGGGTGGTTAAAGTCGAAAAAATAATGATGGATGAAGAAATAGAACACGGCATCGATAGTGACGTTATTGATCTACTTTCCGCCAACATTATCAACGAACGCAACCCTACCTGTTACGGTACCGACCGCCGCTGGGCAAACCATTTGTACCCCGTCTTTTTGACCGAGTCTTATGTAAAAAGCAAATACATCAGCACAGAAATGTTTTTACATCTGTTTTGAGGAGGATAAATAAAATGGCTAATACGATTATAGGTCGTGTGTTGGCAACAGAAAAGAAACCAACAACAATTGATGATTTTACATTTTGGACAGATCCCGAACTTATCTTAAACCCGTTTGACATCGTAAAGGTACAACACGTTAATAATTCATTTTCATATGGCGTTATCGAAGATATTGCACACATCACCGATGCCGCAAGCTTTCTTACCAATTTTATCTCAAGCGATTTTGGTGATGTAAATGCCGAAGAAAACACTCTGCGTGTAGGAATGAATTATGTTACAGCCAAAGTTGTATGCAATACCGAAAATATTTATATTCCTCTTCAAAGTAACGCAAAAGTAATGTTGGCAACCGCTGAAGAAATTAACTACGCTCTTGGACTTAATGATATTCGCAATCCGCTTGTATGTGGTTATCTTGAAATGTATGAGGGAACTAAAGGATGTGAGAAAGTTACACTCCCTGTAAACCTTAATTCAAAATTCATTATCGGTCCTGAAGGTGCGCATTTAAATATTTCGGGTATCTCCGGCCTTGCTTCAAAGACTTCTTATGCAATGTTCCTATTGAAGGCCATCCAAGATAGTTATATGAAGAAAGATCCGCAGAATGAGGACGAAGACAGTGTTGCGTTTGTACTTTTCAATGTTAAAGGCAAAGACTTACTTGCTATTGATCAGTTAAATGACTTCTCTGATGAGCGTAATCCCGAACAAGCTCGAAAAGATACTTTTGCCAAATACGAACAATTGGGATTGGCTGCTGAACCTTTCAAAAATGTTCAGTATTACTATCCTTATTCCATCCCAAAGACACGTCATTGGAATACTTATATGACTCCCGAAGAAGTCGCCGACAATATCAAAAAGAAGAAAGCCAAAAAATTCAAGTACATTTATAAATACGATAAGGAAAATCTCGACTTAATGTTTGCTAACATTGATGATTCTACTCTAACAATGGAAGCGATTATCAGCTATATTATGTCGGGACAAGGTAAATTTAATCAAATCAGCAATTGGCAGGAGTTTCTTGAAGCAGTTAAGGAAAAGTGTTCTACAGAAACATCTGGAAAAGATAAAGAAATCCCTGTAGCAAGCTGGAGAAAATTTTATCGTATTATCAACAAGAGTATTACGGATAACAAGATTTTTGCAAGAGATGTTCGTGAAGATGAAGGCGAAACTCGTATTGGTGATGCCCTAAAATATATTAAGAAAAACGAAGTGCACGTTATTGATATTGCCAAGCTCTCTGAAGATAAACAGGCATATGTATTCGGCGATGCAATCCGTACAATCTATGATTTACAGTTAGGCCAGTATGCCGGAGAAGAAGGTGTAAATCCGCCTTCAAGAATTGTAATCTTTATCGATGAATTAAACAAATATGCTTCAAAGGAAACACCGAAGAATTCTCCTATCCTTAGACAAGTGCTTGATGTTGCAGAACGTGGACGTTCTCTCGGAGTTGTCCTCTTTGCCGCAGAGCAGTTCAGAAGTGCTATTCACGATAGAGTAACCGGTAACTGCTCCACTCACGCTTATGGTCGTACAAACTCAATCGAAGTCACCAAAAGCGATTATAAGAGTATTCCGTCTGTTTATAAAACTATGATGACTCGTCTAAAGCAGGGTGAATACATCATTCAAAATCCAATTTTCCGTTCATTGCTTAATATCAAATTCCCGAAACCGATTTATAAGCAATTTAAGTAAGGAGATAGTTATGGCTACAGTAGGTAAAAACATACTTGATAACCTAACAACGGGTATGTACTCTGACTCCAAGGTTATCTACAGAGAATATATACAAAATGCTTGTGATCAAATTGATCTTGCAATAAGAGAAGGCATCTTGTCTGCTGATGAGGGATACGTCGATATATACATAGATAGCAAGAAACGATACATCAGCATTAAGGATAATGCTACTGGTATTAAAACAACCGATTTTATCGAAGATGTTGGTGACATTGCTAACAGCAATAAAGAAATCGGTAAAAACAAAGGTTTTCGTGGTATCGGTCGTCTTTGCGGTTTGGCATATTGTAAAACATTAAAATTCTCAACAAGCTATCTGGGCGAATCTGCCAAGTCTATTATGACTTGTGACGCCCAGAAGATGCGAGCAATGCTTATAGAAAATCAAAAATATACCCTTGATGAAATTTGGGACGCTATTATAACGTATTCTACCGAACCCGAAGCAAAAGAGGAACACTATTTTGAGGTTGAGATGTTTGATATTAACAAAGAAAATACCGATCTTCTGAATGATGTAAAAGTTCGTGACTATCTCAGCTTTGTAGTTCCAGTTCCTTATAAAAACACATTTATTCTTCGCAGCCAAATCTATAATCACGCAAAGTCTATCAATTATACTATTGATGAATATTGCGTTAGAGTGAATGGATTGCCAATTTTCAAAGAGTACACCACTAAGCTCAAAGAACAAAGTGGTGCTTCTTTGAAAAATTATGACGAAATCTCTCGTTTAGAATTCAAAGATTTCCGAGATGCTTCCGGTAATTTGATTGCTTGGATGTGGGTAGGTTTATCACGTTTTGAAAAGCAAATTCCAATTATAAATCATATGCGAGGTTTGCGTATCCGAAGTGCTAATATCCAGCTTGGAAATGATGATGCACTTCAGCCTCTTTTCAAAGAAAATCGAGGCAACTATTATTTTGTAGGCGAAGTATTTGCTGTAAGCAGTAAACTTATCCCTAACTCCCAGCGTGATTATTTTAATGAAAACGAAACCCGTGTTTTGTTTGAAGATCTGTTGCGAGAGTATTTTTACGATGTGTTGCACAAGCTTTATTATGAGGCTAATCGTGTCAAAAATGACTATAAACGTCAAGAAGAATATCTTAGCAAAGTCGCCGAATATCAGAAGAAAGAGACAGAGCAAGGTTTTGTCAATGAAGAAGAGCGTCAAAGACTTCAATTTGACATTGATAAAGCTAAGAAAACTGCCGAAGATGCCCGTAAACGTTTGGATAAATTCGACACCAACGACAGCACTTCTCCTTTATCTATAGTTAGAAAAAACATTGCACAGAAATACGAGGCTGATAAGCTGAAAAAGCAAGCTGAAACAACTACCGTTACGCTTGATGACAACGATAAGAAAAAATCATTTGTTACAAGTGGTATGTCTAAGCTTTCAAGAAGTGAACGTAAATTAGTCGGCAAAATTTTATCCATTATCACCGATATTGCTCCAAAGGATATTGCAGAGCAGATTATCGATAAAATAAAAGAAGAGATGAGATAACACCCTATGAATAGAAAAGTTTTGCTCATTGAGCCCAACTACAAGAATAAATACCCCCCGATGGGGCTAATGAAACTGGCAACTTATTATCGTATGGTTGGAGACGATGTTCGTTTTTATAAAGGCGATATGCGTTCTTTAGCGGTAGAGTTGATTTGCGAGGATTTAATAAACCATCTTTCTATTATTTTTCCCGAGGTTTTTTGGAAAAACTATTATCCTACGCTTTTTAATTTTATAAAACTTGGCAAGTACGCAATCCTTGAGTCCGATCCTATCTTTGAGGATGAAATTGTACTTGATGCAGTAAAAGAATACCGAAAAAAATATAAAGACAAAGAGTATTTTACCAATCCAAGATTTGATAAAGTAGGTATTACTACATTATTTACATTCTATTGGGATATTACCATTGATACGATCAACTTTGCCAAACAACTTTGCAAGAACCCGGAAGATGTTATGGTAGGCGGTATTATGTCATCACTGCTTTCGGAAGAAGTGTATGAAGCAACAGGAATACGCCCATTTGTAGGGTTACTCAATCATCCAGGTGATATTGATCCTGGTAATCCCCTTATAATAGACGAACTCCCTCTTGATTACTCTATTCTGGAAGAGATAGACTATATTTATCCCGCAAATAACACTTATTTTGCTTATATGACAAGAGGTTGCGTAAATAAGTGCAAATTCTGCGCAGTACCCAAACTTGAGCCGCAATATTGTGATTACATAAATCTTAGACAGCGGATTCAACACACTGACAAACGCTTTGGAGCAAGAAAAGATTTGCTTCTTCTTGATAACAATGTTTTGGCATCAAAATGTTATAATCAAATCATTGATGAAATCAGAGATTGTGGTTTTGGAGTTGGTGCAACTTATACCCCACCAAATGAATACGAGATAATGATTAATAATCTCAAGGATTCGTACAATGACCGTGCATATATCCGTAAAGCAATTTCTATCTATAAAGAAATAATGGAAAAGCTAAAAGATGATGCAGAAAAAACAGAACTATATCTTAAATTGGAAGAAGCTCATTGCCTTTATTACTATACTGCTTCTAAAGAAGATATTTTGGGTTTGGATGAATATGTGCGTCCGTTGTACGATAAAACCCATAAACCTTCAAAGAGGAAGCGTATTGTGGATTTCAACCAAGGTATTGATTCTCGCTTGATTACAAAATCCAATATGGATAAATTGTCAGAGGTGAATATTTATCCTTTACGTATAGCTTTTGACCATTGGAATTTAAAAGATATTTACGAACAATCCATTCGCACGGCGGTAGGTAGTGGGATAAAAAATTTGTCTAACTATCTTTTATATAATTTCGAGGACAAGCCTGAAGAACTTTACTACCGTCTGAGAATGAATGTGGATTTGTGCGAAGAATTGGGAGCAAGCATATACTCGTTCCCGATGAAGTACCATCCGATAAACGATAAAGAGTTCTTTATGAACCGTGATTACATCGGTAAACATTGGAACAGAAAATTTATTCGTGCAGTCCAAGCCGTGCTTAATTCTACAAAAGGTAAAATCGGACGTGGTGTCGAATTCTTTGAAGAAGCATTTGGACGTGATATTAATGAGTTTATGAAAATCCTTTGGATGCCGGAAACTTTTATCATATATCGAAGAATATATGATGCCGATCTTCGTAAGCGTCTTGCCGATAGGTATACTACTGTAACAAAGAACGATTGTGATTTAACGAGTGAGTGGTGGGAGAAATTCAATGCGTTGCCACCAGATAAACTTGAAAGGGCGAAAGCGATTATTGCCTTAAACAAATTCAAAGATGGTGATCTTATATGTGATGATAAAGAAATAAACGATGTTTTAGAATACTATAAAATCACCCGTGATGATACAGAAAATAATCAATAAGAAAATGGCGGTAGAGGGTGAATCCCTACCGCCGTTTTATCTTATGCGTAAATAAGCTCTGTATTGATAATCTCAGTTGCTCTGCTGCGGATATTATTCATCTTCTGCACCCACAGCATTTGATTTTCAGCCTTAAGCTTTTCCGTTACATTTTCTTTTTCCGCCAGTTGTTTTACCAGCCGGGAAAACATTTCCTCTGCCTGTTCGTCAATATCAGCAAGGTAACTGTTCAGCTTGCAGGAAGTCAGCAGATTCGCATAAAGAGTCCTTTTATGCTCCTTAATATGCCTCAGGTGCCGCTGTCCCCACACACCTACTGGTTTCTGTTCTTCTTCGGGCAGTGAGAGGCAAGGGAGATAATAATCTCCCTGCATCTCATAACTCCCGCCCATTTCTTCAAAAATCGTCTTTGTCATTTTGTTTTCCTACCTTTCATAATTTTTATTTTTTGAGTGTTTTCCACGCTCTTGGGACTGTGTTTTCGGTGCAGGAATCGGTTCATAATAAATGCTCTTTTCCTGCTTTTTGAACCTCTCAAGGATACCGTCTATAAATTCTTTTACCGCCTTTGGAGCCGCTTTTAATGCTTCAAGATACGGTCTGCACTTTTCCGTCAGCTCAGATAAGGCAGTTTTAAGCCGTGAAACTTCCGACTGTAATGACCATATCTGTCTCGTGAGATACCGATTTTCTTCCTGCAATTTCTTTGCTTCAGACACTGCTGAGTAGCTTTGTTTTGCAAGGGTTGTCAGCTTCTCGTAGTCATCAGCCGACACGGTATATTTGCCTGTAAAAGACTTTTTACCTGAGCTGTCGATCTCATTAAAGGTCATAAAGGCATTGTGATTTTCTTCGTACCGTACCTGTTCTCCAGCGATTTTTTCTTGAAGATCTGATAGTTTCTCTTTGTCTTTCTTGATTTTAAATTCAAGTGAAGCCAAGTTTTCAGCGGTGCTTCCACGCTCTCCACGACTGAATCCGTTAAAGCCAGCTTCCTGCATATGTTCATAAAACTTGTCCTGCAATATGCTGTAGGAAGCGTGATAGACTTGTTTTCCTTTGCTGTTCAGAATCGGATTTCCGTTTTCATCAAGAGCCTTTTCGGACTTCCATTTCTTTGAATGGCTCACCTGATGAATGACTTCTTTCACTTTTCCGACCAGTTCGGGATCTTTACATCGTTTCGTCCAGCGCACCTCCTTGTCCACCACCGGCAGAGCCATAATATGCAGATGATAGTGGTAAATCGGTCTACCGTACTTCTCAGTCATTGCTGTGTTCAGTTCGTCAGCGTGCATTACAGCAGATACAATATTGTCTTTACCGTAAAGCTTTTCTGCAAAATGGAAAGCTTCTTCATAGAATCGGCAGGCATATTCATAGCCGCCGTTCTGTTCAAAATAATCGGTGTTTACATCCATAATCATCTCGTCAAAGACCGTCGCATCAGGTTTTAATCCTTTCAGTGATACCATTCCTGCGCCAATCATTTTGTCAAGATGTTCGTTATAAGTCAACTCTCCGCATCTCTTAAAACTTACATTCATAGGAGTACGGGAGAGGTCAACATTCATATTTTCATAGCTGTCATTTTTACGCTCGATGTGTCGCTCAAACTTACCAACTGTCGCTCTTGTACGGGTTTCGATACGGGCGACACTGAAGTTTTGTATTGCCATTTTCTCACTCCTTTTCGCAGGTGTATTTTCGGGGAGCCGCAGTTACACAACTTTTTCAAAGTGTGTAACCCACTATGACACTTTCAGCACTTCGGCTGCAAAGATGTCGTGGGCTCTCCGTGGGGCAAAGAACACCTTTGAAAAGGTGCTCTCTGCACTCTCCACCAAACTTTATTACTTCCCGAAAAAGGAACATTGCAAGGTTGCAGATATGCCTGCCTTTGCAATGTTGCAACCTTGAAAAGCTTCACTCTGTTTTTTCGGGAAGCTGCCAGTACCACTGACTGCCCTCTTTAACCGATTGGACATTCAGCGCTTTCTTTGCCTCGTCCAACACACGCTTGGAGATACCTACCGCCTGTGCTTTTTTCAGCAATGCCTGCTGTGGATATTTGCCCTTGGAAAGATATTCGAGTATTAAATTTTCAGCCTGTTCGGATTTCTTTTCTTTCGGAATACCGCTTAACAAATCATCAACTGAGATATCGTAATGACCGAGCCAACTAAATCCGTTTTCTTTGTCCAGTTCAAAGGCAATCGCTTCACCTTCGGGTGCAAGGGAAGACTTGTCCTGCACCATCACTCTGACCTGCGGATTGTCTTTAATTCTCCCAACAATCAAAACACTTCTCGCCGAAGCCTGAAAATCAATGGAACCAAGTCCACGGTAAGAAGATTTGTTACCGCTACCTTTGTTCATATGACCGACAAGCAGAACTGCACAGTCATATTTTTCTGCGATTCTTCCAAGCTGTGCCATCACATTACGGACTTCATTGGCGTTGTTCATATTGATATTTGCGCCGACATACGCCTGAATCGGATCAAGGATTACCACCCTTGCACCGACTTCTATAATTGCTTTTTCAATTCGTTCATCCAGCATACTAAGTACAGCTTCCGATTCATCTATGACTTTGATTTGAGTACAGTCTGCTTCAGCCGCTTCTAATCTCGGCTTGATGGTATCTTCCAGTCCATCCTCGGCAGTTTGATAGATGATTTTAACAGGCTCACGCTCGGTATCGTCATAGGGCAGTGCTTCTCCTTTAGAGAGAAGCGCCGCCAGTCTTAACGCCAAAGTTGTTTTGCCCTCGCCGGGATCGCCCTGAATGATTGTGATTTTTCCGTATGGAATATATGGATACCAGAGCCAGTTCACTTCCTTACTCTGTACTTCATCCATACTGATAATTTTAAGTTCAGCCATTCATACCACCGCCTTTCAAAATAAAAGTGTTGATTTTCAAGTGATATGCGGCTATACTATTAACAGATACATTGAGTGACTGCCTTTCATCTGCGCCAACAGATGATGTTCGGGCAGTCATTTCTTTTTTATCATTCATTTGCATTCTCTCCTTTCAATCCGTGCATTATAAAGGCGATAAGGTCAATAGTGTCGAGCAGTTCCGTTTGGACATTCTCACCTGCGGAAATACGCTGTAATTCCTCAAGGATAAATGCCATCTGCGTTTTCAGCGCCTTATAAACTCTCGGATTTGGCTGAACCACTACCTCACGCCCCATACACTTGCGGTAACAGTATTCCTGTTTCGGCAGTCCCGAAAGAGCAACTGCTCTGTTGAGTTCTTCCTGTTCTTCGGGTGATACTCGAAATCCTACGGTAATACTGCGGAAACGGTTGTGGCGGTCTACATTTTTAGCTGACATATCATCACACTCCTTTATTCATAAAATCAAGTTTAACTGCCATTTCCTTTTGTTTTGACGGGAATAGATGAGCATAACGGTAAGTGATTTCTATGCTTTCGTGTCCCACTCGGTCAGCAATAGCAACGACGGAAAATCCCATATCAATTAAAAGACTGATATGGCTGTGGCGAAGATCGTGGATACGAATACGCTTTACCCCAGCTTCTTTTGCCCCTCTTTCCATCTCGTGGTGCAGATAGCTTTTGGTAACGGTAAAAACACGGTCTTTCTTTTTCAGCCCGTACTGCATACTGAAAAATTCCTGCATTTCGGTACAAAGAAAATCAGGCATTTGCACAGTACGGTTGCTTTTCTTTGTTTTCGGTGAGGTGATAACATCCTGACCTTTCAAACGCTGATAAGTCTTGCTGATTTTTACCGTTCCTTTTTCAAAGTCAAAATCGGCAGGGGTAAGAGCAAGTAATTCACCCTCACGGATACCTGTCCAATAAAGCATTTGAAATGCATAGTAGGAAAGCGGTTTATCCATCATCACCTCGGAAAACTTTTGATACTCTTCCTTCGTCCAAAACAGCATTTCCTTTCGTTCCTCACTGCCCATATTGCCTGCTTTTGAGGCGGGATTGCTGCGTAAATCATAAAATCTGACTGCATAGTTAAAGATGGCTGAAAGCTGATTGTGCAAAGTCTTAAGGTAAGATGATGAGTAGGGCTTGTTTTCCTCGTTGCGATAAGCCAGCATTTCATTTTGCCACGCTCTCACATCTTTGGCGGTAATATCGTTGATTTTGCGGTCTTTAAAGTACGGCAGAATTTTCTGCTGAATAATGTTCTCTTTGGTCTGCCAAGTGCTTTCCTTTAATCGTGGCTGCTGTTCTCTGCAATAAATTTCAACAAAGGCAGAAAAGGGCATATCCAAATCTCCTGAGCTTTGCTGCTGAAATTTCTGTTCCCAGTCCTGTGCTTCTTGCTTTGTGGCAAAGCCACGCTTGCACTTTGGTTTGCGTTCGCCTTTCCAGTCGGTATACTGCGTCATCACATACCAAGTGCCGTTGTCCTTATTCTTGTAAACGGGCATTAATCATCTCTCCTTTCTGCTCCGTAAATTCTTTCACTAAAATACTGTCGGCTGACACGCCCTGCAACTGTAATAAACCCCTTTGCACTCAGTTCATCGTTGAACTGTCGGATAATCTTGTAGGCATAAGCCTTTGATACATCAAGTTCCTCTGCAACTTCATCTGCTCGCATAAAAGTTTTATCTGTCATAAAATCACCTCCTTTAAAAATATTCATCCTTATTTCGTGTCGGAATACTTTCTGACCGCCTTCCGATTTGCCCGGGCGGGTACGCCATTACCGTGGTGTACGACGGTTATTCAGTTTTTACCAACTTAACTTAATTAGTTTAAGTCTGTATCATCATTATACTAAGCAAATTCCGTAAAGTCAAGTGGTTTTCGAGAAAATATTAAACTTTTTTGTTTTTGTAGTCTTGACATACACTAAGCGTATCTGTATAATGTATATTATCAATAGATCGTTAGGAGGAAACGCAATGGCAATCGGTGAAAGAATCCGTTTCTTTAGGAATTTAAGGGGTATGACTCAAAAATGGCTCGGTCAGGCTGTGGGCTTTCCGCAAAAAACTGCTGACATTCGTATGGCACAGTATGAATCAGGATCAAGAACGCCGAAAGAAGATTTAGTAAAGGCTCTTGCAGGCGTACTTGAGGTTTCGCCTTTGGCGCTCAGAATTCCCGATATTGACAGTGATCTTGGCTTTATACATACTCTTTTTGCCGTTGAGGATTTGCACGGCGTAAGAGTGGAGAAGAATGAAAACGAAGTGCATATCGTCTTTGACGGTAACAAGCCGAATATTGATCGCTCTGTTTTCCAAATGCTTACCACTTGGGCAGAACAGGCTGAAAAATACAGAAACGGCGAGATTTCTAAAGAGCAATACGATGAGTGGCGCTATACTTATCCCGAAAAAGATACCACGCAGCATTGGGCGAAAGTTCCGTCACAGGAACTCAGCGATGCCTTTGTAGAAGCCTTTAAGGATAAACTGAAATAACCCTGCAAACGACAAAAACCCCGTACTGACTTTATTCCGTCAGTACGGGGTTTAATGTTAATATGGTGTTTTTTGTGAGCCTTCAGAAATTACTCTTTACCCACAAACCACTTGATACATCCGATAAAGGTGTTCAAGTGCAATCTTATCAAAATCTTATCAACGAGGGTTTTGAAATCCTGCAAACCCGCATTATTACTGGGTTTTAAGAGTTTTTCAATTTATTCCCACTCGATTGTAGCCGGCGGCTTGCTTGTTATATCATAAACAATTCTGTTTATATGCTTTACCTCGTTTACTATCCTGTTGGATATCTTTTCCATAATATCATAGGGTATTCTTGCCCAGTCAGCTGTCATAAAGTCGGTAGTTGTTACTGCCCTAAGTGCCAATGTATAATCATAGGTTCTTTCGTCACCCATAACTCCAACACTGCGCATTCCTGTCAATACTGTAAAATACTGATTAATCTGTCTGTCCAGACCTGCATTGGCAATCTCTTCTCTGAAAATGTGATCGGAGTCTTTAAGAATCTCCAGCTTTTCCTTAGTAATATCTCCAATGATCCTTATTGCCAGACCAGGTCCCGGGAAGGGCTGTCTCCATACTATATCGGCCGGTATTCCCAGCTCTTCGCCTACTCGTCTTACCTCATCCTTAAAGAGATTTCTTAATGGCTCTATTATTTCCTTAAAATCAACATAATCAGGAAGACCACCTACATTATGATGGCTTTTGATAACTGCTGCGTTACCCACTCCGCTCTCAATAACATCGGGATAAATTGTTCCCTGAACAAGAAAATCAACTTTTCCGATCTTTTTAGCCTCTTCCTCAAAAACTCTTATGAACTCTTCGCCTATTATTTTTCTCTTGGTCTCAGGCTCGGAAACGCCAGCAAGCTTTTCCAAAAACCTGTCTTCAGCGTTTACTCTTATGAGATTTAAATCAAACTGCTCGGTAAATATCTTCTCGACCTGATCTCCCTCATATTTTCTAAGAAGACCATGATCTACAAAAATACATGTGAGCTGCTTTCCTATAGCCTTATGAATCATAACAGCCGCAACGGATGAATCCACGCCGCCCGACAGTGCACACAATACTTTTTTGTCTCCAACCTTTTCCTTTATTGCCTTTATGGACTGCTCGACAAAGGATGACATTATCCAATCTCCCGAGCATCCGCAAACATTATATAAAAAGTTTCTTAATATATCCATTCCCATGGGCGTATGGGAAACCTCGGGGTGAAACTGTACTCCATAGAATTTCTTCTCTTTGTTTTCCATTGCAGCATTGCAGCAGTTGCTTGATGATGCAATGCAGGTAAATCCTTCAGGGAGCCTGCTCACAAAATAAGTGTGGCTCATCCAGCATGTAGTATCCTTGTCTATTCCACTAAAGAGTTTTCCATCAGTGTTAAGAGTAATATCATTCTTGCCGTATTCCCTTTGGGCAGCTTTTTCAACGTCTCCGCCTAACATTACGCTCATTAGCTGCATTCCGTAGCATATGCCCAAAATAGGCACTCCGATATTGAATATTTCCTTGTCACAGAAAGGTGCACCCTCATCAAGAACTGATGCAGGACCTCCTGAAAATATTATACCCTTTGGATTTAATGATTTTATTTTCTCAATAGAAGTATTATAAGGCAAAACCTCACAGTACACATTTGCCTCTCTAACTCTTCTGGCAATCAGCTGATTATATTGAGCTCCAAAATCAAGCACTATTATCAATTCATGGTTCAAAAATAACAACTCCTTACATTAATTACTTTATTTAACTTAGCAAGTAAAATCCATTGACCCCTCTAATCATTTAATTATTATATAGGATTTTATTGATATATGCAAAGCATATTTGATTTTATCCAAAGATAATTTAATTATTTCTCCTAAAATAAACATCTGCATGCACTGCCGTTGAGGTAATTGAATTTTAGACCCTGATATCTGTTTTCTTCACGCATTTTTGCCTCAATCATATCATGTATTTTCCACCAGCTTGTCCCCCAGTTGCAAAAAAGAGATCTCTCCTTCGGTGCCCGCCCTATAAGTCTCTGAACAACAATCTCAGGAGATAAAAACTCCAGAAATGTAATGATTCTCTCAATATATTCTTCAAGAGACACAGGCTCAATAAGCTTATTTTTATACAAATCGCCCATCCCCGTACCTTCTAAGATATACATGGAATGACACTTTACCTGATCCACACCTAGAGCAGATAATATCCTTGCACCCTCCATCACATCGTCCATGTTATCCATGGGTAGATCAACTATGTAATGTGCACATGTATCGAGGCCATGTTTTTTTATACGAATTACAGCATCAATGAACTCAGCCAAAAGATGGCCCCTTGAAATAGCCTTGAGGGTGTGATAATTGACGGTTTGCAGACCAAGCTCAATAACAATGTCGATATTAAATTTGTTTTTCACATCCTCCAAAAAGGAAAGCTGCATGTCATTTACACAGTCAGGCCTGGTAGAAATATATATGGCAACAACACCCTCCATGCATGAATCATTAATATATTCTTTGAATCTTTCCATTGGAAGATAAGTATTTGTATAATTCTGGTAATATATTATAAACTTGTCCGCCTTATACTTCTCACCTATGTACTTTGTATTGATTTGTATCTGTTCTTTTACCGAAAGCTGGTTTGACAGATTTTCAAAACCTGCTCCTTCATCACCGCAAAAAAGACACCCGTTTGTTCCAAGTGTACCGTCCCTGTTAGGGCATGTGACCGGAATATTAACGGGTATCTTATATACTTTCGCACCGTACTTTTCTCTTAAATAATTGGAAAATTTATTATAAAACATATTAATTACCTTTTATTTACCTTTATAACTTAATTACCTTTATAACTGTTTTTTGCATCCTGTGTCTTAATATCCATATGCCTGTTAACCTGTTCATAAACCGATATAAGAGGCATACCTGTCTTCATGGCGATGTTCCTGCAGTCCTCATACTCGGGAGTCACCTTTTTGATATCTCCCCATGTGGATACTTTTACTCTCACATCACCCATATCGGTATTTACGTTTATTACTTCTCTTTCCATAACATGCCTTTTAACAACACTTCTTCTAACCCCTATTGTGGAAGTTTCTCTAAAAATTATATCCGTCATTTTCTCTTCATCCTGCTTTTTGCATAATACCGACAGCATATAAGCAGGACGGTTTTTCTTCATATAAATGGATGTGTAAAATACATCTGCAGCTCCGCTTTCAAAAAGCTTCTCCATTGTAAATCCTAGTATCTCGGAAGTGGTATCATCTATATTGGTTTCTAAAAGCACCATATCCTCTGTCAAGCTGTCATGGCTCAAAAATGTTCCTAAAACCACTCTTAATGCATTTAATCTGCCGGTATCTCTTTTGCCGAAACCATATCCTACCTTGTCGATGATCATAACAGGCATGCTGCCGAAATCTCTGCATAATGTTTTTACTATCCCGGCACCTGTTGGTGTAATAAGCTCAGTTTTAACATCTTCAATAACCAGAGGAATATGAGAGTTTGCCAATATTTCCATAACCGCAGGAACCGGGACCGGTATAATTCCATGTGCACATTCAACAAATCCCTGTCCGTCATGGAGGGGAGAACAATATACATCTTTAACTCCCAAAAGATCAAGACAGATGGAAGTTCCAACTATATCCACAATAGAATCTACAGCACCCACTTCATGAAAATAAATCTCATTTATGCTTTTGTTATGTACCTTTGCTTCGGCCCTTGCTATCTCCCTGAATACCCTCTTGCTCATATTTTTAACGCTTTTTTTCAAGTTGCTTGCATCGATAAGTGCCTCAATATCCATGAGATTTCTTGTACAATGCCCATGCTTATTAAGATTATGATTTTGATCATGATCATGCTTGTTATCATGGCTATGATTATGGTCATGACTGTGATTATGGTCACATTTTATGTGACCGTTTCTTTCCATGCGTTTAACCAGGTCATCATATTCCTCACTGACAATAACATTGAAATCTGTCCCAGCAATCCCCTGCTTTGTTGTTTTTTCAATGCGTATCTCATAGCCTCCCAGATTTAATTTCCTTAACTCCTCAATAAATAGATCTTTATCAATTCCCAAATCGAGCAGAGCTCCGACCGTCATGTCACCGCTTATTCCCGAAAAACAATCAAAATAAAGAACCTTCATAGCCCTTCTCCTTAACTATAATCTATTTATCATTGATGCTAAAAAACCTGCTCCGAATCCGTTATCAATATTTACTACCCCTATTCCGCTGGCACAGCTGTTAAGCATGGTCAAAAGTGCGGACAAGCCACCGAAATTAGCTCCATAACCAATGCTGGTGGGAACAGCTATAACGGGCTTATCTACCATACCTGCAACTACACTTGCAAGAGCTCCCTCCATGCCTGCGACAACAATCAATACATTAGCCTTAAGAAGTATCTCCGATTTTGCAAAAAGTCTATGTATTCCTGCGACTCCAACATCATAAACCCTCTCTACGGAATTTCCCATAGTTTCAGCTGTAACAGCCGCCTCTTCTGCAACAGGTATATCTGATGTTCCCGCAGTAACAACAGCTATTTTTTTAGAAGTTTTTGGTAGCTCTCTTTTCTTAACAATTATGATCCTGGCACTTTCATAATAAACAGCATCTTCGGTAATCTCTTTGATCATGTCAAAAACTTCCGGCTTGGCACGGGTTGCCATAATATTGTTATTGTTCTTCATAAGGTTTAACATGATTGCCTTAATCTGTTCATTAGTTTTACCTTCACAATAAATGACTTCAGGATATCCGTTTCTTAAGTTTCTATGATGATCCACCTTGGCAAAACCCAAATCCTCAAAAGGCAATGTTTTAAGCCTATCAACCGCTTCATCAATATTTAATTGCCCGTCCCTGACGCTTTTAAGCAACTCTTTCAAACTATCGATTTCTATGGCTATCATCACCCTTCCGTAGTTCCGGCCTATCATTTAAAAGACTATGTATCGATAACCTGGTCTTTTCGCCAATACTTCCTTTTTCCAAAGCCAGATCAGCCGTTGCAATACCTAAAATATTATAAAGCTCTCTTTCCAGTTCACCGCATCTATCATTTAAAGCATCAATATGCCCCTTTATTACATTGATGTCGCCCCTTGAAATGGGTCCTGTAAGGGATTTAACGCTTCCCAATTTTTCAATATTTGGGACGGTACCCTTTAATAAAGGCATAAATGCATTAATATTTATTTCATTTTCAACTTTCATAACCCTTAAAAGTTTCTCAACCATATGAGAAAGTGTAACTGTATAATTTGATATTATACATGCACAGGCATGATATATAGGCTTATTTTCCTTTTCTATCTTCACAATCTTTCCATTTAAAGCATCCACTATATCTTTAGCAACAGGATAAATATCACAAGAACCCTCAAACCCGAAATAAACTCCCTCAAATATTTCCGGGTCCGATGTACCTGCAAATGTCTGAATAGGATGCAAAGAGCCTGTTAAGGCTCCTAATCTCTCCAAATCAGCAAGCTCATCCGAAGTAAGAGCACCGCTCATATGGAAAACATATTTATTTTTTATGCTTTCAACATTTGCAGACTGTGATATCTGCCTTGAAACATTTGCTATTTGAGAATCGGGTACGGTAATAAAAATAATATTTGAGCCGGATACCGATTCAATCAAATCGTTATTAAGGCAGATTCCCAACTGCCTGCAGAGTTTCTTTTGGGAATCTCCTCCAATACTGTATAACCCTGAAATTTCAAACCCCTTTGATTTCAAAGCTATAGCAAGACTGCTTCCAAGTTTACCCGTTCCAACTATACTTATGCTATTCGAAGTCATGACAACACCTATACCAATCCCAGCCGTTACTTTTTATCTGCGTTGCTCGACAGGAAAGCGTTTATAAATCCATCAATTTCTCCGTCCATAACGGCATTAACATCCCCAACTTCAAAATTGGTTCTATGATCCTTTACAAGGGTATATGGACAGAAAACATAGGATCTTATCTGGCTTCCCCATGCAATGTCCATTTGAACGCCCTTCAAATCCTCTATCTTTTCTTTCTGTTCACGCTCTTTAAGCTCTAAAAGCTTTGATTTAAGCATCTTCATGGCAGTATCCCTGTTTTGAAACTGGGATCTTTCTGTCTGACATGCTACAACTACTCCCGTAGGTATATGGGTAATTCTAACTGCCGACTCGGTCTTGTTGATATGCTGACCTCCTGCACCACTGGATCTGTAAGTATCAATTCTTAAATCATCGGGATTTATCTCAACTTCTACGTCATCATCAAGCTCAGGCATTACATCTAATGATGCAAAGGAAGTATGTCTTCTTCCCGATGCATCAAATGGAGATATTCTGACCAACCTGTGCACGCCTTTTTCCGAACGCAAATATCCATATGCATTTTCGCCTATCACATGAAAAGTTACGCTCTTTATGCCTGCTTCTTCACCATCTAAAAAATCAAGTATTTTTACTTCATAGCCCTTTTCCTCAGCCCACCTGGTATACATTCTCAAAAGCATTTGCACCCAGTCCTGAGCCTCAGTTCCTCCTGCACCTGCATGAAGGGTTAAAATGGCATTATTCTTATCATACTGACCGGTAAGAAGTGTCTCCAGTTTAAGCTTATTAAGCTTATCCTTTAAAGCTTGAATGCCTGAAGAAACCTCATCTATAATACTTGCATCCTCTTCTTCCATTCCAAGCTGGTTTAATGTTTTTAAATCATCCAAATCTGCAACAAGTCCTTTATAGCCATCAACTTTAGCCTTAACAGTCTTAAGCCTCTGTAGTACCTTTTGAGAGTTTTCTAAATCGTTCCAAAAATCAGGCTCTGCTGCTTTTTGTTCCAGCTCCGCTATTTCATCGTTCAATCTGGCGATGTCAAAGTGAAGCCCCCATTTCTCCTAGTTCTTTTGCTAAATCTTCAATTTCGAGTTTAAATTGCTCAAATTCTAACACTTATATCTCCCCTTTTATTATTTAGTCATTTCTTACAGTATAAATAAACAATTAACTCTACAAAACTATTAAACGAATTAAAATTAATTGATTCTTATATAGCCAATACACAATCAAAGAAATTAAATTTAATCCTTTCTTAGTTCATTGGAAAAAATAATTGCCTCAGCCAATGCTTTAATTGGAGTTCGTGTGTCCATACTCTTTTTTCTTATTCTCTCATAGGCTTCGCTTTCACTAATGCCTTCTCTCTCCATAAGTATCCATTTAGCCCGTTCCACAGCTTTTCTTGTTTCGTAGTTCTCAGTCATTTCACGAAGCTTTCTATATAATATGGAAAGTCTTTTAAAACTAATTAGAGACATTTCAACAGTATGGATAAACAATTCCTTGTTTAATGGCTTTGGGAAAAGAGTTACTACTTTTGTCTTTTCCATCAGGTAATCAATTTCCATGTCATTATTTTGACCCACTATTATACACGGACATAGCATCTCATCGTCTATTGTATCTACAACGGGTAAAATTTCATTTAACTGCCGCCCCATGTCTATAATAACAAAATCCGGACTATAACTTCTAATAAGCCTTAAAAGTGAAATGGAATCCGAACAATTAGCCAGAAACATAAACCCGTACGGGTTCAGTATGTTTCTTATTGAAATCTGACTGGGATTGTCAGCAGCTGCTACAATATACTTCTCTCGAGACATTAAATAACCGCCTTTCAAATTATTAACGGTATTTTAGCTTTAATATTTAATATATCAGATTTTATTGATAATTAAAAGTACATATTCTATTTAATTTTATATATTAATATCTATTTTATAAGGTATTAAAAATCAATTTACTATACTCTCTTCCATAAATACTTACCTGGGAAATATTCGAATCATCTCATCCACTGTATTATATTTATTTCCTGTCTTTTGCCGTGTATTCATTTCATAATCTAAACTATAAATTTTTTTTAGATAACTATTGCATAATAAAAATCAATCTGATATAATGAACTCAAGTTGAATATTTTTTTCAAGTAAGTAAAGATGCTTACCCGTATAAATACAGGTGGGCTTTTTTATTTTCTCTTAAGATGTTAAAGAATTTATACTATATGCCGGTTGTAAGTCAGCTTAATCATGAACTCTCACCGGTAAGGGGTAAGAAAATCTTTAACCATTACTTTGTAAGGAATCCCATCGAAGTGATTCTCATTGGAGCTCCAATTTAAAATTATCAATGTCGATAATTCCAAATTTTTATTTAGGTATATTAGAGAAATACCTAACCCTAAATGCAAGTTTTCGAGTTTATTAAACTCGCGAACACACACTTTTAAGGGTAAGTAATTTTTTTAATTATCCTTAATCATTAACATTAAACATTTTAATTAATGGAGGAATCGATATGAATAAGAAAATTATAACTTTTATAATAAGTCTATTTTCGGTATTGAGCATACCTATGATGATTTTCGCTGAAGGCGAAGCAGTAATTGACACTGGAGACACAGCATTCAATATGATATCGGCAGCCCTTGTATTTTTAATGACACCTGCGTTGGCATTCTTCTATGGCGGAATGGTTAGAAAAAAGAATGTACTTAACACATTGATGAACTCTTTTGTAATGGTTGGTTTAATTTCTATTCAATGGGTACTTATTGGCTATACACTTGCATTCGGTTCTGATAAAGGCGGTATAATCGGCGGCCTTGACTTCTTGGGATTTATCGGAGTTGGCGGCACACCTAATCCGGATTACGCAGCAACAATTCCTCATGCCGGATTTGCAATGTATCAAATGATGTTCGCAATTATTACTCCAGCACTTATAACAGGTGCTTTTGCTGAAAGAATGAGATTTTCTGCTTTCTTAATATTTACAACTCTTTGGGCTACATTGGTTTACGACCCTCTTGCACATTGGGTATGGGGCGTTGGCGGATGGATCAGAGAACTTGGTGCTCTTGACTTTGCAGGCGGTACTGTAGTTCACATCAGTTCAGGTATAGCAGGCTTGGTTGCAGCAATTGTTTTAGGAAAACGCAAAGGCTATAGAACAACACCAATGATACCGCATAATATTCCATTTGTCCTTTTAGGTGCAGCAGTACTATGGTTTGGCTGGTTCGGATTTAATGCAGGCAGTGCACTTGGAGCAAACGGTCTTGCAGTTAGTGCGTTTATTGTTACAAACACAGCAGCGGCAGCAGCTTTGCTTTCCTGGATAATCATAGAATGGTTACATCACGGAAAACCTACATTACTGGGTGCGGCTACAGGATGTGTAGTAGGATTGGTTGCTATAACACCGGCTGCAGGCTTCGTTTCACCATTATCCGCAATTATCATAGGCCTTTTGGTAAGTCCTCTTAGTTACTTTGCTATAAGCGTTCTTAAACCCAAATTTGGGTATGACGATTCTTTAGATGTATTCGGCTGTCATGGAATAGGAGGTATCTTTGGAGCTTTAGCAACAGGCGTGTTCGCTTCAACAGAAATAAATCCTGCAGGTGCAGACGGATTATTACACGGCAATCCAGGACTCCTTGGAATTCAAGCTTTAAGCGTTGTGGCCACAATAGTATTCTCCGGATTACTTACATTTATTATACTTAAGGCAATTTCCCTCTTTGTAAAATTACGAGTAAGTGAATCGGATGAAGACGAAGGTCTTGACGTATCCCAACACGGCGAAGATGCATACCCTGACTTTGCAGCAGAAGAAGGTATTGCATTATAATATATAAATCAATCTTATGAAATTATGGTGTTAAATTTTGATAATAATATATCATTAATGTACACCATAATTTCAAAGATAAAAGACGAGGTGATTAAAATGAAAAAAATTGAAGCAGTGATTAGACCCGGTAAATTGGAAGATATCAAAGAAACTCTCAGCAAATTCAATATTAACGGACTTACAATAAGCCAAGTTATGGGCTGTGGGCTTCAAAAGGGTAGAAAGGAATATTACCGCGGTACAGAAATTACACTTAATCTTCTTCCAAAAGTAAAAATTGAAATTATAGCAAAAGATGATCAAGTGGAAGAAATAATTAAACTAATAACTGAAGAAGCTAAAACCGGTGAAGTAGGGGATGGAAAAATATTTGTATACGATGTGGTGGATGCAGTTAGAATCAGAACCGGTGAAAGAGGCGAATCGGCTATATAGTTATGATTCAGTGCGGAGAAAATTTAGTGAAAAGAATTCTAGAATTAAGGATTCAGAATTAATACGAAGTATTCTGAATCCTTAATTCTTTTTCATCTTATTATTAAATCAGCTTATAGGAAATAAATACTTTAACACAAGCGTCTTAATCCTATCAGCTACCGACAATAATACATTGTGATATGTTGATACAAAAACATACCTTCCTTCCCATGTTACACTCTCTTCACTAAGTAAATGCACGCCATTGCCATTAATAAGATTAAAATATGTTTTACCGTATGCTTCTGTAAATATCGTGGACATATTATCAGGTATATTTTTAAATGATCCGATGCCTACTTTGTCATTTATGCTGCAATAAAGTCTATGCTTTTTATCTTCTGACCAAAGTGAAAAATTATTTATTGCTCCCACATCTTTTTTAGCCCCTGATTCAGAGCATTTATTGATTAAATTGATACCATCATTACCATATTGAACTCCACCATTCCATGTCCCGTTTTGTGTCTGGAGTCCATAATATTTCGTAATGTATATAGGCTCTAAAGCCGTAGTTCTGACCTTGATGTCAAATTGCCCATTATACGCTTTTATCCGTATTTCTTCTCTTAATAAATATCTTTCGGACTTTACGGTATTATACCCCTTAATCAAATTGATTATTTGTATATCAACCGCTCCGTTTGCTACTTTATTCTCTTT
Organism: Pseudobacteroides sp.; assembly: GCA_035370245.1. Taxonomy (GTDB): domain Bacteria; phylum Bacillota; class Clostridia; order Acetivibrionales; family DSM-2933; genus Pseudobacteroides. The sequence continues at coordinate 75,999 of DAOOVO010000003.1, forward strand.
AATTGTACGGTTATTGGACATAACATCAAATGAATATGTCATACCAGTCTTGTAGTACTTTTCATCACGTTTGATGCTATGCCATCCGCCTGTAAAGGCACTTCCCCCTCCATCACCGTTTTCAAGAGCCTTAACAACATACGGGCCTAGCCAGTCGGTACATGCTTGCATAAATAATTGGGCATTTTTACCTATAACAGCATTTACATCATCGGATGTATTCTTCTCCAAATAAATTGCTTTAAAATTTACCATTTCATTTATACCGCATTTTCCAATGACAACATGCATATCGGTATCCTTTTGATACCTAAATGAAATGATAACATCATCCCCCTGCTTTATTGTCTTTTGAATAAGACTTGCCTGACCGGCAAAAGATATTGAATGGAGTGTAAAGACAAAACATATTGCCAATATTAAAGCTATTATATTCTTAAAATATGGCATTATAATATCTCCTCAAATTAAACGATATTAGCGATAAATAAATTTAGCAAACCAAAATACCAATATATTTAACTGTCATATATTTAGAATATCCCGAATCTGATAGAGTATTTGTCCAATATGTACGATAGATTAAATTACACTTTATGTAAAAATAATTAATTGACTAAAGAAACTTTTGAAATTATTACTCAATTCTGCTTATTGTTTTTAAAAGTTTTTATTAGAGGCTCTAGAGCTGATACCGGTATCCCCGATTCCTGTATGCTTTTAGCCAATTTTAAATATTCCAAGTTACTTTCCTTAAATATCCATTTTCTTAGTTCTTCATCAATATGAGAAAATTCTCCTTTTGCATCCTTATTCGCATGATTTGCATTAACTTCTTCTCCTCTCTTGTATAACTCTTTTTCCTTCTCGTAAGTAAGTAAAGTATTGTGTGTATAGAAAAATGACTCTCTTACACCGGCATATTTTGCTATTATCTTCAAAGTAGCACTAAAAGGCATTCTTTCCCCTCTAGCATATAGCTCAAGCATTTCGGGGAATATTATTGTTCCCATCTTTTTGCTTATGCTTTCAGACATTTCCTTATATGTCATATTGCCCCTGATTAAATCAATATTTCTGCCAACGGTTATAGCATTAACATCCTTGCATTTTACCCTTCCTAGCAAGTAATCCACCGAAACACCAAAGTAATCTGCCAATTTCTTTAGAACATCATAATCAGGTTTTCTTTTGGCAAGCTCATATGAAGCAACAGCTTGACGCGTCAGACCTAAATATTCTGCGATATCCTTTTGGGATAAACTTTTTTCTTCCCTCAGCTGCTTCAGCATCCTTGAAAAATCCACTTTTGTTCACCTCAAAAAGTTTTCTTCCATATATAACAAAACATACATAAAATAATAATATCAAATTTATACACAAAAGCAACAATTTGTTTGCAAAAATTCCTTTTTTTATTGACAGCAACGTTCTGTTGCTTTAAAATTAAAGTAAGCTAATATTGTTGATATTCTATCATAAATTAATTGAATGTAAAATACTGAATTTGATTTAATGAGCAATAGGTTTTTGGAGGTTTTTATGCTAGAGCAGCTGGAAGAATTGCGTAACAAGTTATATGAGGTTATTGATAGCGGAAATACTGAAGACATATTAAAAATCAGTCAAGAATTGGACGATTTAATATTGTTTTATACAAAAAATAATTTTAAAAGCATTAGCATTAAAAGTACTCACTAATGCTTAAAAGCACAATATAGCATTTTTTCGGGGGTATTATTAAAGTAATTTTAAAACTTGTTCAATAGCTATGGCTACTCCGCTTTCATCATTTACAGGTGAGATAAAATCAGCGATTTTTTTAAGTGATTCGTCTGCATTACCCATCACGATTTTGTAATGAGATTCTAATAGCATTGATAAGTCATTCTCACTATCACCTATAGCAACAATCCCATACCCATTATATTCACGGCTATTACTTACAATCGTTAATGCATTGCCCTTACTTACATTTTTATTTACTACTTCAATGTTATCATCAGTCGAACACATTACATTTATCGTATCAATTTTCTCTAAAAGGCTCCTAACTTCAAACAGTTGCTGAGGATCCTTAGAAACCATGAGAAATTTGGATACGTTTTGGCTATTCTCCCTTACAATCTTTTTAAAATCTTGAACAACCCTTATGTTTATTCTGTATTCATCCGGAACCTCCGTATTCTCGGTCCAATAAAGAGGTGTAGGACATTCTTCCATTTCCGTAAACATATCATGATTTATATATGCATGAAAATATATATTTTTTCTTCTGCATATATCAATTATTTTATAACAATCCTCTTTTTTTATGGAATTGGAATATAACAACTTTTCCGTTGCTATATCCCTTATTTCCGCACCATTACAGGATATTAACGGTCCCTCTATACCCAGCTCATGTGCAAACCTCTTTGCTGATTTAAAAACCTTACCCGTGCAAATTATTACCTTCAGTCCATTTTCCTCTGCAATCCTCACAGCTTCTTTGTTTTCCTTTGAAATTTCCTTGCTGCTGCTTAAAAGCGTACCGTCCAGATCAATAAATATTAATTTACTCATATACCACCTTTTACTTTTTTAGTGAATTTACAAACTTTTCAACTCGCTTCAATGCCTCTATTATATTGTCAATAGAATATGCATAGCAAGCTCTGATAAAACCTTTTCCACTTTCACCAAATGCCGTGCCCGGAACGATGGCTACTTTTTCTTCAGAAAGCAATCTCTCGCAGAATTCTTCCGAACTTAAGCCTGTTGATTTGATGCAGGGAAATACATAAAAAGCACCCAACGGCTCAAAACATTCCAGACCTACTTTTCTAAAGCCATCAACCATTACCCTTCTTCTTCTGTTGTACTCTCTTCTCATCATATCTATATCATTATCGCCGCTTTTCAATGCCTCTATGGCTGCATATTGGGCAGTTGTCGGAGATGACATTATAGCAAATTGATGTATCTTATACATGGCCCCTATTAAATCAGGATGACCGCATGCGTATCCAAGTCTCCAACCAGTCATTGCGTAAGATTTTGAAAATCCGTTAATTATAAGTGTTTTATCTTTCATTTCAGGATAACTGGCAATTGAAACATGTTTCCCTTCATATGTGAGTTCCGAATAGATTTCATCGGATAATACAATAATATTCTTATCCTTGAGAACTTCCACAATTTTATCCAAATCTTCCTTTGGCATTATAGCACCGGTAGGGTTATTGGGGAACGGAAGTATCAGAACTTTTGTCCTTGGAGTTATTGCTTTTTCAAGGAGCTCCGGTGTCAATCTGAATTGATCTTCCATTCTTAGGTTAATTACTACCGGTGTAGCACCTGTAAGGATTGTACAGGGTTTATACGCAACAAAGCTTGGTTCAGGTATAATTACTTCATCGCCCGGCCCTACCAGAGACCTTAATGCAATGTCTATGGCCTCACTTCCGCCTACTGTGACTATTATCTGATTTTTAGGATCATACTTAACATTAAATTTTCTTTCATAATATTTTGATATTTCCGTTCTAAGCTCTATAAAGCCGGAATTCGGGGAATAATGGGTATGGCCCTTTTCCAAAGAATATATGCCTGCCTCCCTTACATTCCAAGGCGTTACAAAATCAGGCTCTCCTATACTAAGTGAAATTGCATCTTTCATTTCATTGACCAGATCAAAAAACTTCCTGATCCCTGAGGGAGGAATACTTTTTATGGTTGGAGAAATCATATCTGACATTTTCATAATATTATTGCCTCCCTGTCATCCTTGGTTTTCTCTTCAAATATAGTTCCCTTATCTTTATATTTCTTCAATACGAAGTGGGTAGCCGTACTCAACACATTTTCCAATGGTGCAAGCTTCATCGCAACAAACAATGCCACCTCTTTCATTGTTCTTCCTTCAACTATTACAGTAAGATCAAAGCCTCCGGACATCAAATAGCATGCCTTTACCTGAGGGTATCTGTAAATTCTTTCTGCCACTTTGTCAAAGCCTTCTCCCCTTTGCGGAGTGATTTTTAGTTCAATTAATGCTGTAACGCTTTCTTTGTCTGTTTTTTCCCAGTTGATCATTGCAGTATAACCGGCAATTACATTATCTTCTTCATACTTTTTAATAGCCTCTTTAACTTCATCAACACTCTTTCCAAGCATGACTGCAATCTGCTCCTCAGTTAACTTAGCATTATTTTCTAATAATTCCAAAATTTCTTCCATGCTCAATCTCTCCTTTTTTATATTTTTATACTACTCATTTTACTTATTATCCGTATCTACTTATTATTCGCACAAACACTTTTTATATAAAAACAATAACAAAAAAACTCCTTCCCCAAAAAAGGGGCGAAGGAGTATCCGCGGTACCACCCTAATTAGCAAAAATGCCATCTCAACCGGTACAAAAATACCGTCCCTCTATAACGCGAGGCTTCGTCATCTTCTAATGTCCAAAATAATCTATGTATATAGATTAATGGATTTCTCAAAGTGAATCTCCAGGGCTGCTTTCTATATAGTCCTTTATTAGCTTCCACCTACCGCTAACTCTCTTTAAAATTATCTATATATACTCTTCCCTATCATTGACATTCATACATATGAATTTTTATCATTATAAATCATTATACGAAACTAAACATTAAATTTCAACACTTTTAATTAATAATCTTCCTCAGTATCATCTTCTATTACTTCTGATACTTCTGTTATTTGCTGTTCAAACTTTTTAAGCCTTTGTAAAACTTCAGTTTTTAAGCTTTTTAATTCTCTTCTTATATCAACAAGTTTTTCTTTTTCATTTTCAATAGTCTGCTCAAGCCTTTTCTTTTCTTCTATTGCTTCTTTTCTTGCCTCTTCAAGAGTAGTTTCAGCTTCTTTCCTGGCCTCTTCAAGAGTAGTCTCAGCTTCTTTTTTTGCCTCTTCAACTATAGCTTCAGCTTTTTCTTTAGCTATTATTATTGCATCAGCTATCTTAACTCTATCTTCATTGACCTGGCTCATTCTTCTTTCAAGATCCTCATACTTTATTCTGAGTTCTCTGTTTTGATTTTTTAGCATTGAAATTTCATTGTCTTTTTGCTTCAGTCTATCGTCAAACTCCTTAAGCATCCTCTCAATATACGCGTTTACATCAGACTTTGCAAAACCACCTAAAAAAGAACTTCCAAATCGTTTTTCACCTGACATCTGCAGTGCCTCCTCTATATATAGTAAATCATATATTAATAAACTTTAATAAACTAAAATCAATATTTAATTATATAACAACTTTAATAAAATCATTGAGTAAAAAAAATTTGATGTAAGTAATTATATACCAAAATTTGCTTTTTATCTACATTAAATACGTTATTAATATTACATTTAACAGAATACAAATGTAAAAAATTAATGGTATCTAATCTACATATGTTGCGAAAAAGACTTTGTATAAGCTATTATTCAACTTACATCTACACGAAACATATTATTGATTCCACTGCATAAACTCTTTTTTTACAATAGATGTACCTTGACAACT
>DAOOVO010000004.1:0-77736 GCA_035370245.1 Pseudobacteroides sp.
TTCGGATATCTCCTAATTATTTACTTGTCTTGCCAACTATAATTATACTCTAAGTGCAAATGAGCAAATGATAAAAATAATAAGCTTGAAAAATAAAACGACTATGTTATAATATACAAAAATATATAACTTAATTTGGAGGGGTTTATTTTTATGTTAAAAAATTTATACAAATTTAGAAGAATTATGGTAATTTTAATGATAATTATTATTCAAATACCATTTACATCATCATTAACTTCAGCAGCCGCTACACAAGCTGACCAGAACTCTAATAGTTTTTTAATATCCGGATTTGTAGGCTTAAAATCAGACAATAATAATAACTTATCTCAATCAAAAGCCGGATTTAAAGTAGAAGCTATAGGCACCGATTTATTCGCTACGACGGATAAAGATGGTTATTATGAACTAAAGATTCCTGTTACTCAGTCTGTATACTCACTAAAAATAAGTAAGCCCGGTTATCTGGAAAGAGAAATTTCTCAATATGAAATGAACAAGGATACAAGAGAAATTGAAAAAGTATTAATATGTAGGAATTCAGTAATAGATATTAACCAAATATGGGCTGGTGATATCAGAGTTAATGGAAAACAGGACAATGTTATAAATATGTTGGATGTTATTGAATTATCTAAATCTTTTAACACAAAAGTTGGAGATGAAGAATATAATTCCGATGCAGATTTAAACGGAGATAATGTGATTAACATAAGCGATGTGGTAATTATTGCCCAGAACTTCAATAAAACAAGTGATGATTATTTTGATATCAAAGCTGCCGCATTAGCTATTGAGAAAGCCGTAAAGCTCTACATGTATGAAACCAATGATAAATTTTTTTCGAAATTGACAACTCCAACCGTTGATGGACTACTAAATCTCCTTAAAAGTAGGGTCAATATTGATGGGGTTAGCTATGGACCTTATCTGTCTCCAGATATAGATTACCAAAAAGAGTTACTGGATACTGGCTCCAGCATTCGAGGTTTTGAAATTCATATAGATGTTTATAGTAAGCAAGTAGAGGTTCTTGGTTCTTTGTCATCTCACAAATTACTTATTATGTAATCCAAATTAGTTACATTTAGAACCATTAAAGCAACTATCTTATGTTGCTTTAATGGTTCTATTTCTTCTTAGGCAATGATAAACAATTATGATATAATAATCTAAAAAGTATATAATTGACATATGATTATATGTTTTCATTTTTAAATTGAAGGTGTTTATTTTTATAGGAAAAATTTTATATATATTTAGAAAAGTTATCGTTGTTTTAATGATAATAAGGATACAAATGAGATTGAAAAAGTACTAATATGTAGAGATTCAACAATAAATATTAACCAAATGTGGCTGGTGATATCAGAGTTAACGGAAAACAGGACAATGTTATAAATATGTTGGATGCTATTGAATTATCAAAATCTTTTAACAATAGCCGGAGATACAAAATATAATTCCGATGTCCTTATCTGCCGTCAGATATAGATTACATAGAAGAGTTACTGGATATTGATTCAAACGTTCAGGGTTTTGTAATTAACTCAACTTTCCCAGCCTAAAAGCTGGACTGAACATTGATAAATTAATACCTTCAAGCGCTTAACTTTAGCTTTTGCTTCCAAACTGTAGGTAGAGCAAGTATGAACGAATCCATAATTTGATGAGCGATTTCTTCACTGATAATGGGACTCTCATTGAGAATTTTTCTTAGAAGCTCTATTATACGCATTAATGATGTCGAAAACTTGATATCTTCAACTTCATCGCAGATATAGAAAAATAGGTCTCCAATAGTCCTTGGATCTATGGAATTCCTAGATTCTAGAGCAAGCATTGCATATCTCATAAAGACGATAGTGGTATGTGCAAGCATCATGTCATAGCTACGACCCTGGAACTCTTTTGCTAAAGCCAAGTAAGATTTCACTACTTTGAAGAAAACCTCAATATCCCAGCGTTTGCCGTAAATCCTAATGATCTCCTCATTACTAATAGATGTGTTGGTAGACAATACCGCAAGCCAGTTCTTTGAGTGACGATCCTTTACAAAGACTATTTTTACTTCGACAAGCTCCTGGCTTTTCTTTGATTCCCTTATGCTTGCGATTACAGAACCAATGATATCTCCTTTGTCAGCAGGTGTAATCCTCTTGTAGATCTCTTTGATATTCATCCATTCACCTTGGTATAGGTAGTGAATCTTTGAACTGCGTTTTAACATACAAACTACATCAAGATTACGTTTTACAACTTCAGCAATCATTTTGGGGAAGGCAAACCAACTGTCAAAAAGTAGATACTTTGCTGGTAGACCTTTAACGGAATCCAATAGTTTGAGCAGTGTTTCGGTAGATTTTACAGTTGCTTCGTTCCTTCTTTTATAACCGGAAGATCTCTTATCTATGCTGTTATCAGCAGGACATAATATTTTCTTCTCATGCCTTGAACTCATAAGTGAGAAGGCAACAGGGAGAAAGGTATTTCCGTCAGACCATCCAATAGTGAGCATTTTAAAGCCTTTAACGAATTTACGAGTTGTATGATCAAAGACTCGTGATAAGAGCTCAACTTTATTGCTCCGACTACGGTCATACAAGGAATCATCCACTATTAGGACACTTACTCTATCTTCAGAAGTTAGCTGGTTAATACCTTCGATTATAAGCGTAACTAGTAACAACAGTAACCTTGCCCAATTGAAGGTGCTAGAGTTTAGAAACCTATATGCTGCGTTCTTCTTAAAGGAGAGATTCTCAGGATTCATTTTTAAGGTACGGAATAAGTTTTTACCTGAGAAAACAAGTCCAAAAATCTCTTTAAGTAGCACAACGCATTGTATACCGCCTTCTTTATAGAAATTTGACTTCTTCATAAGCCTGCTAATTGAATACTTAGCAAAAAAGTTATCAATTTTGGAAGAAATAGCATGTTCAGCGTTTGAATTATCTGTTATAATAGAATTCATAAAAATCCCTCTTTTCATTGGTATTAGTGGTTTTTGGGTAATTCTATTATACCAAAGAAAGTGGGGTTTTTATATACTTTATTACATATTTGTATTAATTTATCAATGTTCAGACCCATTTTTCAAGTGGGAAAGTTGAGTAATTAATATATATGTATATAGTAAGCGAGTAGAGGTTCTTGGTTCTGAGTTATTCTCAATTTTATTAATTGCTGATTAGAAAATAAATTTTAAATGGCAGTCTTTTAAAATTTGTATATCTGCTATTCTTTTTCTATGTATGTTTGATGTAAACTCATCTGGCTAAGATGTTTGCAGCTTATCTTCAATAATTGTTTGGTTTTAGAAAGGCATTTAAGAAAAGTTTATTTAATTTAAAATTGCATTACAACAGGAGGAAAAGATATGAAAAATTTATTGAAAGTATTTTTTATTTGTGTATTTGTTATGGGAATACTCCTATCATGTAAAGACAAAGGTGGAAATATTCTTCCTGCCGAAGGTCCACAAAATAGCAAAAACGCTGTTGTTTTTCTAGGCGATTCAATAACCGAAGGATATGGCCTTTCAGCTGGCCAAGATTATCCATCATTAATTCAAAAATACTGGGATAAAAATAATATTGCATTTCGTTCAATCAATGCAGGAATATCCGGAGACACTACGAATGACATCATTAATAGATTGGATGATGTTCTAACAGATGATACATGCTTTGTTTTGTTGGAAATAGGAGCAAATGATGCTTTCAGCGGTGCCCCAACTGATGAAATCAAAAAAAGGTTGATACAGATTATAAAGAGTATCCAGCGGAAAAACACAAAAGTTGCACTAATGGCTATGGAAATTCCTGATGGCACTCCTGGTAGAAGTAGTAATTATATAAAGAATTTTGCCAAAATTTATAATACTGTAGGTAAGGAACTTAAGATACCTGTTATGCCATCATTGCTAGAGTACGCATACCAAAAAGACGGACTCATGCAAAGTGATGGAATACATCCTTCTGCAGCCGGTCAAAAAGTACTTGCAAAAAACATATTGAAGTTTTTAAATAAAGAATGGGTGATGAAATAAAACACTATATTTTGAAGTGCCTACAGATAATATATTTGCATTAATAACATGACTGTTAGAGAATTTAAAAATCTAAAAAACAAGCTTGCAGCCACAAAAGCTGCAAGCTTGTTTTTATCAATATCAGCCAAAGAATATTTTATTATTTTACGCAGGATAATCGCTTGAAACCTTATTGAAGTATTTTGCTATAATTATTACATCCTTAATGTTTATAGCATTGTCCAGATTAATATCCAATTCTTCCTTGTATTTTGAATCCTGAGGCGTTGCATTGAACACCTTTGAGATTTCGATTATGTCGATCATATTTATTGCATTATCTTGAACACCGTTTCTGGCAATGTCACCCGGCCATAGAGTCAAAGGTGCTGCATCTGATGCTATCTCAATATCGCCATTTAGTGAAGCTATGACTTTATTTCTCTTGAGATAATTCAATTTACTGATTTCCAATGTATAACCGGATTCACTTGCTTCAACACCGGTTATTTCAAAATAACCATTGCTGTCTGTAATTGCATATTTGTCCAAATCCAGTATCTCTACCTTAAACCCTGCCAGAAGCTTATCTGCTACATCACCGGAATAATCGAAAGGCGGCTTAATATAGCCGGATATCTTGTATCCCGGAGGTGCAGAAGGAACTATCTTAACAGGCTCTGTTCCAAATTTCAAAACACCGTTGACATAACCGGATATTTTTTGATTATCCCCTAATCCTGTAGCTATATTTGGATTAAATGAATAATCGTTTGCCTGATTAAAGGAACCGCCTGATTCTATTCTGAAAGGAATAGTGTTTGTTGTTCCTCCCGGAGGTAAAACTCCCGCTTCCTTTGTAAATGATATTTCATAATATGAATCCGCATTACTTACAGGATTTTCAATCGTGTAGAAAGTACCTTTTACATTTTCTTCACCAATCTGAGCCCATTCACAAACAAATGTGCCCTGGATATTTTCCGATGTCAGCCAGTAACGAATCTTTATATCGGACAAATTTATTGGCGATTTACCTGTATTATCTATTTTTATAGTTGCCCTTATGGTATTGGTACTATCCTTTGTTTCACCGCATTTATATGATATATTTATCTTTGCATCGCTGGCAGGAGTGGCATTTGGATTCTTTGTAGGTGTAGGAGTAGCCGTAAGCTTTGGAGGCTCTTCTCCAAATACCTTTACACCGTCAAGATAAACAGGTATATATTTGGTGAGGGTAAATTCATCTTTTACAGCACCCTGTCTGCTCCAGTCATTTGTAGGATCCCAATAGTTCTGGTAATTTGCATCCTGCTTTTCGATGATTGCAAACTGGTATTCCCTATCTCCATAAATATCAGAACCGGACCAGTCAAATTCATAATAATACGTACCTGCATCATCCCATTTAAATGGTCCTGATGATTTTACAGGGGTATCCTGAAGCGATACCTGCTCATCATATGACAGCTCAAATTTTACAGAATCGATTGACTGTCCGCTTTCAATAAGCTCACTAATATTGAAGAAATACCTTACCATCATACCTCTTTCAAAATGAGGCGGCGTACTGGACTCATTGTGCAGCCTTAATGTTACCTGAGTTCTTTCTTTGTTTTCCTGCATCAACTGAATTTCACAGTAATAAGCATCAAATGGAGGCTCCTTCGGCGGGAAATTCGGTATAGGCTTCTGTCCACGACCGTATAGCTTATACAATCCGGCAGCAGCTCCTACAAAAGCTGCATTATAGTCTACTGCAACTTCGTTGTAAACATAATCGGTTGTTTCATCAAGGTGATAATCGTTTTTATCGGGACCTCCTGCAAGTGCACCCCATAATATATGTCTATGCTCTGGCGGATCATTCATGCTTAGAGTCTTCGAACCGTGTGCAGCTCTGTGGTGAGGATGTTTAACAGACGGGAGACCCTGTTCATAACCATAACCTACTATATAAGAATAACCCATAGGATTTCTTCCCATGATATATTCCATCTGGCTCTTTGCCCAATCACCAAAATCTGTCCTATCCGGATGATATTTCTGGTATACCAGTGCCAACAACTGCATTGCAGTATTGTAACGGGCCGATCCCCAACCGTTTAACATGGTGTAACCGGCAGGCGAAGTTTCGATATATGTTTTGTCACTAGGATCTTGGTGAGGTATTACCCCTCCCGACATATACTCGGTATTCCATCTTGCAAAGTAATCAAATTTTTCATGATCCGGGAATAAAGAAGAAAGCTTTACAAAAGTGCCGCCCCAAACAACGTCCCAGCTATGTGTCCATATATTCTGCCATGTGTTGTTATTGTTATCACGTACAATCTTCTTCAAGTATCCTGTATAAAGTCCATCAGGTGTAGCAGACTCAATATCATTTATGTAGTTCATGTCACCGGTACATTCATAAAGCCATGTAGCCGCCCATGAAAGCTCATCTTCATCATAAGCAGATCCGTAGTATCCACCGCTGTCTGCCAATCCTCTGTTTTCTTTTGCAAACTTATACATTGCTATTGCATATTTAAGACATTTCTCAGCATATTCAGGCTCGGTATCCTTAAAATTCAGGTATGAAGTTGCCAATGCCGCTGCTGTTCCGGCACAAACGTCACTTCCGGGAACTTCAGCAGTAGCAAATCTAGCCGGTCTTGTGGCGATAAGATTCTTAGGATACAGCTCAGGTGGTCCCCAGTAAGTGTGATCCTCATCACCGTCTCCTACCTGGAAACAAAAAGCTATCATCTCACCATTTTCATCGAAAAAAGAACATCTTAAAAATGTGTCTGTAAATAACTTTATTATATCTATTATATGTTCTTCTTCTCCCAGCTCCCTGTAAACATCCTTGAATTCATAATAACACCATCCGATAGTAGAAGCTGTGTACGCCTGAGGAAGTCCAAATCTCACATGGTCTCCCGCATCATGGTACCCACCATGTACATCGATAGTCCCATCTCCGTCAGGGTCAATAATATTTCCATATTTTTCTAAAAACGCCTTACTGAGATTGGTATTTTTAAGAGGAATTCTTTGGTCCTCCAAGTGGCAATCGCCTCTCCATTCAATTCTCCCTCCAGTAATACCGGGACCGCATTTTTCTGCATCATAAAAATAAAGAGATTTTTGTGTTGCTTCAGCAAAATTGAAATAATCCCATTTTTCCCATCCCACGGCAGACGGCAAAGGAACAGGCGATGCATCTGCTGCAGACACTGCTAATCCGCTCATAACTTGTCCTAAAACAAGGCAAAGCGATAGAGCCAATAGAACTACTCGGTTCTTTGTGACCGCAGCCTTTTGTCCAGATTTTTTTCTCATAAATTATAACCCCCTATTACTAAATAATCTATATATTAAAAGCATTTTTTGCCTTTAATTTGCCTTTATTTTCTCTCTCTATATATATAATAATATAAAATTCGAATATTTCATATAATTTCTGTGCACAAAAGCAAAATTTTTAACGCAAAATACCGTTGACTTAGGACAATATTTTATGTTAGTATATAAAAAACACTTAGCATATATTGTTAAGGAATTTGAATAAACAACTTTTTGTTTTTATACGGTAAATTTTATAAATTTTTAAATACTGTGACGAGGATGAGTAAATTATTAAGGGCATTAACAGCGATTCGGAGTTGGTGGAAGTCCGAAAATGCACAATAATTGAAGTTCCCCTCTGAGTTATCGGTTGAAGATATTGATATATCCTAAGATATTGATATATTTGTAGGCTGGATCGGTTGTTCCTCCGTTATAAGGAAACGTGTATCGGATAAAATGTGTTTATATCCCGTACATAGAAAGTGGGCATTTTTGCCAATTAAGGTGGTACCGCGAAGTCACTCTTCGTCCTTTCAAGGACGAAGAGTTTTTTAATTCATTGGAAAATATAACAATACAGGAGGTATATAACATGATAATAATTATGAACCCAACCGCAACTAAAGACCAAATCGATCAAGTGGAAAAAAAATTAATAAATTTAGGCTTTAAAACACATCCCATATTCGGTGATATTAAAACAGTTATTGGTGCAATTGGAGATAAAAGGCTTATAAGTACACAGGATATATCCAACATGCCCGGGGTTGAAAACATAGTACCCATTATGAAGCCTTATAAGCTTGCAGGTAAGGAGCTTAAGAAAGATCCTACGGTTGTGAAGGTTGGAAATGTTGAAATTGGCGGAAATGAAATAGTTATAATGGCTGGCCCATGTGCTATCGAGAATGAAGAAACATATATAGATACTGCAATAAAGGTTAAGGAGTCGGGTGCCAAGATTTTAAGAGGCGGTGCTTTCAAGCCTCGTACATCACCTTATGCGTTCCAAGGCCTTGAAGAAGATGGTCTCAAAATAATGGCTAAAGCAAGAGACATTACAGGACTTGTATTGGTTACCGAGGTTGTAGACACACGTGATGTGGATCTTATTGCTTCATATGCAGACATAATTCAAATCGGTGCAAGAAATATGCAAAACTTCAAGCTGCTCCATGAAGTAGGTCTTACAAACAAACCTATTTTATTAAAAAGAGGCCTGGCTGCAACAATTGAAGAATGGCTTATGGCTGCCGAATATATCATGGCTGCCGGCAATTCCAATATTATACTGTGTGAAAGAGGTATCCGCACATATGAAACTGCAACAAGAAATACGGTAGATATGAGTGCAATTCCTGTTGTAAAGGAGCTGTCACACCTGCCTATAGTGGTAGATCCAAGCCATGCAACAGGTTCATGGAAATATGTAAATGCTCTGTCAAAGGGAGCTGTGGCAACAGGTGCAGACGGATTGATAATAGAGGTTCACTCCGATCCCGGCAATGCATTATGCGACGGTCCGCAATCCTTAAGACCTTCGAAATTCGATCAGTTGGTTAATGAATTAAGGCCTGTGGCAAATGCAGTAGGAAGATCCCTTTAATCTATTCCAGATCATAATTGGCGGTGCAATAGGAATTGGCAGTTCAATAGGAATTGGCAGTTCAATAGGAATTGGCAGTTCAATAGGAATTGGCAGTTCAATAGAGAGCTTTACCTATTGCCTGCCAATTCTTAAATTCATCTTGTGCAAAATCTTTTCAGAGTTCAAAACAAGTACTATGGAAACAAGAATTAATAATGTTCCTGCTGCCAAAAATAATGAAGGCTCCTCCTTCAAAAATACGATAGCAATTATGCTGGCAAGGACAGGTTTTACAAAAAACACCATAGACCCTTTTCCCGCTCCTATAATTGACAATCCTTTAAAATATGTAAGATAAGCAATACCTGTTACAAAAACAGAAAGATAGATTACTTGCAGTGTTCCCGAATAGTCAAACTCAAAAACATTCGGACCGTTAACAATCATCAATATGGGAAGCAGCAGCAAGCTTCCGGCTATGAAAGAATATGCATTCATCTTAAGGCTGCCCACTTTTACAGCCTGTTTGCGGCCTAAAACGGTGTAGAGTGCATAAAAAATCGCTGATAGCAAAGCAAATATGGGGCTTCTAAAATCAATGGAATCAATATTCAACTTCTCATAAAATATAACCACGATACCTAAGCTTCCCAAAACCAGTCCCGCTATCTTAACGGGATTGAATTTCTCCCTGTCCAAAAAAAAGGCAAATATCGATACAAATATAGGGTTGCTGCTGAATATCACAGCAGATAAAGAGGCTTGCCCCCCCTTCATATATAGGCTTAACTGCATAAGATTCATGCTTACCACTACGTTTATAAAGCCAATGGCAGTAATCGCCATAAGATCCTTTTTCTCAAGCTTTAAATCGCCCTTATAGAGCAGAAATAAAAACAAAATAATACCGCCTAATAAAAAGCGGATAAAGTTTATTTTAAAAGGATCTATTTTATCAACGAGAGTTTTGCTCACAACCTCATATGTGCTAAAAAGCAAAACCGTGTTTATTACATACAAATAACCGTTTTTTAATGACATTTCTTTATATTCCCTTCACTTAAAATACAAAATACATCTAAAATACAACATACATCCCTAATTACTTCTAAGGCTCTCAATATCCTTGTATAGTTTTTTATATATGCCGTAGTTTCCCTTGACTCTTTTTACATATTCCTTTGTCTCTTTAAATGTTATATTATCGCAAAACACTCCGCTGCCGCTTTCTTCAGTATTTTTAATCCACCTTAAAACATTTGCCTGACCACCATTGTATGATGCCAAAACATACTCCTTTTTTTGTTCATCCGTTGTATTGTCAAAATTTTCAAATTGTTTCTTGAGATAACTAAGATACCAGCATCCTATTTTGATATTGGTATCGGGGTCGTATAAGTCATTAATTTTAAAACCTTCTATATTCATTTTTTCAGCTGCCCACATTCCGGTACTCTCTGTAATTTGCATAAGCCCCACCGCTTTTTTAGGAGAAACTGCATTACTTTTGAAATTACTCTCAGCCTTTATTACAGAAAACACCATATATGGATCAACATTGTATTGTGCTGAATACTTTATAACACTATCCTTGTACTTTACAGGATATAATTTCTTTGCCACAATAATCAAACCGCTTACAGATATACCTGAAGCCAAAACAATAAATACAAAAAAAGCAACTACTCTTTTAAATCTATTCATACACTACCTTCCAATTGTGCTATAAGACGCTCAAAATCCCATTCATTTATTATTACTTTGTCAGCAATTTTTATATATTCCTCGTTGGTCATTTGTGACCTAATCCTTTTCATGGCATCATCAAAGGACAGGTTATTTCTCTTCATAATCCTCTCTGCCCTTATTTTTTCATCTGCGACAACCACATAAACCTCATCAACCACATCAAGAAAGCCATGTTCTACAGGAATAGGACATTCAATAACCAACAAATCCGCATTCCTTTCTCTTGCCTTTTTTACCTCATTAAGTATCTCTTCTATAATATATTTATGAGTTATTTTATTTAATACATCAAGCTTTGCTTTATCTTCAAAAACAATTTGCCCAAGTTTTTTTCTGTTCAAGCCGCCATCCTCATCAAGCACTTCATTGCCGAAAAAATCAGCTATCTCATTTAGAGCAGGCTTTCCCTTTTGTACTACTTCCCTATATAAAAGGTCTGCATCGATTACCGTTGCCCCCTTTTTTGCAAAATAAGCCGAAAGAGTACTTTTTCCGCTTCCTATAGGGCCTGTAACTCCAATTATTTTCATATACCGTATCCTCGCATTATTTTACATCATACCAGCTCTCACCGGAATTCACTTCAACAGTAAGAGGTACCTTAAGACTTGCAACAGTTTCCATGCAATTTTTAAGAAGCTCTTCAACTTCCTTCTGCTCGTCTTTTCGTGTTTCAATAATAAGCTCGTCATGAACCTGTAAAATAAGCCTTGACTTAAGGTTTCTATCCTTTAATGCCTTGTACACCTTAACCATTGCGATTTTAATAATATCCGCCGCACTTCCCTGAATAGGAGTATTCATTGCAATCCTCTCGCCAAAGGATCTAATGTTGAAGTTTGAGGACTTAAGCTCGGGAAGATACCTTCTTCTATTGTAGATAGTGGATACAAACCCCATTTCCTTCCCCTGCACCACTATATCATGCATATATTGCTTAACTTTGGGGTATTGGCCAAGATAGTCGTCAATATATTTTCTGGCTTCTTTCCTGGTTATCCCCAAATCCTTGGACAGGCTGAAGTCACCAATTCCGTAAACTATCCCGAAATTAACGGCTTTAGCACTGGACCTCATATACGGTGTAACCTGATCCTTAGGTATATTGAATACCTTTGAGGCTGTAGACGTATGAATATCCTCATTATTTGTAAATGCGGCTATCATATTTTCGTCGCCTGTAATATGTGCCAATACTCTTAATTCTATCTGAGAGTAATCTCCATCCGACAGAAGATATTCATCATTTTCCGGTACAAAAACCTTTCTTATCTTTCTGCCCATTTCCAATTTGACAGGAATGTTCTGAAGGTTTGGCTCTGTACTGCTTATTCTCCCGGTAACCGTCACCGTCTGATTAAAGCTTGAGTGAATCCTTCCCGTATTTGGATTCATCACCTTCATAAGCCCTTCCACATATGTGGACTTCAGCTTCACCAAATGCCTGTATTCCAACAGCTTTGCAACTATTTCGTGCATGGGCTCAAGCTGCTCTAAAACCTCCACATCTGTTGAGTAGCCTGTCTTTGTTTTCTTTATAACAGGCAGCTTCAGTCTATCAAAGAGTATAACACCTAATTGCTTGGTGGAGTTTATATTGAATTCTTCACCCGCAAGCTCATATATCTCTTTGATTAGCTGGCTTATCCTGTCTTCCATCTCAACAGAAAAGCTCTTAAGAGCATCCACATTTACCTTAATTCCTAAATGCTCCATATCTGCAAGCACTTCAATAAGAGGCAGCTCTATTTCATAATAAAGCGTCAACTGGTCATTTTCCGAAAGCTTTTTATGGATGAGCTCATGGAGTTCATAAATAAGCTCGGAATATGTGCCTATAACCGGAGCAATTTCATTTAAGGGTATATCGCTTATTTGGAGCCTTTTTTTGCCCTTTCCTATCATTTCTTCAATGGAAGGCAGCTCCATATCCATATAATCCGCTGAAAGCTCCGATATGGTATAAGTATCCCTTGAAGGATTAAGAATATACGCCCCTATCATTGTATCAAATGAAAGACCATTTAATGACATTCCATTGTTTTTTAGATACACAATGAGGCTCTTTACGTCATGACCGTATATCTTTATGTCATCTTTTTCAAATATTTCCCTGAAATTATTTAAAAACAAATCTTCGGTAAAATCTCCAGATATATTAACATAAGCAGCTTTTTCTTGTCCCCATGATATTCCTGCACATTTAAGGCTTGAATTGAAATCATCCGTCTTTTCAATGATATTATAAATGGAGCACATTTTCTCATTTATTATTTCATTTTTTATTCTTTCCAAATGCTCAATATCACTTACAATTTCTACATCCCTTAACTTTACAGGAGTTTTGGAATGTTCCTCCTTAAGGTTGTACTTTTCAATGAAGCTCTTAAACTCAAGCCTTTTAAAAAGTTTATATAGTTTTTCCCTGTCAACCTCTTGTCTCTTAAGCTCCTCAATGTTTTTAAGCCCGCATCTTTCCGGTGCGTTCCTGTCAATTGTTGCAAGTCTTTTACTTAAAAATGCCAACTCCCTGTTATCTTCCAGTTTTTGTCTAACACTCTTCTTTTCTACTTTTTCAAGGTTGCCATAAATATTTTCAATTGTGCCCAACTTTTTCACGAGATCAATAGCTGTTTTTTCACCAATTCCAGGCACACCGGGTATATTGTCTGATGTATCACCCATCAGTCCTTTTACATCGATAAAAAGCTCAGGAGTAACACCATACTTTTCAACAACCCTGTTGTAGTCATATTCTTCCGTTTCTGTCTTCCATCCCTTGGTAACAGGAAGCTTTATTCGTGTCCTGTCAGTTGCAAGCTGCAATGAATCCCTATCCCCTGTCAGTATGATAACTTCAAAGCCTTCCTTTTCTGCACAAAGGGAAACGGTTCCAAGAATATCATCAGCTTCATAGCCCTCATATTCAAGTCTCTTTATGTTCATTGCATCAAGTACTTCTTTAATAACCGGAACCTGAACAACCAATTCCGGAGGCATTCCCTTCCTTTTTGCCTTATAGCCCTCAAACTCCTTGTGCCTGAATGTAGGAGCCTTAAGGTCGAATGCCACACACAAATATCCCGGATTCTCCTCATCTAAGTATTTATTCATTATATTTATAAATCCAAACACTGCATTTGTAAACAGCCCATCGCTTGTAGCAAGCATTTCTTTTCCCTGAAGTCCATAAAATGCCCTGTTTAGAATGCTGTTGCCGTCAATGAGCATTATCTTTTTATTATTCATATGTTTCTCCATTTATATTTGTTATGTCATATTGACCGTTAATTGTAAGAACCAGTCTATCTCCCGTATGATATGTATTAATTATATTTTCTTCAGGTATACTGATTTCAATACCTATATCTTCAGACAATAAAACAGCATTTCCATTTTCAATCCTATCTATAACTGCGTTTATTTCCATATTTTACTCTCCTCTTCTCAAAAACATTTTATATAAATGTTGTAAAATAATATAAATATTGTGAAAAACTCATCTCTAAGACTTTATTGCAATTTATTTCTACATTTCCTGATCCCATAACATATTTTACACAAAAAAATTACAGCGGTAAACAGCTGTAATTAATTATTTTCAAAAAATTATTAAATATTACACTCAAGTGATTCCAAAATCTCATTATTTTAATTTCTGAACTTTTATTGTGACAGTCATATATTGAGATTGGGCTTCTATTTCATCAAGTTCTTTAGTAAGACTATTTTTTTTGTTAATTAAATCCTTATATTCGCTTGAAGAACTCCATTTGCTGTCCTTTGCTTTGCTTTCGATTTTTTTATCGATTTCATAAAACTCTGCCTGTATTTCCTTCTTCCTGCTTTCATATTCGCTAACTATTACACCATTGATTATTACATTTGATGGGCCGAATATTTCATTGGCCTTTTGACAAAACAGATCATATTCATTGGCAGGAATCTTGAAACTAAACAATTCACGGCTATCAGCTTCGGGTGAAATACTTTCAGGCATCTTACTAGAAACTCCATCACCGGATTCTGTGCCTCTATCCTTCGGCTCTAAAAACTTTGCATTTACACCTATTTCTTCGCCACCTAATGCTAATACGATACTTCTTATGGAATTAATCCCTGATGAGGTATCTTTTGCATTTACTGTAAAATCAGCCGACTTATATAATTTTTCATCAGGAACCGCTGCAATTGAAGCGGTAGGGAAAGATATATTTATATCATCGCTACTATTTGTTGTATCCTGTTTTTCGGTATTAGCATCGCCGGAAGCTATTATAGCAACTTTGTCTTTAGCTTGCTCTATTTCCTGAGAACCGTTTTTCATATTGGGATTTGAAGTACCTAATGTTACTTGATATTTACTGGCATCTTTATCTATATTACCCGTTATATCTACTGCATCTTGTCCCTGAGCCTGTTGTATACCCACATCGGCTTGGCTTTTATCATTATTCAGGAATGTCTTCATATTTGATTGAAACTCTGAGTTGCCAAAATCCAAACTTCCATCTTTTGAAAATTCATTAGTGCTATATTCATTGCTCTCATATGATTGTATAGAATTAACATTAGGCGAACCTTCCTTAAGCCCAATATTGTTATTGTAAACCATCCATATTGTAAATATAATCAAAAGCCCCGCTGCCGATGCAAACACATGGGAATACTTTGCAATAACCAGAGATATAACATTTTTCTTTTTAGCCTTTTCTTCCAACAACCTTTCATGAAGCTCGTCTTTGAAATTTAAAGGCAGGTCTTCATCTGGAGTATCATTAAGCATTGCTATAATGCTTTTCACATCATTAAGCTCATTCCTGCAATCTTCGCAGGATGAAATGTGTTCTTCAAACTCAGAAAGCAAATCGCCGGACATATCACCATCAATATATTCAGATATTAGCTCTCTGATATCTTCACATTTTTTCATCTCCAGCCCCCCTTTCAATATCTTTGACGAAATTATCCGAAAAAAGTTCCCTTTCTTTTAAAATTATTTCTTTAAGCTGCAGCCTTGCCCTGTTAATCCTTGATTTTACCGTTCCTACAGGGGTTTTAACAATATCCGATATCTGTTCATAGCTAAATCCCTGAATATCTCTAAGTACAATAATGAGCTTATATTTTTCAGGCAGCTTGTCTATGGCATTATTTAATGCTGCTTTTAATGTCTTTTGTTCTACTATAACATCAGGTGTCGGTTTATTGTCCTCTACCTGTATTATATAATCACCGTTCTCCCTGTGATACTCTTCATCAAGTGACATAACCCACTTGTTTTTGCGTTTTCTGAGTTCATCAAGACAGGCATTGGTAGCTATTCTGTAAATCCATGTAGAAATTTGGGATTCACCTTTAAAGCTACCCATGGATTTAAAGATCTTGACAAAAACTTCCTGGGTAACCTCACTTGCATCATCATGGTTCCCTAAAAGCCTAAGTGCAATATTGAATACTTTTTTTTGATATTTTTCCATCAGCATCTCAAATGCTTTAACATCTCCTTTTTTGGATAAACCAAGGAGATATTTTTCATTTTCACTCAAGCCTGCACCCCCTTAAGACGGGTTTTATTTTATCTTTTTGTATTTCTACTTGGAAATTAAAAATTCATCCAGATATTTATCGGCAGAAAAAATGTTATTCCCACACTATATTAATCTTTTACATTTAAATTCTTCTAAATGTATGATTAAGAGTAATAACGCATTTAATTTAGCCACAATGAAATTATAGAGAAAATCAGATATAAAATCAATGGTTTATTCTAAGCATAAAAAAACATAAATAAAAGCTGCCATTTCGGCAACTTTTATTTATGAATTATTTGTGATTTTATAAAGGAATGATATGCCTAATTATACAATTACCGGTTGTATTTGTTTTCCTTTAAGTGCCTCCAATATTGTGGGCACAATGAGTTCCGGCTTTGATATGATTGAATTAGGCTTATCTTTAGGACTATCCTGACCAAAAGGAACAATATACACATATTTGGTATTCATAAGCTTACCAATATTCTGAGCATTGGCACCTAACCCGTCATTGGTTGAAATTGCAATTACCGCAGGTTTTTGATTGCGCAGATGAGCTTTAAACGCCATTGTAACCGATGTATCGGTAATGGCATTTGAAATTTTTGCCAGAGTATTCCCTGTAGGAAATACCCACCAAGTGCAAAACACATTTGAGCATTATTCCTTCCATAATTGCACTGCAATGAGCCATATGATATACTTTAGACACTAGACACTTTTATTTACGGAGGTTGGTTTTATCATGATATTTAAAAGACTTTTAAGCATATTTATTGTACTTTTGCTCATATCCGGCAGTATGAATATATTCGGTCTTTCAACAGAACTTAAAAATGAATTGAAGGATTCGGTCGTTTTACTAACAAACAGCAATAGAGCATATGCAAACAACACCGATACATATATAGACACTTCAGACAAGGAAGTAAAGGCACTGGTTAAAAACGGAAGGACCCTTATTCCATTAAGGTTTGTAGCGGAAAACTTCGGTGCTGATGTAAGCTTTGACAGTAAAACAAGTACCGCAATAATTACATATAACGGTGTACAGGTCAAATTTACTTCTAACAATAAAACAATGCTTGTCGGCGATAAAAAAATACTTATGGATGAACCTGCTCAAATCATAAATAACAGAATGCTTATTCCTTTAAGAGCCTTGGCCGAAAATGCCCTCGGCAAAAAAGTTTTTTATGATAAGGGCCTTATAATTATAAGCCAAACTCAAAAGAATCTTGATTCAAAAAAGGTTGATGAGCTTATTGCGAAGTTCAGCAATTCAGATTCACCCTTTGCATATCAGCTTTCAAAGCCTGTAAAAGGAGATATGATAGCTGTTATTAAAACAAATTACGGTGATATAAAAATAAAGCTTTTCTATGAAGATGCACCAATGACCGTGGAAAATTTTGTTAAATTATCACAAAAAGGATATTATAATGATGTTATATTCCACAGGGTTATAAATGATTTCATGATCCAAGGCGGAGATCCTACCGGTACAGGTGCAGGCGGTCAAAGCATCTGGGGCGTGAAATTTCGCGATGAGTTCAGCAATAGGCTATACAACATTCGCGGTGCCCTTTCTATGGCGAACAGTGGTCCTAATACTAACGGAAGCCAGTTTTTTATAGTTCAGAACAGTAAAATAACCGATGGGTTAAAAGATAACTTATTAGCTATGGGATTAGATAAGAATCTTGTTGAAGAATATTCAAAAGTAGGCGGCACACCATGGCTTGACGGATATCATTCAGTATTCGGTCAGGTATATGAGGGAATGGATGTGGTTGATAAGATTGCTGCAGCAAAGACAGGCATCAACGACAGACCTGTTGATGAAATAAAAATTATATCCGTTGAAACGTTTAAATTGGGCTATGAAGGTCAAAAAATTGTCTTTGAGAAAAGTGCATATGACCCGATGAATCCATAAATTTATTTAGGAGAATGCCTTATGTTTAAAATTAGAATTATTCCGTTAGTCACTGTTTTCA
This sequence comes from Pseudobacteroides sp., assembly GCA_035370245.1. GTDB lineage: Bacteria > Bacillota > Clostridia > Acetivibrionales > DSM-2933 > Pseudobacteroides. The sequence continues at coordinate 18,256 of DAOOVO010000004.1, forward strand.
CATTAATAACAGCATTGCTGCCTGCATCTCTTCCGGCTTATAGTGCCGACAGCAATTGGATGTATGATCTCGGTGCAGGAAGCATATCCACTGTTCCGGGCAGTGAGGGTGATGTTCAGGATGTGATATATAAAACATCCAATTACAAAGGAGCCGTACATACAAACAACTGGTCTAGTTCCGTATACTGGAAGCAGTTCTCGGAGCCTATGTATCCTCACCCCCTTGCATTCAGCTGTGAACCTACGGGACTGCAGGTCGGCAATCCTCCTATCACTCCGGGAAATGAGCCTATTTCTACGCTGACGGCTGCAAACAGTGATTTTATTGTTGAGCCGTCAACATTTACCCCATTAGATGCAAAAGCCGACAGAGAAACCGACTGGGCAATCGATATTATAATGTCAAATGGCTCAAAACAAATGAAGACTACATTGGCCCATGGAAGTCCCTATGCCTATTTCAATTTTGTTGATGCAAAACCCAGGCTTGTATTTAAAAACAGCCTACCGACAGTCTATATTGGAAATGCATCAACAAGCTGCCTTGCTGTTAAAGTCAATAACAATTACTACGGATTATTTGCACCGACAGGTTCTACATGGACAGGAATAGGTACAAATACATTTAACTGCAATTTACCTTCGGGCAAAAACTATTTTTCCATTGCACTGCTTCCTGATAACTCTGAAAGCACTTTTAATTTCTACAAACAGCATGCATATGCATTTATCGATGACACAAAGGTTGAATGGAAGTACAATGAGTCGGACAGTACCGTTACAACAACATTCAACATATCAACAACCGCAATGGAGGGAACAAACAAAGACACAATAATAGCACTGTACCCCCATCAATGGAGGAACAATTCAAATATAACTCCCCTTTCATATACTTATAAGACTATCAGGGGAACAATGAAAACAGTAAAGGGAATTAAATTCACTACCCAATACAAATACACGGGAATACTACCTTCACTGCCCGATGCCATATCTTCCAATCCTTCTTTAAAAAGCAAATTACAGGAATTTGTGGACCAGGTTGAAAGCAAAACTCCTTACATAGATTCCGATGATACATACTGGGCGGGCAAAGACTTCGGCAGAATCGCAAATCTTGTTCCAATTGCCGAGCAAATAGGCGATACAGTAGCTGCCCAAAAGTTTCTCAATGAAATGAAGAGCAAGCTTGAAAATTTCTTTACATATACACCCGGTGAAACCAAAAACTATTTTTATTACAACAAAAATTGGGGTACATTGATAGGCTGGCTCCCAAGCTTCGGCTCTAACAATGAGCTTAATGACCATCACTTCCATTACGGATATTTCATAAACGCTGCTGCACAAATCGCATTGAGGGATCCTTCATGGGCTTCCGACAGCAGATGGGGTAAAATGGTCAAATTGGTAATAAGTGATTTTGCCAACGGAAGCAGAAACGATGACAGGTTTCCTTTCCTCAGAAATTTTGACCCATACGCAGGCCATTCCTGGGCATCAGGTCATGCAATGTTCTGGGACGGAAACAATCAGGAGTCATCCTCCGAGGCATTAAATGCGTATCAGTCCATAATACTGTTTGGAGAAGCTATAAAGGATACATCATTAAGAGATCTTGGAATATACCTTTATACTACCGAAATACAAGCTGTAAATAACTACTGGTTCAATCTTTATGGGGATGTTTTCGATAAAAGCTACCCCCATAATACCATCGGAATGGTATGGGGAGGCAAATATACCCATGGCACATGGTGGACCGCCGACCCTATAGAAATTCACGGCATCAACTGGCTGCCCATTACAGGCGGTTCTTTGTATCTTGCCACCGTTCCCGGCTATATCAAGCGAAATCTTGACGAAATGTGGGCTGAATTCAATGCATATACAGGCTCTGACAAAAATCCATCCATGTGGCAGGATATCGTTTGTGAATATATGGCTCTGTATGATCCTGCTGCAGCACTCAATAAATGGAACGAAAACGGTGCTGTTGAAGACGGTGAATCAAGAGCTCATACTTACCATTGGATTAGAAATTTGATGGAATTAGGTACACCTGATCTTACAGTAACTGCAAATACACCTCTTTATGCAGTGTTTAAAAAGGGAACCACAAAAACATATGTGGCATATAATGCTTCCGATTCTGTAAAAAATGTTGTGTTTTCTGACGGAAAAACATTTAATGTTCCACCGAAATCAATGGGTATGTCCGATGGAATCGGAATTTACCCGACTCCTGTAACACCAACTCCGACAAACACACATGCTTCATCTACTCCGGCATCAACGCCATCCATCATCAAAACGCTTGTAATTGATGATTTTAACAGTTCTGCTCAATGGCAGGCAAAGAAGAACGATCTAAACCAGAATATAATTATTCAGGGAGGTATTTACAATCTTGAAGGTGACAACAACCTGCATTTCTTCTATAACGGAATAACAAATCCCGAATACTTTGACACATATATAAACAGGGATATATCGGAATTTGATTATCTTGCAATTACCATTAGAGGAAATGATGGCGGTGAAGACGCAACAATGACTCTTTCACTAAATGACGGAAGCAAAACTGGTACATTGAATCTATCGGCATATGGCAGCATTACAAACTCATATAAACAAATATTGATACCTCTTTCACACTTTAGTATTAATCTTGCTAAAGCAGTATTCTTAAGAGTTGCAGGAACAGGAACTGCAAAGACAGTTAAAATTGATGATATTACATTGATAAAAACAGGAATTTCTTCATCCCCTACCAAAACGCCGAGTACATTGCTTGGGGATTTAAACGGAGATTTCTCCGTCAATATGGCCGATGTAATAATATTGGCTAAAACATTCAATAGTGTAAGAGGTGACGGAAAGTATATTGAATCTAATGATTTAAACAATGACGGTTCCATAAATATGGCCGATGTAGTTATTATCGCAAAGGTATTTAATACGGTATGGCAGCCATAATTTTAAATTTTTCTGCCAGTTTTTCTGCTATATTGATACCACACCGGATTTATTTCACATAAAAAAAGTCCCATCACTATGCTCGCCATAATGATGGGATATCTCTTTGCTTTATTTAATGTATTTTATAAGAATTTATTATTCAAATTCATTATTCAAATTCATTATTCAAATTTAATATTCAAAATTTCTAACTATATTCAACTTTTGCTATTTGCAGCGTTCCATTATAATACAGTATTGAATTTTTTCGCAATTATAATAACATCCATCATATTTATTACTCCGTCATTGTTAAGGTCACATGCTATGTTATATTTCTCACTATCTGTTGTTGAACTAAATGTTGTAGCAATAAGTATAATATCCGCCATATTTACTATTCCATCATTGTTTACATCTTCCAATAAAGCCTTTGTTGTCGGAGTAGGTGAAGGCTTATTTGTATGCGTAGGAGTAGGAGCTTTGGTCGGAACCGGAACAGGCGTAATATTTATTGTCCTTAAATAATCGTTAACTGCTGTCTGTCTGTTGTTAATGTGGGTTATAATTGCATCACAAGCACTATTAAATGCATTCTCCCCTCCGGACAAAAGGGTAACATCGCTCGGTTCTCCTTCAGGCCCTACAATATAAGGCTTAATCAAAGCCTGATACGCTTTAACCTTACTGGTGATTTTGTCGGGTTTCATACAACCGTTTATAGCCTGTTGCATTTCATAATGATATATGTTCTTATAAACCGGATCGTCCAAGAGCTTCCTGATTAATGGCCATTTGTCGGAAACCTCATCTAATGACAGACTGTTTGTTCCACCGAATCCGCCAAAGCCTCCAAAGCCGCCGAATCCGCCGAAACCACCAAAGCCGCCGAATCCGCCACCCATCATACTTTGGGACATTGACAGTCCATGATCCCATGTTATCCATACCAATCCTGCATTATTGGCAACATCGTTATACAAATAATAATTATGAGCCATTTGACCATAAGAGTCCCAATTTACCACGGCTGTATTTATTGCCAACCATCTTAAAAAGCTTCTTACGTTAAAATACTTTTCAAGATTTGCTCTCCATTGAGCAGCATCATTCTTTGGAGCCCATAATGCTGAGTGTGCATTTCTTACATCACTCCAATCAGCAGCATCTTTGTTGTTTTTCTTTACAAAAGCGTTTTGATTAAAGGGCGTTGTCCAATCTGCACCGTTTCCCTCCGGCTTATAACAGTTTCCGCTGTCATCTCCAAATTGGTCCTTTAACATGGCATCGGAAGGATCTTCTGTCATGGTATAAAGTCCCCAGTATTTAGGTCCGCTTCCGGTGTCAACATATACTCTGCAAAAGGAGCTTTTTGCAGCAGGTACACCACCTTCTCTAAAAATCTCTGCTGTAAGCTTTTCTTTCATAAAAGAATTGTCATTCCAGTTATTAGCAAATGTCATCTCTGAAAATCCATAAAAACGTTGATTTTTTATTTCAGGGTATTGATCTTCATATTTATCAAAATTTAATCTGAATGGAAGCTTTGTTTTATTTTTCAAATTGGCAAGTGAACTGTTTCCCTTATATCTGAAACCGACATTCCACCATGTTTTTCCTTCAAACTCAACTGTAGCAGGTACATAGATAGGATCAACATTACTGTTTATAGTTATCTTTTGCACATCGTTTCTTATTTTCTGATAATTATCCGGGCTTATTTTAATATCTATTCTTAAGACCTTGTCATCCGGGAAAAGAAGTTTATAATCAGGGTCTGCACTTTTAGAATGGGATTTTTCCGTCCAACCCTGGGGTCTTCCGATGAATACCCTCTTCTTTTTGGTGTCAGTGTTTCCGGCCGAATCTTTAACCGTCAATATTACATTATAATCATCAACTTTGCTAAATGAATGTGTTACTCTAACACCAGTTGCTGTTGTTCCATCCCTAAAATCCCATTCATAGCTTACTATAGGACCTTCAGCATCGCTTGAAGAAGAAGCGTCAAATACAACCGGTTCGTTTAATGTCGGAGTAACATTGGATATGTCAAATTTCGCCACCGGCGGGTTTGTATCCGCAGCAAAGCTCATTGAAAATACATTACTTAAAATAATTGAAATAACAATAAACGGAATTAAAAATTTTCTTACCTCTCTAAACATAAATATCCCCCAGAATATTAATATTTGCAAACACCAATACCTAATAAAGATAAAATGAAATTAATTCTATATAACTCTATTTTTATTTTTTTCTTTCTAACTCCGTCTCTCCCATAAAATTTAAATTATACTTTATCAGCCCCCTTTTTAGTTTTACAACATAACATTAAGTTGATAAAACTACAATTTCTTTATAGTACAGCCTATATATGTCAAATTATATATAAACTGTTGATTGTACACAATTAAATTTTTAGTCAATATTCTATATATTTTTGTCAAAATATATACCCTAGAAGAGATTTCATTATAATAATACAATGATTATTTAATAATTAAGTGTATTACTGGTGTATTTTTTACATATTGCTTTAAATAATAGCAATGTTGGTATATAATCTTTGTAGTTTACAATAAAAAACTTTTAAGGAGGTTTTATTTTAAATGCCGAATCTAGATTTTATCATTAACGGTGTGATATATTACGGCGGCAAAGTCGTTGTTGCCATATTAACACTCATCATAGGTCTCTGGCTGATTGGGCTTTTGAGTAAGTCCTTGGAAAAAATACTTAAAAAAAGCATCAAAGATGTGACATTAAACAGTTTTTTGAAATCCATTATAAGTGTATTCTTAAAGATTGTTCTCTTTATCAGTGTTATTTCTATTCTAGGAATACAGGTAGCCTCATTTATTGCAGTTATTGGTGCAGCAGGTCTTGCAATAGGCCTTGCTTTACAGGGCAACCTTTCAAATCTCTCCTCCGGTGTTCTCTTACTGTTTTTTAAGCCTTTCAAAGTAGGCGAAATATTGGAGTTTAAAGGAATTGTTGCAGAGGTTAAAGGAATTCAGATTATGCACACTATCTGCTATACCGATGACGGCACTAAAGTTATTATTCCTAACAGCATGCTGTCAACTGCAAACCTTATTGTTGCAAAAAAAGAGAAATAAAATAAAGAGGAATAATTAAAGGAGGAACTATATGGACTTTTTGGAAAAATATATAAATACCGATTACTTATTAAATATATTGACATCAATTGGAGGCAAAATTTTGTTTGGTGCTGCAGTCCTAATTGTAGGATTTTATTTAATAAAAATATTGGTCAATGCGACAAAAAAGGTTTTATCCAAAGCATATGACGATGCGACTTTGATAACTTTTCTTACTTCACTTCTAAGTGCATCATTAAAGTTGATATTGGTTATTTCCGTTCTCGCTTTGATAGGCATAGAAATGACATCCTTCATAGCTTTGTTTGGAGCAGCAGGTCTCGCAATAGGACTAGCCTTTCAGGGAACTCTTGCAAACTTTGCGGCAGGTGTTCTGATACTGTTATTCAGACCATTTGATGTTGGAGATAGGGTTAAATCCCAGGATTTAGAAGGAAAGGTCAAAGAAATTCAGGTACTTTATACCATTCTTGAAACTGATGACAACAAAAGGGTGGTATTGCCAAACAACGGTATTTACAGCAATATCATATTCGTTAGTAAATAGAAAACAGAAATCAGAGGCCAGAAATCAGAAGCCGACGTCTGGCATCTGACCTCTGTTATCTGTTATCTGGCCTCTGCTCAAATTCTCAATTCCAAATTCCCTATACTTTTATCTTCATTAATCCTAATGGATTTAAACATTTGGCTCAGTAATTCCTTTTTATCTTCAGAAGAAACATATTCCATTACCCTGTCAAAAGAATTAATATATCCTTCAATTTCGGCCTTTGTTATATCACAGGAAACGCTGCCAATGGTGTTTTCAGCCTCCGCCTTTCTTTTGTTTAAGGCCTCTATCTGTTTATGTATCTCATCGAGCCTTTCGGCAAAAAGTTTAGGATCAATACTATCGTCTTCAAAGAGTTTGATATATTTGTTTTTTAAGGCTTTAAAACGTTCCAGCTCATTATCCAGCCTTTCCAATTCTTTTGTGCTCGTTTCTCCGCTATCGCCAACTCTTTTTCGGATTTCTTGATCTACCATATCTATGATTATGGTATTTTTAACTATCTCTCCCACCTTTTTAATAATCTCTTCTTCTATCCTTTCGGCATTTATTATATTTGAAGTGCAAGCTGCAGCTCCCTGCCTGTGGTATCTGCCGCATTTATAATACCTGTAAGTTCTGCCGTTTACCTTGCTCATGCAGCCAATCATGTTGGAGCCGCACACCGGGCATTTTAAAAGGCCTGCTAAAACATAGGGACTCGTAGCTTTTGAGCGGTTTTTTACATGCTTGTTCATTTTTTCTTTTGTCTTATAAAACAGTTCTTCAGATATGATGGGCTCATGAATTCCCTTTACTTCATAATACTCCTTTCCGTCCCTTATATGATGTCTTACAACTCCAATATATACAGGATTAGATAGTATTCTTCTTATATAGTCATGTCCGAAAAGCCTGTTTCTTTTAGTCCTGTAGCCCTCTTTGTTCAATGTGTCCGCAATCTTGCGAAATCCCATGTTTTCTTCCATGTACATTTCATAAATCCTTTTTACCAAAGCCGCTTCATCTTTATTTACCACAATTTTCTTATCCACATTGTCATATCCAAATACATGATTTCCTGTCCATTTGCCTTCTTTGGCCCTCTGCCTTAAGCCAAGTCTGACATTTTCAACAATGGTATTGCGTTCAAATTCCGCAATACTCCCTAAAATTTGCAGCGTCATCCTTCCTACAGGTGTTGATGTATCAAACTTCTCAGAGTAGCTTACAAAAGAAATCCCCATATCTTCAAGTCTGTCTACAAGAAATAAAATATCCTTCAAGCTTCTTGAAAGCCTGCTTATTTTCCACACAATCACATAATTAAAATGCCCTTTTTCCGCATCCTCCATAAGCTCATTGAGCCCGGGCCTCTCCCTTATGCTTTTTCCCGAAATACCCAGGTCACTGTATACCCTGTAAACATTTATATTATAAAGCTTGCAATATCCCGTCAAAACTTCTGTCTGTGCCGATATAGAGTATCCCTCTTTTGCCTGTTCCTCGGTACTGACGCGTACGTATAAAGCTGCAGAATTAATAGAATCGGATTTCAGACAACATACCCCCTAAGCAGCCTTTTCTTTGAAAATTATACAAATAATGGTCATTGGACTTTCATTATATTTAATATACTTAAAAAGAAGGCTATTTAAGGGGCAATTGCAATGAATACTAAGCAAAAGCAAGCTTTAAAAAAATTTATAAAACATTTGTCGGATATCATAATCAAAGTTCATAATGAGACCAATGGAAGGATACTAAAATAAATATATTCAATCAATAAGAAAATATGCTCTTATAATCATCTGATGTTTTGTTGAAGTTTTTTGCAATCAGAATAATATCCGCCATATTAATTACTTCATCTTTGTTAAGATCGACTTTTGGATTGTATTTAGAGTCGTTTTTAACGGCATTGTAGCATTTTGCGACTTCAATAACATCCATCATGTTTATGGAACCGTCCTGGATGTTATTGATTTCAATATCTCCTATCCACATGATTATCGGGTCTTTAACGGATATGTCTGATGTTATTTTACCCAATGCCAAATTCCTTTTAAGGAATGATGACTTTGTAATTATAATGTCCACATCCGTGCCTTCAGGAATTCTATCAATTGTGAAGTTCCCATTACCGTCTGTGGTGGCGGAAAGTCCCGTACCGTTTATGCTTACCCTGAATCCTTCATAAATTTCTGATTTTGTCGTATCAATATCAGGCTTTATTGAACCGGTTATAGAATAATACTTGTCCGTTGATGAATGGGTCGGTGTTGGTGTACCCGATGATTTTGTAGGTGTTGGTGTAACTGTGGGTTTTGTCGCGGTAGGTGTTGTTGTCATATCTTCGGGACGCAAAGGAAACTGTTGGGTACCCGACACAATGGTTTCACTTCCTGTAAACGGAATGTCCTTATCGATAAATTCATGTCCGTATATATCGGTAACTCTAAAAGTAAAGGGTCCCGGGCCCATATCTGAGCTTTCAAAATAGTTATAGTTTTTGCGGGGAAGCTCAATAAATTTACCGTCTTTGTCCATATATTCAAGTTTCTCAATGGGATATCTATGATTCCTTACCTGAACACCTATCCAATATTGTGAGCTGCCTTCCTTGTATTTGTATTGAACGGGGCCATCGGTATCAAGGGGTATTATCCTCCAAGATATGGGTACTTTGCCGTCTATGGGATTAGCCACATGGGGAAATGCATCAATATTGAGATCCAGATCACCTTTCTGACCTTCAGGCAAAAGGTCTGTGACCAACACATTGATTTTCCCTAAAGGTCCGGTAACCTCCAGATAAGCTCCGCTCATTCTGGCAGTATCGTAATCAAATATATTAATTGCAGTTACAAAGTAATCCTTAGGAATGGGATCAAGCAAACAACATCCACCCTCATACCCTCCGCCATAATAGGTTGCATAACCGTAATGAATTTCACCCTCAACGGTTCCCGGTGTACCCGATGCCTTAGCATTTGAAGATAATGTCAGAAGATTAATGCAAATCATGAAAATGAGAATAATTGCTGTCCTTTTCATACATATCCCCCCCAAAAAATAAAAAAGTTCAATTTAATATAATTTAATACAATATAATTCAATACAATTTAATTTTATCATTAATTCATTAGATTTTCATTTATTATCTTTCAGCATGTTTTATTACAATCTGGGGTCTACAGGTTCACTTTCAAGTGCTAATACACCAAATACACATTCATGCACCCTGTATAGCGGTTCTTTTCTTACAAATCTCTCCAAAGCTTCCATGCCCAATGCAAACTCCCTTAAAGCCAGTGAACGCTTCTTGCCGAGGGATCTTTTCTTAAGCCTTTCCATATTCTCTTTAAGGGTGTACTCAGGCCCGTAGATAATCCTCAAATATTCCCTGCCACGGCATTTTACCGCCGGCTGCAGAAGCTTGCTTCCGTCCTTTGAAATAAAGTTCATAGGCTTAACCACCATTCCTTCTGTGCCGGAATCGGTCAAATCCATCCACCACTTTACTCCGGCTGTCGTGCTATCGCCATCTGTAACATCGACAACTATATGGTTTGTAGCCATTAAAATATTATCATCACCGACACAGTATTTCTTTATATTTTCCATATGCCATAAGTGGTCCTTGTCGGAATGAACATGCCCTTCAGTGGCAAGTATATGGAAGGGTGCAATTCTCAAATCATCAATTGATTCCACATTCCAGCAGTAAACCCTGTAAGCATCAACATACCTGTGCAGATACTGGCTCCTCTCGTTGAATCTATTTAGCAGTGCATTCAAATCGGCATTTTGTCCCGATGTTTGCTTATCAACAGCAAATGATATATTTTTATTCTTTACAGCCTTTTCCAAAAGCTTAACTGCTTCATCAAGGCCAACTCTTCCCGATATGCCAACTGCAGAATACTGATCCTTTAAAAGTACTTGTGCTTTTGCAGACCACGGCATCAATTCACAATCAAGGCACACCCAGTCGGTGTTGAAATCTTTCCAGAAATTGCTTTTATCCAATACTTTTCTTATCCTGTCCACAAGCATTGCCTCAAGCTCCGAGTCATCAAAAAAGTGCCTGCCTGTACGAGTATAGCAAATTCCTGTCGTGCCGTCGGTAACCCCAAACCTTTTTATTGCAGTCACTTCATCCTTACAAATAACAAAAACTGCCCTCGAGCCCATGTGCTTTTGCTCACATACAACCCTGGCAACTCCACGTGTTCTGAAATACTCAAAGCATTCATGGGGATGTTCCAAAAAAAACTCTTCGCTGCTTGTTTCACAAGGTGACATTGTAGGCGGAAGATAAATGAGCCAATGGGGGTCAGCTGCAAATCTGCTCATAATCTCCAGCGCGGCTATGGAATTTTCTTCCTGCACAGTAACATTTCCGTAAAGCCTAGTTCCCACAATTCTCTTGCCGAGCACGTCGTTAATATCCAATATATCATCATATTGAGCTTCATGCTCCTTAGCCTTTTCATCCTCTATTCCAAAGGGTTTGGGGAATTCATAATACCGTTTCAATGCTTTTACATCCACTATCTCTCTTTCGGGGTACCTGAATGCTGTGAGCTTTCCCCCGAAAACACAGCCCGTATCGATATTTATTGTGTTGTTGACCATCTGTGCCTCAAATTGAGGAGTATGACCGTATACCACCGTTGCTCTTCCACGGTAATCCGATGCCCAGTCATACCTTACCGGAAGACCGTATTCATCTATTTCGCCTGTTGATTCGCCATATAGAGCAAACTCCCGCACTCTTCCCGAACCTCTGCCCTGGAACTCTTCCTTCATTCCGGCATGGGCTACTACAAGCCTTCCGTCATCCAATACATAATGGCTTACCAGACCGTCTATGAAATTCTTAACCTCCTCTATAAATTCAGGAGGTTCATTCTCAAGCTGTTCAAGGGTTCTGTCCAATCCATGGGTGATCTTGACATTTCCTCCATTTAGCTTCTTTAAAAGCTTGATATCATGATTTCCAGGTACACATAGTGCATTGCCTGACTTAACGGCACCCATTACAAATTTCAGCACATCGGCTACTCTAGGACCCCTGTCAACAATGTCTCCTAAGAATATCACCTTTCTTCCGTCAGGATGGAAGAAGCTGTTGTCCTCACTGCATTCTTTTTTATTTGAATCAATATATACATCAATGTTTTTATATCCCAGTTTTTCCAGAAGCAGCTTAAGTTCATCATAACAGCCATGAATATCTCCAATAATATCAAAAGGTCCATGCTCATGCTTCATGTTGTTCCATAAGGGCTGTCTTTCAATTATGACCTCTTCCACTTCATCGGTAGAATTCAAAACATAAACATATCTGAATCCTTCTTTCTGAAGGCCTCTTATGGACTTTCTTAGCTGCATGCCGTGTCTTTTAATGACATGTTCACCAACCTGCCTGTCACTTCTATTCTTATTCCTTTCTAAACATACATTTTCAGGTATATTCAATACTATAGCTACAGGAAAGCAATTATTGTCTCTGGCAAGGTTTATAAGGGGCTTTCTCGCCGATTCCTGCACATTTGTAGCGTCTACCACCGTAAGCTTGGCAAGCTTAAGCCTCTGTGATACTATATTATATAAAACTTCAAAAGCAGCTTCTGATGCAGCTTGATTATTTTCATCATCTGAAACAAGGGCTCGGCAAAAGTCCGATGATATAACCTCGGTTGCCTTGAAATGCTTGGCTGCAAAGGTTGATTTGCCGCTTCCCGAAGCACCTATCAACACCACTAAACTTAACTCAGGTAAAGTCAATTTCATAATGTAAACACCCCCATTTGAGTTGGACTGCCGTATTCATCGTCCCTATCCCCAATATCAATAAACCTCACTTTGTATCCATACCTCTCTCCGATTCTTTCTGCCCATACCACAAATTCCTGCCTGCTCCACTCAAAACGATGGTCCCTGTGTCGCAGCTCCCCTTCGGGAAGATTTTCATAGTTGGTATTGTACTCCTTGTTGGGAGTGGATACTACCACTGTCTTTGGCCTTGCATACTTGAAAAGCACTTTCTCGAATGCTTGCAATCGGCCTATATCAAGATGTTCTATAACCTCTATCACTGTTGCGGCATCATATCCTGAAAATCTCTTATCCCTGTATGTCAGTGAACCTTGGAACAGCTTTATCCTGTTTTTCTGCAACTGCGGCAGTCTATCAAACTTTAACCTGTCCATAGCTCTCTCAAGCACACTGTAAGAGACATCCACACCGGCTATTTCTTCAAAGCTTTTGTCCTTAAGAAGCATTGACAGAAGCTTACCTTCTCCGCACCCGATATCAATAACCCTCTTGGCATTGACACTCTTCAAAACCGATATAACCGTTCCAAGCCTCTGCTGATTCAAATTGAGCTTTTTATCAATTTTCTCGGTTATTGTTTTCTCGGTTTTCGGATTCTCAGGTGTCACACTCTCATCCGTCACATTTTCATTTATCAGATTTTCATCTGCCACATTTTCATCTGTCGCATTCTCATCCACTAGCTGCATATCTTCTTCAATAAGCCTTTCAAACGCTTTATTTACAAGGCTTTTTTTCCTTTTTAGATACCTCCCGGTAATAAATCCTATTTCAGGATGAGTCTTAAGCCAGCCCTCTCCATGAAGAAGCAGCTTTTCTATTTCGTCATCCCCTACCCAATAATGCTTATCTGTATCAAGAACCGGTATCAGCACATAAATGTGGTTTAAAAGGTCCTGCATCCGAACATTTCCTTTAATGGTCAAATTATAGTACCTGCTTTTACCCCACTCAGGGAATTTCTCATCAAGACAAAATCCCTCATATGTGACCTCATAGCCTAAAGGCTCAAACAGCCTGTTAAATATTCCTTCATCTCCCCTTAACGGAAGCATTACAATTTTAGCTTCCAAAGGCACAGCTTTTTGTGAAAGCTCAGGTCTATCCTTGCATTTTCCATTCATCGCCGTACCGAATACCCTTGAAATTGCAACGCTTAAAAATGAAGATGCCACATATGGCCTGTCGTTTACATAATCAAACAAGCCCCCTTCACCACCCGTTCCCTTCTTTCCTCTTGCCAAGTCAATAGGATCAATATCCAATATAAGAGCTATTGTGCATCTTTCGTCCGACACCTCAGGGTAAAATACATGGGCCTTTCCGTGACTTAGTTCAAATGTTTGAGGTCTGTATGGATTTTTATAAAGAAGATATCCCAAATCGGTTGCCGGATAATTCTTATATGTAATTGTGAGTATCATTTTACCAACTCCTCAAATATTATGTAAATATATTTTACCAAAATTTCATTTTGCCATGGTATCCGCTTCATGTAAAAGCAGCAAATTATCATAAAACTTTTGACCAAAGAGCTTTACAGCCTTGAGCTTAGACTTTGCTGAGTGCAGATCAAAGGGCCTAATATGCCATTGAATATAGTTTGTTTTCTCAAGGAGCTTCTCTATTGGCAAATGCTTTAAATAAAACAAGCTCAAATACGCTGAAACATTCTGATGTCCATAATAATGTGCTTCAACTGTGGGAATACCCTTTAAGTCTTTATATGCTTTTGTAAACTTTTTGCCGATGTCATGGAGCAGTGCCGCAGTAACCAAGCTTTCATCACTGCTCTTCATTTTCATGTTTTCCATGCATCTTTTACAGTGTTCACCTATTGTCAATGTGTGATAGCTGTTTTCCTGGTCTATAGTATCAAGCTCCGAAAGTATATATGTAATCTTTTTTAATTTTCATAACCAGGTTAAACACCGGGTTCCATGAATAATTTCTCATTTTGACACCTCAACAAAATAAAAAAGCGGTTAAATCTTATTAACGACTTAACCACTCTCATTCCATCAACAATAAATTGATTTTTATTAATCAATTTTCATATTGATAATTCAAAAATAGAGGATCAAGCCAATGTACAAAAGTATCAATCTCATCGGTATATATGGATAAAGATAGCTCACTTATTATGTTTTCATACATTGATGACCAACATGCTTTATACATTGCAAATCCTCCCTTCAATAAACTTAAAAAACTTGTTGTTAAATTTTATAATACAACCCAATCAATTGTCAACCATAAGTTTCTACACTAATATGATTTTATATCTTAAGAGTTTTTATTTTATGAACATTGTTTATCATTTACCGATTTGCCCGATAAAAGCATATTAAGCTGCTCTAATAGACTGCTTCCCCCGGTAAGAGAAACATTGCCTATCTTTTCACATATCTTTTCCAAATATTCAAGTTCCTTCAGCCTATAAAGAGTCTTGTTTTCTTCCATAAGCTTAGCCGTATTCAAAAGGCTCCTTGTAGATGCAATTTCTTCCCTTCTTGTTATTACATTAGCCTGTGCCTTCTTTTCAGCTATAAGAACCGTATTTAGAATTTCCTTTATGTCACCGGGCAATATTATGTCCTTAACTCCTGCAAACAAGAATTCTACGCCGTAATTATCGCTTTTTTCAGACAGCTTCTGCAGTACAAAACTTCCCAATTCATATTTTTTCTGAAGAAGCTCATCAAGCTTTAACGTACCTACATATTCCCTTAATATAAGCTGCAATAATATGTAAAGCTGCTCATCAAGTGATTTTATTTCAGTAACCTTTATTGGAGCAGTTATTCTATAGTGGCAGACAAAATTGAGCCTTAATGTGATTTTGTCCTCAGTCATTATCTCCTGTCCCGTCATATCAAGCTGCTGTCGTCTTAAATCCATATTTTTTACAACAACATTTACAGGACTTTTCCAGAAATAATACCTTCCGGGCTCAAGAATCTTCTGAACCACATTGTTGTAGTATAATATGCCTTTTTCATGATTAGCCACCTCATAACAGTTTATGAAGTTCACCAGCTTAATGCTGTTATATATTGACGGATCAATATCACCGGTTATTTCAGGGTTTCTTATATCTATCAATTTAAAATCATGCTTTTTCAATACGTTCCAGAATGCATACTTACCGGGCTTGAGAACCTCTGAAAACTTGCCGTCCTCAAAATGAAGAGCAATTTGGTAATCCTCAACATCTATTATTGCAAGCTCATCTAAGAGCTCCTTATCATCAATGTAAATATTCAGATTTTTGCCGTATCCGTCAAAGGCATTATTTACATCAGCTACAACAACATTGTACTTTATTAATGGATTGAATATGTATTTTCCAGGCTTTAAACATCTTACATAGTTTCCGTCTTTGAATAACAGTCCTCTTTCATCATTTTTTATTATTATTCTCATATCCATCATCCTTTCAAAGCTCCCACATGCCGAAGACAATGCAATTTTTATTCATTATAATATTTTAAATGATGATAAAATGATAAGAGCTTATAATAATGCTATTAAGCAAAATGTCTATTATTTTCTTATTTCAATGTGATCGTATTTGCCATATCCTTTTGCACAACTATGATTTTTACTATATAATAATCCATATAACTAAGCCGAGGTGACTTCCATGAAACATTCAAACTACATAATATCAATCATTATATTTATACTTCTACTGCCAGGATGCTCATCCCAAAAGCCTGTATCCGGCAAATCGGAAATAGTCCAAAATGTAATCAACAGCAAAATAATTGACGGCAACATAAATATAACTGTATATCTTCCCGGTGGATATGGAAGCGGTGAAAAATATCCCGTCTTATACACACTTCATGGTGCTTCCGGCGGTGAATGGTCATGGTTTGAGGATCTTAATGCCGGCAGTTGTGCAGATAGATTAATGAGTTTAAACAGGATTAAGCCGATGATTATTGTAAGCACCAAGACTTTAAACAACCTGACAATGACAGATTCAGACGGTCAAAATAGAGAAAGCGATTTATTTGAGAGATATGTTTGCGAAGAACTGGTTCCATATATAGATTCACATTATGATACCATCAAATCCAATAAATCCAGATATATAGGAGGCGTATCCTTAGGAGGATTCGTAGCACTTCAAATAGGACTTCACAATCCTCAAATATTCGGAAAAGTTGGAGGACACAGTCCTGCATCATGGTTATATGATTATTCTGATGATGCTTTTGACAGCTGGCTGTATCCCGGCGAAACGCTTAACAGTAATAGGGATCTTGTCAAGTATGCACGTGAAAAAGGGCTCTCCGACATAAAAGTATTCTTAGATTGTGGTGAAAACGATTATGGGATTGTTGACGATACGAAAAAAATACATGAAGCCCTAATAAAAAGAGGTATTAGTTCAACATGTATAATAAGTGAAGGTGATCACTCGTCTGAATACTGGGCGGCAAATATGGAAAAATACCTTGAATTCTACAACAAGTAAAATGACTTTTTTACCCTTCTAACAATTTCATCAACAATCCTCTGGGGCGATATTACTTTAACATAAGGCCCCAATGAAATGATATTTCGAATAAGGTTCTCCTCCTCAAAAAGTTATTCCCTAAGTCCCGTGCAGTCCTTTCCATTCCGGAAAAGCACATGAAACACCTTTCCATAGCTGCCTTTTGGTCCGTTACCTCCAATATTATGGGTTCACTGGAGTATTTTTGCTCAAATAGCAGCTTCTTGGCAGTTTCTCTGTCTATTCCCACATCTTCATCTACAATCCTCAAGTCAGTAAGAGTAAAAATATTAGCCATTATGGGACGGTCATTGTCTATGGAGTACATTGAAACTCTAAACCTTCCATCCCTCATTGAATATTCAATACCTACAGGCAGTGCAAGCATATCCTTATATACATTTCCTCTTCTATCTGTATTTGTATACCTTATTGGCTTTTCATCAACAAGTGCTTTGAGGATAGTTTTGAAATTTTCCGAATACGCCTCCTGATCGGCTATTTCCGGAAGCTTAATGGTGTTGGTCATTTCTATGTACTGCTCTTTTATGGGAGTGTCTATTTCTTCCAGCTCCATTTTCAACTTCTCATAAGTTTGCGGACTCAAAATCATCCTGACACCTTCAGTTTCCAATAATGCCTTAAGCCAGAACTTCTCCACCATTGTAAATCTTACAGGCACAGGCGGATTGCCGACATCCTCCAATGCAGGGTACCACCTTCCGTCTTTTTCTTTAAGGAGATTTAAGTTTTCATCCTCATCACATCTGTTTAACATTATATCTGCAAAAGACTGTTGGTTTTTGCCTATTACCTTTTGTTCAAACTCACCGTCATCAATTACTTTAAGTATTTCAGCTGTTGCTTTCCCATCTGTACACTCATTTATTATTCTAAGTACCAACTGAAAATATTTGTTTTTAACCTCACTAAACAATTCCATATGATAAAAGCATCTCCTCCCAGTCTTTACGAAGCTTCTCTGCCAACTCCCTGCTCTCTAGAACTTTCACATAACCTGCATATCCCCTTATCCATGGGATAATTTCACTGCTGTCATTGACCTTAAATGTTATATGGTATTTTCCTGTCTCCAATTTTTCCATCTTCGCATTGGGTGCCTCATTAATTATTTTATCCACTATAAAGCCTTCAGTTTCCTCATCTATAACTACTTCAAGTTTCACAGTTTCCGGTTCCTTACCATGGTTTAATGAAATACTTGACCAGCTATGGCACATCTGATTGTCATACTCTTCTGACAAATCATCTCTATTAAATGTATCGTCTGTAATCTGGACGGACTCAACCCTGTCAAGCCTTGAAACTATGCACTTCTTATTGTTGTCGAAGGATATGAGGTAAAATCTCCCATGTCTCACATCATATCTAATTTTATAAGGCATCAACACATAGTTGGTAAATATTACATCCTGTTTTTTAGGAGTATGGTATGTGAGTTTAATCTTCTTTCCTTCATGAATTGCTTTTAACAAATCCCACAGCACCAGCTCCTCTATTACAGGATGAAAGTGGAGATTTCTATAATTAAAAATGTTCACACTATCTATACTGTCATTTCTTTCATAACTTAAATAATCCTTAATCGTCTGTTCAACATAATAACCGCAGGTAACAGGGAATATTATGTTTTTATATAGACAAACAGCCTTAAGGAGCTCCTTTATCTCCTCATCATTCAGTCCAAAAAGAATGTCTTTTGAGATAGAGTAATACTTGGTTCTCTTTACTACTTCACAATCTAAAACTCCTATACTTTTACACATTTCATTGAGCTTTCTCTCGATAGTTTTGCTGCTTATTTTTTCAATTGACAAAAGTCCTCTGTCAATAAGCCCGCTTACTATCATATCTAAAGAACAGCTCTTCATATTCGACTGTATAAATAATAGAATATAAAAGTAAAGCAGAAGATCGCTTTTGGTAAAGCTTTTTGTCATATATGTATTAACAAGAAAGTTATTGGAATGTTTCATAAAATCATATGTAAGGTTTAAAAGCTTATATCTTCCGTCTTTATCGGCTTTTATATACTCATACTCAACATACTGCTGAATACGACGCATTTCATAACTTACCTTCCTCGAGCTTACATTCCTTTTGCTTTCAAGCCCTTCCCTCGAAAAGCATCCATAAAGAAAACAATCTCTTAAAATACCTCTTATTATATTATAATGTTTGATAAAATCACTAAACATATTTTCTCCCAAAGCGTTTAGTTTTTACCGTAACCAGCCTATTCAACGGCATAATTAATGGCTTATCATCAATATTGTACCATATTTATTATAAGTAACAAAATCATAAGTCCTTACAGCTGCAATAATAGTATAATTCACCTTCATATACAGTTACAGACAAAAAGTTTGCAATTTAAATTTTTTCCATGGAAATTGGAGAAATAAAAAAATAACAAGCTATTAATATTAAGAATACATTAGCTTGTTATTTTTTTGATATTTATTATCTATTTCCTAGCCATCATTATTCTAATCTGTGGACTTAACCAGTATATTTGCATTATCAACCCAGATTAACAAATATGGTTTCTGTGCATCCTTCTGCTTTAGGCATATCTATTAATATAAAAAAATTATTTTATCTTTGTAAATTATGAATTTTATAATATAATATTTTGAAACGGAGGTAATAAAATGAGGGATATAATATTATCAAAGCTTCATGAAATAGAAAAAGCCAATGGAATAAAAATTCTTTATGCAGTAGAATCGGGCAGCAGAGGCTGGGGTTTTGCTTCTAATGACAGCGACTATGATGCACGTTTCATATACGTTCGACCCATTGACTGGTATTTGTCCATTGATGAAAAAAAGGATTATATTGAGTATCCTATAGATGACTTGCTTGATATTAACGGCTGGGACTTAAAGAAGGCATTACAGCTCTATAAAAAGTCAAACCCGCCCCTTTTGGAGTGGCTCAGTTCACCTATAGTTTATATTGAAAATTACAGCACAGCTCAAAAATTGAGGGAGTTGCTTTCGTCATACTTTTCTCCTGTTCCTACTATTTATCACTATCTTCATATAGCCAGGAACAAGTATGAAGAGATTAATAGTTCAGATCATGTGAAAATAAAAAAATATTTTTACATATTAAGACCTCTCACGGCCTGTATGTGGATAGAGAAAAACAACACAATGCCTCCTATGGAATTTGGTAAACTAATTGAGGATCAAGAGCTTGACCAAGCATTAATGGATGAAGTTAATAAATTGCTGCAAAAAAAGACCTCCGGACTGGAAATTGATATCGAGTCCAAAAGTCCTGTTTTATTGCAATTTTTCAAAAGCAAAATTGAATATTATGAGAACTATCTCAAATCTGTTAAAAAGGAAAAAACATCAGATTACAGCTCTTTGAATACATTGTTTCGGGATACTCTAAAGGAGGTCTGGGGTTTAAACAATATCTAAATGAACAAGTAGCCCGTTTATTAGGGGATTCAATTCCTCTTTTCCACGTAATGCTAAAAGCCAGCGATTCGGTATGCTGTTAAAGCCATATGCAATACCCGCCAATCCCCCTGCAATTGCCGCTGTTGTATCGGTATCATGGCCTAAGCTTACAGAAGCTTTTACAACATCTTCATATGAAGATTCATTTTTTAGAACCATTCTAGTGCTTCTAAATGAGTCGACCACATACCCTCCGCCCTTGCCAAAGGGCTCATCATCGGGCCTTAAGCAGTATTCCAGTTCGTTATGGTAATCGGAATCCTTTCTATATATTCCCCTTAATTCCTTTACTGCTTCCTTATATGCCTCATCTATAGAAAAATCATTCAAAATTCCCTTAGCCCACAAACAGTATAATGCACAACACACCTGATTTATTACATGTCCATGGGTCACAAGAGATTGCTTATGGGCAAAGTAAACCAGTTCTTCATTACTGCCCTTATGCCACAATGCAAGTGGTAAAACTCTCATAAGTGAGCCATTGCCTTTACCGTCAAGAATTTGAAAGCCCGATTCATTAGGCGGTACTCCATCCTTATATGCTCTTAATGAAACTGCAGTCTGGTTCCCTACATCAAAAACATCATTTCCAACGGCCCATAAACCATATTCATACCAGGCCAGCAGCTTTGACGCAAAGTTGTGAATATTCATTGTTTTGCATTCAAGAAGTGAATCCAGAAGACATAAAGCCTGTGCTCCATCATCCGACCACGTTCCCGGCAATACTCCTCTATGTGACCTCACAAAGCCATCCGGCGGATTGAGTTCTATCTTTTCCCTTGGCGGAAGATCTGAAGGATCATTAAACTCATACGGCACACCTAAAGCATCCCCTATAAGCAATCCCATCAATCCGCCAAGTATTCTGTCCTTTTTACTTATCATACTCTCGTGACCTCTTTCCATTTTCGTATTATTTTGCCATAACAGTAATCTTGCTGCAGGTTATCTCTCACTCTTTTATCTTTCACCCTTTTATCTTTCACCCTTTTATCTTTGACTTTTAATATCACTGAAAACTTTGTTAAAAATGTTGAAGTTCTTCTTATCTTCCCCGATCTCATATACGGCAAATACAATTCTATCAAAAAGAACATTATATCCTTCCTTAAAAAGTACTCTTTCAAAATACCCGGCTACATCTTCGGGTTTATTCTTGAATACACCACAACCGAAAGCACCTAATACTATTGCTCTGCATTTGTTGACTGCTGCTACTGACAGTATCTTGCGAATTCTTTCTACCATAACATCTCCTATTTTTCCCTGATCCTCCCAACTTCTCTGCATAACAATCCCGGCATTAACAGCAGGTGCAGTAATAACAGATATGAGAACAGGCTTATCCATAAATTTTCCGTTGTCATATCTTATAAATGGGACTTTGGGCGAATAAATCATGTAGTCTGAATAGAGACAAGTCCTGTTGTTTCGATTATACTCATACATTTCGCTCATTTGCGATATACAGGGATACAAGCCTGAGGACCTGGCAAGGCTTTCTTCCTGTGCCTGGCTTCCTGTCAGAAATCCTCCTCCGGGATTTTTTGCCGAAGCAAAATTAAGGCATGCGGTATCCTCTATTGCTTCCTGATTTACAAGCCTTAAGGAAGCTGCTATGGTTGTTTCACCGGTTACCTCAATTAAGCATTTCCTGTCTTTATTTTTATTCAGTAATTCTTTTACAGTTATTTTAATCTTTTCAGGAAAATCGGGTTTATATAAAACGGAATTTGAAATGGAGTAATCCATATCATCCTTAATGTCAATTTTATCGCCGTTACCATTGATATAAAAACCATTATCAAGAATTTCAAGTGTTTCTTTCGCTATTTTTATTCTCTTCTCTCTATTGTTTATGATCGCCATAATTTTTTCCCCTCCAATCAAACAACTCATGTTATTATCATTTTGTTAATATCATTATATTACCATTATTATATTACCACAATTATATCATTGTCAATGTTTTTTTAATTTTTAGTATTTCTATGTCAAGTAACTTGATACATACTTAGAAAGTTGTATAATTTATATATGCATATTCAAAGGAGAAAACGATGGATATAAACTCAATAAAGCAAAAGTTAAATAATAAAGAGTATGATTTTTTAAGAACCAACCCAAGTCTCGGAACAAATATATTAATACTGACAACTGCAGGTTCCATAGCCTATGGCACAAATGTTGAAACCAGCGATATCGACATAAGAGGCGTCACATTAGAAACCAAACAGGCTATATTGGGTTTATCCGAATTTGAACAATTCGAGGATAGAACAACCGATACTGTTATTTATGGTCTCAAAAAATTTGTTAACCTATGTTTGAACAGCAACCCAAACGTTCTTGAGATATTGGGAACTCGTGACGATCATCTCCTTGTAATCACAAAAGAAGGCTCTCTTTTAAGGAACAATGCAAGTTTATTCCTATCAAAAAAGGCTATAATAAGCTTTGGCAACTATGCAACAGCACAGCTTCGAAGGCTTCAAAATGCCCTTGCTCGGGATAGCTATCCCCAAAAAGAAAAAGAGCAGCACATTTTAAACAGCATATTAGGACAAATGGATCACTTGAAGAGAACATACAAGTCCTTTACAGACAGTGAAATTCAATTGTACATAGATAAATCCGATAAGGAAGAAATGGAAACCGAAATATTTATGGATATAAACTTAAGCCACTACCCTCTTCGTGACTTTAAAAACATTTATTCCGATATGCACAACATTGTTAAGGAATACGCGAAACTTAACCACCGTAACAGTAAAAAGGACGAATTGCACCTTAACAAGCATGCAATGCATTTAATACGCCTTTTGGTTACAGGAACAGATATATTGGAAGGCAAAGGAATAATCACATATAGAAAAAAGGAACGTGGGCTTTTTCTTGATATTCGCAATGGAAAATACAGTTATGATGAAATATTTGAAATGGTAAATGAGTATGAAAAAAGCTTCAAATACGCGGCATCAAATACGTCCCTTCCTGACGAGCCCGATTATAAAGCTGTTGAAGACCTCATGATATCCATTTACGAAAGCCTTTATAATTAAAGGTTATTTCTTTATCATATTTCAATTTTATTACAAATATTGACTATTAAATTTGACTATTATATAATTAATAGTAATTGATTAAAGTTTTATCAGGTGAAAGGAGTGTTGAATATGACAGCAATATATAATGAGGTGCTTAAAGTTTAATTTAATAGCCGACCAAGAGCTTAAGTCAAGAGCCTTTCTTTTCTTATGTTTTCTAGGTCAACCTAATATAAGTAACCGTCACCTGGTAATATAAAAGCTATTTAAATTCACGATGGGTTATCGTGTTTTTTTATTGCATAAAAACTTTCGGCAAATTATGTTATTTGTTATTACAAAAGACATGTAGTACAAATACTAATGTGCTCTAGTATAAACCGTGGTTATAGACGCTGTTTACTATATCACGGTTTTTTTATGCATTTTTCCAGGTAGCAATTATTAACATTTAAGAATTAAAGGAGAAACAAATATATATGAGCAATTTAACTATTATTTCATCACAAAAAAATTGGCTTGAACAGGATGCAGTAATCCAATTAGAAAAGTTAAGCACTCTTCCGGGAGTTGTCAGGGTGGCAGGATTACCCGATCTTCATCCCGGCAAGACTCCTGTAGGCTGCAGCATAATAACTGAAGATATTATATACCCCCATCTTATTGGAAATGACATAGGATGCGGAATGAGCATTTACAATACATCAATTGAAAAGAGGAAAGTTAAAGCCGATAAGCTTATAAAAAAACTGGAATCAATTACAAGCTTTAAGGAAATAGAATTACCGGATGATTTAGGTGCAGACCTTACTTCTTCCCCATTAGGCCAAAGCCTTGGAACTATAGGAGGAGGCAATCACTTTGCAGAATTTCAGGAGGTCAATGAAATATTGGATGAGGATTTGTTTAAAAGCCTTGGGTTTGATAAAGGTCAAATAACCCTTCTTGTTCACAGCGGTTCAAGGGGTTTAGGCCAAGCCATCCTGGATGAAAGCATACGCCTTTATGAAGCACAAAAGGGCCTTTCTGTCGGCAGCGATGAAGCCCGCGACTACCTTTCAAGGCATGATGAGGCTGTAAAATGGGCCCTAATAAATAGGGATATGATAACATACCGTATTTTAAAGGTTGTAGGAGCAAACACGGAATATGAGAGGTTGCTGGACTCCTGCCACAACAGCATAACAATAAAGGAGCAGGGTCAGAGTCAGGCCTATATCCACAGGAAAGGTGCCACGCCTTCCGATATCGGTGCCGTAGTTATTCCGGGTTCCCGCGGCTCACTTACTTATCTCGTTAAGCCAAAAGGCAATGCCGAAGAATCATGCTATTCTCTTGCACATGGAGCCGGACGCAAATGGGAACGCAGCCTTTGCAAGGCAAGGCTTCAAGGCAAATATACAAGAGAAAGCATTAAATCAACGGTATTTAAAGGCCGGGTGATTTGTAACGATTACAACCTTCTTTTTGAAGAAGCACCCGAAGCCTATAAAAACATAAACACAGTTATTCAAAGTCTTTTGGATTTTGGACTTATAGACATCATTGCAACATTTAAACCTATATTAACTTATAAAGCGTAATTGGAGGATATATATGTGGATACAAATCAGTTCAGGAAGAGGTCCTGATGAATGCGAACTTGCTGTAAGCCTTTTTATGAAAGAGTTTCAAAAAGAATGTGCCGATAAAGGCATTAAAACTGCAGTAACAAATGCAGAACCCGGAAACATCAAGGGAAACTTTAAATCAGTCCTATTATCAATAGATGTTAATACAAGCTGCATGGATGATATAAAAATTGTGAGCGGCACAATACTGTGGATATGCAAAAGTCCATACAGACCCCATCACAAACGTAAAAACTGGTTTATAAATATTGAGGTTTTAAAGCAGCCGGAAAATCTTGAATTTAACCAAAAGGATGTAAAGTTTGAATCCATGAGGAGTTCAGGCCCCGGAGGCCAAAATGTAAACAAGGTAGAAACCGCCGTAAGGGCAATCCATCTTCCAACAGGTTTTACTGCAACTGCCAACGAGGAAAGATCCCAATATTTGAATAAGAAGCTGGCACTTGCAAGGCTTTCCCAACTTGTTAGGACAAAAAACGATGAACAAAAAGAAAAACATAAAAAAGATGTCTGGATGCAGCATAATACCCTTGAAAGAGGTAATCCCGTAAGGGTTTATGAAGGCAGCAGCTTTAAATTGAAGGAGAACCATAATGAGTAATAATTATATTGATGAATTTAAGAATAACATATTTCCTGTAAGATTCTTTAAAAACGATGATGTAAAGTTTGAAAACAATGCATTGGAGGAACTTAAGAATCTACTTAAATTGTCAGATACAATAGAAAAAATCAAAGAAAGTGACAGGAATTTTTTCAGCAGTACAGAGGCAGGTATCAGTGAAGTTGCCATAACTCCCGATTTCCATAAGGGCACAGGCATACCGATCGGCACTGTAATGCTTACCGATGGCTTTATAGTTCCCCAAGCCATCGGTAACGATGTAAATTGTGGTATGCGGCTTTATACAACTGACCTTAATGAAGATTTTATTAATTCAAATATTACTGTCCTTGAAAAAAGAATTCGCCATATTTTTTTTGAAGGCGGCAGAGATATACCAATGAACAACATACAAAGGGAATCCCTTCTTAAAGAGGGACTAATTGGTCTTTTAGAAACCTCCCATATGGCTAAATCAAAAGGTATATGGAAATTCTACGACCAAAAACAACAAGAGTTGGATATACTGAATGTAAGCGGTCTCGGTTCAATGATAACAGACCAAATAATTGGTCTTAATGACTTTATAGGCAGCGATGATCTTTCCTATGATGAACAAATAGGCTCAATTGGAGGAGGTAATCACTTTGTAGAAATACAGAAAGTTACTGAAATTTTGGATAATCAAACTGCCAATGCTTGGGGAATTAAGAATAATCAGGTAGTTGTGATGATACATACAGGCTCAGTTTCAATCGGTCAACACAGCGGCATGAGTTTTAAGCAGTTGGTAAAAGGAATTTACCCTAAAAATATCAAATCTCCCGACAATGATATTTACCTTCTGCCCTATTCGGAAAAGTATCTTAACGAATACAACATGTTCTGGTCAATATTATCCAATGCAGCCAATTTTGCATTTGCCAACAGGCTGTTTTTAGGATTGATGGTTTATAAAGCATTATACGATATAAATGGAGAGTTTGACTTCAAGCTTCTCTACGATTCTCCCCACAACCTGGTATGGAAGGAGCAAATAGACGGAAAGACCTTCTTTCTTCACAGGAAAGGAGCATGCCCCTCAAGAGGACTGAGCCAAATGACTGGAACCAATTTTGAGTACTACGGTGAACCTGTTTTTATTCCCGGCTCAATGGGTTCTTCAAGCTTTATTCTTGCAGGTCTGGGTAATAGAGAAAGTCTCTTTAGTTCAAGCCATGGTGCAGGAAGAAGTCTTTCACGTGGAAGAGCAAAGAAAGCAAGTGATGAGCTTTTTAGAGAATTTATTAACAGTTTTAATGTCATTACACCAATTGATCCAAACAAGCCGGATATAAAGAGCAGACCGGATATTTTAAAAAAGTGGGAAGACGAGCTTAAGTCGGAGGCACCTTACTCCTACAAGGAAATAACTCCTATTATACAGACTCATGTTGATAATGGGCTGGCAAAAGTAGTTGCACGGGTAGAGCCTATTCTTACAATTAAAGGATAGCAGCAGAGGCTGTTGTACAAATGTGAGAATGTGTTAATCTTAAATATGGTAGTGGAACCATGCTATTTTCATTACCAATAAAAACATTTGGAAATATTATTAAATATGCTTATTGGATCTTTTCAAATTGGGCTTATGATTTATTAATTATTAATTATTTTCTATTATATAATTGGGATAATTTTTTAATGCCTATTGAAAATAATAGCACTTTGATAAAATAAATATGAAAGAATCTACCACAAGTTTCGCAGTAAAGAAAGTTGGTGAACAATATGCCAAATAAATCAACCACAGGAGCAAAATCTGGAAAAGGGCTATATACCCACCACAAACTAAATAATATGGAGGATGGAATTTATGTGGAAAGATAAAATCGAAGGACTTAAGGAAGAAATGGCAGAATTTGAAGAAGAATTGAACAATGGTTGCTCTCCTGAAAATTTAAAGTTGTTTCAAGATGAAGTTAAGCAAAAGTTTGGTTATGAATTGCCAAAAGAATATATTGATTTTTTAGGTACAATCAACGGATTTGAATACAACGGTTTTATTGTTTACGGAGTTGATGACAGTATATCAAATGAGGATAATAATCAAATTGTTATTGGCTATATTGATTCCAATAGAGTATGGTATGAAAACGAACATCAAAAAAAATACATGTTTTTGGGAGACAGTCATATAAGCTGGTATTGCTTTGACATTGAAAGAAAAGCTTATGTAGAGCTTGATAAGCCGTCTGGTGTACTATCAGCAACATACAAGTCATTTGATGATTTGTTAAGTAAAGTAATCACAGATTCTTAATCTCTAAAACAATCAGATATAAAACTATTTAAAATCACAGAGTTGCTTTCACTTTGCCAATATACATCAAAATACAAATTCTTGGCTATAAACCTAACAGGTACAAATGTCTTCCCATCCCTTATATTTGGGGGCGAATCCAAAGTGACAACTTTATCATTAACTTTTGCATCAATTGCCTCACATATATCTCGCATTGGCACAAAAATCCTTCCGTCTCTATTAAAAGGCTGGCTGCTGGTAATCAATTCTTTCTTATTAATTATTATCTTATAATTCTTATTTTCTCCATAACTTGTAATGGCCATAACAATTATAATACAAGCTGCTAAAATTCAAAATAACTGTTTTTCAAAACATTTGTTCATGTTTACCTGCTCCCCTTTCATTTGTATTCATTGCCATAATCTCATAATCTCATACGTATTGAATCTCAAAAAACTTTGTGGTATTATTTTTATTGTGCCTATTTCGTATACATAATGTAATGCCAATAATTGATATTGTGCAAAAAATACTAGAATAATGTATTTATAGAAATACCACAGTGTAAAGCTTATGTAAACCAAGGAGTAGTTTAAGATGTCAATTGTAAGTAAATACTGGCCTTTTGTTCTTTTAGTTGCCTCAAATGTTTTTATGACATTTGCCTGGTACGGCAACCTTAAATATAAAAATAATTCAACACCTCTTTTCTTTATAATTTTAATAAGCTGGGGTATAGCATTTTTTGAATATTGCCTTATGATACCGGCTAACAGAATAGCATCAAAAAATTTTGATACGGCACAGCTTAAAATTGTCCAAGAAGCCATAACATTAGTGGTTTTTGGATTTTTTTCCGTGTTTTTCTTAAAAGAAAGCTTAAAATTAAACTACCTTTTATCATTTATCTGTATATTAGGTGCAGTTTTCTTTGCATTTAAAAAATTTTAATATAATTTTAAAATTTAATAGAATTTTTGGTTAGTTAATCAAACCTTATTATAAAGCCGGTCTTTTTTCCTCTTTCGAAGCCTGCTTTCTCGTAGAACCTGAGGGTATCTTCGCCTCTGCCCGACATAAGCATGACCTTGTAGCAGTTTTCTTCCTTTGCAATATCTATTGCTTTTTTTATCAGCATTGTACCGTATCCTTTTCTGCGATAATCCTTATGTGTAACAACATTTTCAATTATCCCGTACGGCCTTGCTCCTCTTGTAAGATTTTTTAGAACAACAAGAACACAAGATGCAACCAACACACCTCCTACATCAACTACAAGATAATGCTGACTAGGATCCTTCAACAATTCATCCCATAACTTTTCCAATGACTCATCCATTTTTAGCTCAGGGTCATCTTCATTCAAGTCTTTATATAGTAAAAGCAGGTCTTTTAGTTCATTTTTCTTAATATGTCTTACTTTTCTCATAGTATAAATTATCTTTATCACTCTTTTTAATTTCCATCTTCATAGGTATGTATGCAATTCCATCCCGAACCGTTTCTTCTCCTATTTTTTCAAATCCAATTTTAATATATATATTAACGGCATATGGTGAAGAATTTACCGATAGCTCATTTAGTTCAGGATCCTTTTCCAAACAAATCCTAACTGCCTCATTAAATAATTTTCTTCCAATACCCTTACCGTGAAATGCTTTATCGACAAAAAACAAACTAATATGGTTATTATCCCTTATCGCTAAAACACCTGCAAGTACTCCATTTATAAAGGCACCCAATATAAAAAATCGACCACTTAAAATAGACTTTTCCAGTTCCTCAGGCTGTATAAAATTTCTAAAAGTTTTAATACCTTCCTCTGAATATCCGGGTGCCACAAACTCGCTAAACACGTTCCAAACCAAGCTTGATGCCAAAGGCAGATCACTTTTACCCAGTACTCTTATATCCATAGCCTTCCTCCCTGACAATATATGTATAAATCATTATATCATACTCCAACATATCTTCAATAATCCTGAAATTCAAAATTTAAAATTCAAAATCATAAATTCTAAATCTTAAATTCTAAATCTTAAAACCTAAATCTTAAAACCTAAACCCACTTAAATATAAAAAAGATAACCATATTCGGTTATCTTTTTTATATTTATAACTTTTTAATCACTTATCATTCCTTAACCAAACACCGCCAGGAGAAAACCTGCAGCAACTGCAGAACCTATAACTCCGGCAACATTCGGTCCCATTGCATGCATCAAAAGGAAGTTCGCTGGATTTGCTTTTTGTCCCTCAACCTGTGATACCCTTGCTGCCATAGGTACGGCAGACACACCTGCTGAACCTATCAGAGGGTTTACCTTTCCTTTTGTTACAAAACACATAAGCTTACCTAAAAGTAATCCGCCTATTGTGCTAAACATAAATGCCATAAGGCCTAATGCAATTATTTTCAAAGTTGACGGCTTCAAAAAGTTTTCTGCAACTGCAGTAGCTCCCACTGTAGTACCAAGGAATATGGTTACAATGTTTATAAGTGCATTCTGAACAGTGTTTGATAGTCTTTCAACTACACCTGACTCCCTGAAGAGATTTCCCAGCATAAGCATTCCGATAAGGGGTGCAACTGACGGAAGCAACAAAACGACAAGAACAGTTACAGCAATAGGGAATATTATTTTTTCCAATTTAGATACTTCCCTCAACTGCTCCATTTTGATTTCTCTTTCCTTTTTAGTGGTAAGAAGCCTCATCAAAGGTGGCTGAATCATAGGAATCAATGCCATATACGAATATGCTGCAATAGCAATTGCAGGCAATAAGTGCGGAGCCAGCTTTGTAGTAAGGAATATAGCCGTAGGCCCGTCTGCTCCTCCAATAATGCCTATGGATGCTGCTTCTTCCGGAGCAAATCCCAGTAATATTGCTATTATAAAAGCAATATAAATACCAAGCTGGGCTGCTGCTCCAAGCAATAAACTGGACGGTCTGGCAAGTAATGGTCCAAAATCTGTCATTGCACCAACACCAAGGAAGATAAGGGACGGATAAATTCCCTTTTTTACACCCATGTACAAATAATATAATAATCCTCCGGTCTGTCCATCTGCCTCAGGAGTCATAAGTCCGGCCAAAGGTAAATTAGCCAATAACACACCAAATGCTATAGGAAGTAATAGCAAAGGCTCAAACTTTTTTGCAATAGCCAGGTATACCAGTACACATGCAACCAGTATCATAATACCCTGCTGCACTGTCATAGACGAAAAACCTGAATCATTCCATATCTTAACCAATGTATCAACAAATGAAAAAGACACTTTTTCCCCCTCCTTTACGTTTTCAATAATGCAAGAACATCACCTGTGGAAACAGAAGTGCCTTTAGCAATTGGAACAGCCGTAATAATGCCATTTTCAGGTGCAGCAATTTCATTTTCCATTTTCATAGCCTCAAGTATAAATAGAATATCTCCCTTTTTAACAGTCGCACCGGCTGTCACTCTCACATCGAGTATCACACCGGGCATCGGCGATTTAATTGGATTTCCCTCCCCTGAAACAACAGGTGCTGCCGGCTGTGCGGGTGCAGGTGCAGGTTGTGCAGATGCCGCCGGTGCAGGCTGAGACACATATGCTTTTTCTGCTGTTTCAGTGGTCTTCACAATTGTAGCCTGACCCCTTTCAACTTCAACCTCATAATTCTTTCCATTAATGGTTACTATATATTTCATTTATTCACACTCCCATCCATTATTCTACTGCACGAATAGATTTAAACTGAAGTTCGGATAAAGGTATTTTTGATTCATCGCTGACAATAGCCATAATCATAGCTGCAGTTTTTTCGTCGACACCGATAAGCTTTAATTCTCCTGCAGTCCAACCTGCATCATCAGCAGCCTGTTCCTTTACAACTTCCTGTGTTTTTATTTCTTCTTTTACCGTCTTTTTGTCGTTATTTGAAATAGCATTTGCAACAGCGGACTGAATCTTAACAAAAAAGATTAATGCTACTAGAACTACAAATACGACAAGCATTCCAAAAACCGAGAGCAGCAAACTATCTATTAAACTCATTTACTCACCACCCTTTATACTTTCATAATAGAATAAGAAACCTTGGTTGCAGTTTTTTCTTCTCTTTCCTTAAAGAATTTTTCTGCAATCTGTGGGAAAAGTATATATGAGAGCACATCTTCATCTGTTTTGCACATACTGCCGAGTTCTTTCTTCGTTTTGTCAAACTCAGGTGCCAATGTATCTGCAAATCTTTTGGTTATTGGCTTTTCATCCCCCAATACTTTCTTTACAAGCTCCTGATCTATTTCCCCCGGTGCTTTACCGTATTCACCTCTTAAATACGATTTAACTTCCTTGGATATCGCCTTATATCTTTCGCCGAGAAGCACATTTGTAGCTGCCTGCACACCTACCATCTGGCTCATTGGTGTAACAAGCGGTGGATAACCCAGGTCTTTTCTTACTCTTGGTGTTTCCTGTAACACCTCATCCAATTTATCCAAAGCATTTTGCTGCTTTAACTGTGCTATAAGATTTGACAGCATTCCGCCAGGTATCTGGTAAACTAAAGCATCTGTTTCTGTTCCAAGAACATATGGATCGAGAGTTCCGGAAGAAATGAATTTATCCTTAATGGGTTTGAAGAAATCATTGATTTGCTTTAACAAATCAGTATTTAAACCTGTCTTATATCCCATTTGATTCAATGCATAGTTCAATGTCTCAGTAGACGGCTGGGATGTACCGCCTGAAAAAGTTGATATAGCGGTGTCAATACCGTCACAACCTGCTTCGATAGCTTTTATATAAGTAATTGGGCCAAGGCCTGTTGTAGAATGTGTATGGAGGAAAATCGGTACCTTTACCTTGCTTTTTAATGCTTTAACAAGATCATAGGCTTCTTGAGGTCCCATTATCCCAGCCATATCCTTAATGCATATAGAGTTTACTCCCATACCTTCTAGTTGTTTACCAAGCTGTGCATAGTTCTCCAGGTTATGAATCGGGCTGGTTGTGTAACAAATTGTGCCCTGAGCATGACCGCCGCACTTTAATGTTTCATCAACAGCTACTTCAATGTTCCTGAAGTCATTTAATGCATCAAAAATCCTTAGTATATCCATTCCGTTTTTAATTGAATGGGATACAAACTTTCTTACAACATCATCAGGATAGTGCTTATATCCTAAAATGTTCTGTCCTCTCAAAAGCATTTGAAGCTTTGTTTTCTTGAGCTTGGACTTAATCTTTCTCAGTCTCTCCCAGGGGTCCTCGCTAAGATACCTGAGGCATGAGTCAAAAGTTGCTCCACCCCAGCACTCAATAGAGTGATATCCAACCTCATCCATTTTTTCAAGAATACCTTCAAAATCACTGAAAGGCATTCTTGTAGCTATTAGAGATTGATTGGCATCCCTTAACACTGTTTCAGTAATGTTAACCTTCATATTTCGCCACCCTTTCTTGATATTGTATTGTAATGCATAGTAATGCTAGGATTACAAAGGATAGTAATTTCAATCCTCATAATTGTCATTAGAAATCGTAGTATAGAATACACCGAAATTTCTCGGACACAAACAAAAAGAAATATATACCGTTAAAACTTGTAAGACATTAAAAAAAACCTCAAATAAAGGTTCTCTGCATTGAGACACACATCAAATACTACTAAAGCAATGACTGAAATATAATTTATATTTTCAACATTCCAAATTGCTTTTTCACGGTATTGATACCACAAAATATATAATTCAAAACATTTTAATATGAAATACTATCCGTAAAAATAATACCGCCATAATTATAACACATGGTTTTATATTAAAGCAAAGCTTTTTTGAAATATCAAAAAAAAGGTACCTGTTTGTACTGAGGTACCTTTTTTATACATTAAACCTCTATATATTTACTGTCAACACTTTCTGCAAGCCAGATGGTTTCATTACCGTGGTAAAATTTAACTCCGTCATTCCATGCCTTTTTAGCATATATCTTTAAAATCACCGGTGCAGAATCTCTTCTCTTTCCCACAAGGGATGCAGTATCTGTATCGGATGACAGATGAACATACTGTCTTCCTCTTGGCAGCAATCCTGTTTTCATTATGGAGTCCACAAACCTTCTTGCAGTTCCATGATATAATATTTCAGGAGGTTCCTTAGGTTCCTTTTTTAATTTTTGAGGTATTGAGTGTCCATAAAGAGCCCTAATCTTTCCATCCTTTATTTCAAACCGCTTTTTATCCGATAACTCCATAGACTTCAAAATATCATCAATGGTCACAAACTGCCATTTTTTATTTTCTCTTAACGAGTCAATAAGCTGCTGTACATCTACAAATCCGTTTTCATCCAGCTCAAGTTCATACTCCCATGGTGCATGTCTTAAAGCATATGATATTTCTTTACTTAATCCAACATAGTTCATTTATTATACCTTCTTTCTCAACCCTATTGCATTGAGGGACAAAAGCCGGTGATTAAACCGAAAACTCCTTAAGAAGCTTTTCCCTTGTCTCCCATACTGATAGAGATAAATCAACATAATATTTGTGAGGGTTTTCAAACCTCTTTACTTCATCCCACAATGTATCAACCTGTTCTTTGCAATAATCTCTGATATCTTTAAGGCTAGGGCTTTCATAGACACATTCGCCTTTATCGAATATCTTGGTAAGAAGCCTTTTTGCTTCAAAATCGGTAACCGTCTTTCGCTTCCATGTGTACTCGGGGTCAAATAATTCATAAGGCTTGTTTTCATCAATTATTTCGTCAAACTCTGTCAATACATCAGCTATTGCTTTTCCGGTTGCCCTGTCATAAAGCCTCCATGTCTGTTTAAATCCTGGATTGGTGATCTTGCCTACATTTTCGCTTATCTTTATCTTCGGCGTTATTTTACCATTTTCTTCCACGGCAACAAGCTTATAAACACCTCCAAATACAGGCTCAGATTTTGAAGTTATAAGCCTTTCGCCCACACCGAACAAATCCACCTGTGCTCCCTGAATTAAAATATCTCTGATGATATACTCATCAAGGGAATTTGACGCGACAATTTTGCAATCCTCAAAACCCGCTTCATCCAGCATCTTTCTTGCTGCTTTTGACAAGTATGTTATATCACCGGAATCTATCCTTATACCTTTTGGCCTGAATCCCTTAGGAACAATTTCTTCATTAAATACCTTTATTGCATTGGGTACACCCGACTTAAGCACATTGTATGTATCAACAAGCAAAGTACAACTGTCGGGGTAAGTCCTTGCATAAGCCCTGAAAGCCTCAAGCTCGCTTGGAAACATCTGAATCCAGCTGTGTGCCATGGTTCCTATTGCAGGAATACCGAATTCACTATCACATATAGTACATGCCGTACCCACGCATCCACCGATATAGGCAGCCCTTGCTCCATATATTGCACCGTCGTAGCCCTGTGCTCTTCGTGAACCGAACTCCATAACGTCTCTTCCTCCGGCAGCTCTTACAATTCTGTTAGCCTTTGTGGCAATCAGGCTCTGATGGTTTATTGTTAAAAGTATCATTGTCTCAATAAATTGTGCTTCTATTACAGGACCTCTTACCACTATAATAGGTTCATTAGGAAATATTGGCGTTCCTTCAGGGATAGCCCAGATATCACAGGTGAATTTAAAGTTTTTGAGATACTCCAAAAATTGTTCGTTAAAAATGTTTTTACTCCTTAAGTACTCAATATCCGAGTCTTCAAACTTGATATTTTTTATATACTCGATTAGCTGCTGTACTCCGGCCATTATGGCAAAGCCGCCATTATCGGGTATCTTCCTGAAAAACATATCGAAGTATGTATATTCATCCTTCATGCAGTTTTCAAAATAGCCGTTGGCCATAGTCAGCTCATAAAAATCAGTAAGCATCGTCAAATTCAATTTATTCATTATTCTATACCTCCTACAATTTCTACCCCATTTATAGACATATTGTAAAGTGCCATTACATGCATCAAATCACCGTTATGCATACCAAAGTCGTATGTTTGTACTGCATTTAAAGGAACTATAACTCTGGACTTTTTGTTTTGCTTGTTAAACCATGTCTTTAATGTGGTAGCAAACTGTTGAACGCATATATCAGTACAATCACCTGTAACAACAAATGTATCTATGTCTTTATTTTCCATGAGCCAATTCTGGAATTCCGTTTCAATAAATCCATTGGTTGAATTCTTTGGAATTAACTTATATCCACCTATTGCCTTAAGCTCATCTACTATTTCCCCTTCGCTGGTTCCTGCCATGCAGTGAACCGGATATGCTCCAAACTCAGGGGATTCATCGGTATGGCAGTCTGCAAATGCAATCTTCTTTATCCCAATTTCATCACAAGCTTTCGACATTTGCTCAATCTCAGGTATAATAGCCTCAACTCTTGGGCTTTTTAAAGCACCCTCTCTGGCAAAGCCGTTTATCATATCCACTATGACAAGTGCTGTTTTTTCATTATTAAGATCTTTGAAGCTCATAACAGGAGCTTTTTCAAGCATTTCAAATATCTCTCCTAAAGTCACTGTGCTTCTTTTTATAAAATCTTCTTTATTTATATTTTTCATAATAAATCTCTCCTTCCTCTCGCATAATGAATTTTAAAAGGTAATTTCCAGTTACAATCCTTTATATTCATGTATCAAACTATAGTCTCCCCGTCCAATCGGGATTAAATTTAAAAAGCTTTGAAGGCCTGTGGCCTGCATCCTTAGTATACTCGTCAGTCTCTATAACCATATCGGATATTTTTCTCCTGAAGTTGGCTTTAAGGAGCTCCGTGTCCAATATTACCTCATAAACTTGCTGTAGCTCAGTCAACGTGAATTTTTCAGGCATTAGGTTAAATGCTATATCGGTGTATTCTATTTTGTTTCTGAGCCTTTCTAATGCATATTGAATTATTTTCGGATGATCAAATGCTATTCCCTGGGATTCTATTACTTCACTCTCTACCTTTTTTATTTTTCCCTCCACTGTTATAACATTTTTTACAACAGCAGTCAGTGTTTCTTCGTCACTTTTAAGTTTTAATTCATTAAGTCTTAAAAGCATGTATCCCTTATCGGTCGGTGTCTTTTCTTCTTTAATTATTTTGCTTTTGACTGTAAACCACTTAGCTTCATCGGCATCATCATTTGCCTTTATATCAAAGGACTTGCTGTCTATCAGCGACATATATGAAACACTTATAACCCTGGTCCTGGGGTCTCTTCCCACATCTCCCCATGTATATAATTGCTCCATATATATATTGTCAATGTTGGTCTCTTCTTTAAGTTCCCTCAAGGCTCCTTCATCAATACTCTCATCCATTTTGACAAATCCTCCGGGGAGTGCCCATTGACCTATAAAAGGATGCTCTCCCCTCTTTATCATCAAAAGCCTTAAAACCTTCTCCGGCAACTTTCTGTAGTTCTTCTTTTCCTCGTCAGTAACTGTAAAAACAAGCATATCAACGGTAACTGACGGTCTCTCATATTTTGAAGCATCATAGTTTTTTAAAAATTGTTCTTCCGTAATTCCTTGCTTATCCAACACATTATCTTTACCCATAGGCATCACCTTTATCGAAATCGTAGTATTGATATTATCAATTTGTTATTATCATTATAATACTTTATGTGTGGTATTGTCAATATTTATTTTTATATAAATAAAAAATAGTAAATCAATGTATAGAATTAAGATTTTTTGCACTTATTGTGTATTCCCTGTACACGGAGCAATAACCAAAACATCCAAATAGCCCTTTGGACCTATGGGTTCAACCTCTTTAATGGTTGTCATAGGATCCTTGCCTGTAATTTTCTTTAATTTGTCTTTGAGATCCTGAGCCGTACCGAATCTGGTATCAGTCTCATCAACAATGCTAGATAATATGGGAAAAACCTCCGCACCTTCCGAAACCAACTTTTCAACTTCAGGAACAATTTTCCCAATTGTACAAAAAGACCCTGTCATTGCAAGGCCGATCTTTAACCCTTGAAGTAACATATACTATACCCCCAACTCGCCTATAATATTAAAAACAGTCTCTTTTATAAATTTAGCAGCAGTAATAGGAGCAACCTTACCGGGAAGTGAAAGAGCCCAAATCGCTTTTACTCCTAATTCCTTTGCCTTGTCAAAGTCTACTCCCCCAGGCTTAGAGGCTAAATCTATTATTAAACAGTCTTTATTTAAAAGCTTCAATTTACTTTCATCCAATATAATACTCGGAATTGTATTAAAAATAGCATCCGCTTGAGGAATAATACTATCGATGTTATCCAATAATACGGGTTTATATCCATAGCTTTTGATCCATGCTATATCCGAGAACTTTCTTGCCTCAACATATACTTCTGCTCCAAGTGCAGAAAGCATTTTTGCGAGTATTTTACCGATCCTGCCAAACCCAAGTATAAGGCACTTACTGTCATGGAGAGTTATAGCCATTTCCTCCATGGCAATCTGTATGGCCCCCTCAGCTGTAGGTATAGCATTTAGAACAGCCATATCCTCCCTCTCTAGTATGTCAACGGTATTAACATCATAGAGTTGTGCCAGCTGCTGTATTTTCTTACTCACTCTTCCAGCAATGAATATTTGGTTTTTTTTCATAGTCTGGAATATTTCATTTATGTATATTTTTCCTTGATGAAAGGGTGCATTGATAGTTTCATTATCATTAGAACAAGGAAGAGGACCTATAACAATGTCTGCTTCGCTAACAGCTGTATTCATATCCGGACTTTCCGGCAAACCCGTATCAAAACTCGCATTGTTAAAACCATATATGTCAACCTTGTAACCATCTTGTGCAATAAAATTAGCAAGTTTAATGCTTCTTATATCTCCTCCGATAACGGTAAATTTTATATTACCCATTTTTATCCCCCTGAGGTATTATGGTGACTAGTATATGTTATGTGACTTAAAGGGTTTAAGTGCTTGTACATTGACATAACAAAACCTATAAAAACCCACAAAAAAACAAATACACCATTGGCATTGGTGCATTTGTTTTTTATTTAATATATTTACTTAATTTTAATAATCATTGGTTGTTTTACCAAAATACTGAGCAACTATGACAATATCTGCTATATTTATTACTTCATCCAAATTAAAATCTCTCACAGTACTGTAAAGCTCATCACCGGTTG
This sequence comes from Pseudobacteroides sp., assembly GCA_035370245.1. Lineage (GTDB taxonomy): Bacteria > Bacillota > Clostridia > Acetivibrionales > DSM-2933 > Pseudobacteroides. The sequence goes on from DAOOVO010000004.1 coordinate 57,473, forward strand.
TGCAGTTAAAGGCTTTAGCCATATCAATAACATCCATCATATTGATTGCTTTGTCCTTTATAATATCGCCCGGCCACATTTCAATAGGTTTATCCTCTGTTGAAATAACCGTTTTACCGTAAACTTCGATATGCACTATTCTGTCGAGATATCCATCTTTCCAAATTTTCAACGATGTCGGTAAAACATCATGTACATCGGCCTCAAAATAACCATTTGAATCAGTAATTGCAATTATTCCCGAATTTGGTTTTTCTATTTTGAATCCCTCATTAACCATGGAATTTTCCGAATCAAAACCTGCTTTAACATAACCGCAAATCTTATAAATAGAAGGCTTCTCTTCAAGTAATTCACTCTGGCCAGGCTCAGTCTTTTTACTTTGCGAGAACTTAACCCAGTCAACATTTATAGTTCCTTCCCCTCTGTAGATGATATAAATATCCCTTTTCGAAAAGCCGGCATCTACACGATTTAACCGAAATGCCTGTTCGCTAAAGCTTGTCAATCCGTCTCCGGTATCTTTTAAATCAACTGTGCCAATAAGAGCTCCATCCAAACCGTCCATCCTTATCTCAAGGCTTCCTGTCTTACCCTCTGCTGCTGCAACAGCTACATTTAAAGAAAAGATATTCAAACTGTCATAGCCGGAAAAACCACTAAACAAAACATCTTCTACCACCATATAATCTCCATCATCAAATGAACTTAAATATCCGTTTTCCTTTACAGTTCCATAAGACTTTAATTTTTCAGCTTTAACCATTATTGGTATTGAATACCCTGCAGGCACTGTTGGAATTGGAGTCGGTAAGTATTCCAGCCTTTTAAAGGACATGGCATCAGCATAACATTTTTGATCAGTCACAGCCCTTAAAACTACATTAACAACACTGCCCTTCCTAAACTCCATGAATTCACCGTAATCCTTCTTTAATGTAATATTCCCTTTTGAATTTACATTATAAAAGCTATCAACATATTGGCCATCACAAAAAACAGTGTATTTTACCAATCCGTTTTCAACACCTTCCGGAATTAACGCTTTAATTTGATAATACGCATCAACCGGAACCTTAAACTCCCACATGTAGGTACTTCCTATTTTGGTAGTAGAATAGCAGGAACCGCCATAACCAAATTTTTCTAAATCCCATTCTCCCTTTTTCATGTTAGTATAATTATCAATAATTGTTTCGGCAGATGGTGTGGGTGTTGGCGTTGGTGCAAGAACCATTGCCCCATCATTGGGGTATAACGCTACCGCATGGCTTTTACCGACAAAGCCGACAGGTGAATAAGAAAATGCTAAAACTGATATGTACACTAATGTTAACACAAATGCAACTAACTTTTTAGGAATCATAGTAATACCTCCTATACTATTAATACGCTATTAGTCTTACATTTAACAGAAGAAAAATGTAAGACTAACAGCATTTAATGTAATAATAAAAGTAAAATCAATTGATTTTATCATGTGCAATTTCCGTAAACCCGGATATACACATTTCTGACTTTATTATATCATTGCAGTTACATAGTGTCAACTTTGTTTTACGAAATATTTACCTAACCGATTTTATAATTATTTTTTCATTTTCCGCATCTATGGCAACGTCTGCACCCAACAGCTCACAAACAGCTCTTAACGGCAGTAGAGTTTGTGCATTAACTATTATTGCTGGAACATCAATACTTACTTTTTCATTATTAACAGCCACTTCCCTGCTTCCGATTTTAAAAACCATATTTTTTCCGCTTTTACTTATATTTACGCTCTGAGTCTCACCGTCCCAATTTACATCTGCTTTCAATGCTTCTGCCAAAGCCCGCACAGGCACTAATGTTCTGCCACTCTTTATTAAAGGCCTGAAACCTGAATCCATCCCTTTTCCGTCAATAATAACTTCCATGTCAGATTGTACAAACTCTCCATTATTTATGTCGGCTATTACTCTTTCATTTGATATTATTTGGACTTGGTATCCATCTGATTTTATACTGTTGCCTTTACCATCCGATGCCATTATGTAATACTTTAATACGCCTGTTTTATTGATGCCGGGAATCAATCCTGCAAAGTTTCCAGAATTTGTTTTATCAAGTATTATCTCGTGTCCGTTTTCTATAATCAGTCTGACTTCTTTGTCGAAAGACGGATCATTAATCTTCACCTGAATTGGTATATTCTCTTCCAATCCAACTGCTTCATAGTTGTTATGCAATATTTTACTGTCCGAAGAAGCAATCCTTATGGGATTGTCCACAAATGGCTTTGTATCCATAGGATGAAATCCGGCTCCCCAACCAAAAAGTGTACCACTCTTATTTAATGCATATATGCCGTATTGATATATTAAAAACTTTTCCACATTATCAAGTATCTTTTGGGGCTTTTCTGAAAATTCAGTTGTTCCATTGCCCACCTGCCCCGATACGTTATACCCCCATGTATAAAGGCTTCCGTCTTTTTTTAGTGCAGCACAAACACCCTTTTTTATATGAGCCTCCTTAACATTGTCCATAATTTTACGGGGCTTGATATCTTCGTTTATTATTATTAGGTCCTCTCCAATTTCTTGAATTATTACAGGTCCATATTCCCACAACGAACCATCTTTGCATATGGCCAATCCCCTGCCATTATCATGTTCTGCATAAACTACATTATCCATTACTTTAGAGAAATTCAATTTGATTTCTTCACCGAAATAGCTTGTAAAAGCATCATCTCCATATCCTCTTACCCAAAGCTCACTGTTAGCAGTTATATAGAAATCCTGTTCATAGCTTAAAAAGCCCTCAATATTGTCAATATCCTTATAAGCGTTTTGCAAAATTGCATTTTGGAATTCCTCATTGTTTTCGCTTAGTTCTAGAGCCTCACTGCTTAAATTCCAATGTGATTTGTCTTTTTTTATAACATCAAACATCTTTGTTTTACTATCAAATTTTTCTACTCCATCCATAATCTTCATAAAATCTTTTGCTTTTACATCCTGAACATAGTAGTCGGAAGGACAACCATATAAAACCCCGTCGTTGGTTATTACAAATATATTATGTTCATGAAACTCCAATTCTTTTACATTATCCAGAAGTTTTACAGGAGGCTGATAATTGACAGTGTCTCCTTCTTTTGTTTCAACAGGTCTTCCGACACTGATCCATAAAGTATCATCATTGTATATCATGTAAATGTTATTACTGTAGTTTGTATAAATCTTTTTTATTTTAGATCCGTCTATGTTAATTTTGTTATGCACAGTATCGCCATATATATTATAATCCACTCTCCAAACAGTATTGTCATCCTTTACATATATTCTGTCGGATTTCATCTTACAATCAAAATCATATCTACTTATGCGATAAGTACCGCTCTCATTATCGAATATGAATTCCCATTTTTCCCCATCAGGTCTATTTATTATTGCACCGTTTGAATTCCATATAACATTTTTCGAAGCATTTTTTACAATTACATCATTTCTTTGGTTGTTAAATTTTGAAGGAATCCACATTAATGTGTCATCTTTTTTAAGTATCATTGAAAAATCATCATACACTTTGGATACGTCTTTCGATAACACTGCAGGCATCGAGTAAGTGCTTTTAGGTAACTTTGTACCGCAAACAGAAATGGTACCGTCATTTTTAATTATTTGTATATTTTTATAACCGCATTTTGCATATTTTACACCTGTCATTAATTTTTGGGGCAGTACGGTATTTAACTTGCTACCGTAAATCATATAATCCATATCCCACACCCATAAGCTGCCGTCCGCCTTTATTGCACAACTGGTGCCGCTCTGGTTCATAGAGCCTGAATCATTATTGGAGTTTGCATACACAACATTTGTTAATATCAGCTTTGGAATAAATGAATAACTATAGCTTGATGTTTCCGAATCTTCATCCTCTTCATTTTCGGTAATATATATCTTCCACAGATTATTGTCATTTGTTATATAATGGTTATTCGTAACGAATTTAACATTATCGGCAATTTTAATCTTATTAACACCTTTACCCATGTCATATCCGTTGTAATAATTCCTTATTCCATATAAAGTTGATTTTTTATCAATAATATAAATGCAATTGCTTCCATAAGCTATTGATTTCACGCCTCCATACAGGAACATGGGCTTATTAACCTTTGACTCTTTCTCAAGAAATACTCTTCCTCCCCACACCCATACGGAACCGTCTTTTTTCAAAGCGGACAGGCCGGAAATGGCCATAACGTTATCCATAATCTTTATGGGCTTATCGCTTTCCTTAAGAGTGTTTTCGGCAAACTGTCCCATTGTGTTCTTTCCCCAAACCCAAACAGTACCATCTTTTTTTAATGCTATGTAGGAACTTTCCATTCTATCTGTATCGATATCCATATATCCGTCCGAAATCTTAGCATACTTCTGCCCATCATCCTGAGGTATTGACCATATAGAACCATCGGATTTCAGTCCAATAGCACCTGCAACCTTTATAAAGCCGGAATCATCACCTTTAGCCGCACTTCCGACAGTTGTATTTGTAAATATTACCGATAAGAGTACTGACATTATTGTTATTATGTTTACAATCTTAATTCCCGTTTTCATTTTAATCCCCCAATTAATATTCAATATTCTTCAATATTCTCTCCACTAAATTAAAGTCCCTAAGCCTTGTCATTTAAAAGACTTACGGGACTTAATTTAAATTATTCGTTAACTTCATCAAAAATTCTTATATATAGTTCTTCAATTCTATTTTGTTCTTGAAGCTTCCCACAACCGAAAAACCCATTAAATCGAAATCAAATATCTGGTCGATGATCTCTATGGCATTTTCAATGCTGATGTCATCAATCTTCTTTAAAATCTGATCCGGTGAATATATCCTTCCAAGCATTAATTCCGATTTTCCTATGCTGTTCATTCTGCTGCTGGTGCTTTCTAGGCCCAATATATAGTTACCCTTTAATTGTTCCTTGGATTTTTCCAAATCCTCTTTACTTATACCGTTTTTCTTGAGCTCTTTAATTTCTGCCATAACAAGCTCAACTACCTTTTCCATATGCTCAGGATTCATTCCGGCATAAATGGTATAAAGTCCATTATTTTTATATGATGCAGGGTATGAATAAATGGAATATACAAGACCCTTCTCTTCTCTAATCTTCTGAAAAAGCCTTGAACTCATCCCGCCTCCAAATATGTTGTTAACTGCCAGTAAAGTGTATATTTCATCTTTTCCGTGACTGATGCCGTTAAATCCAATACACATATGGACCTGCTCAGTATCTTTTTCCATATATATGGAATTCGGTTTAAATTTTGCAGCAGTATATTCATTAATGTTTGTATTTACTTTGTTCCATTTTGAAAACCTTTCATTAATCATGGCCATTAGGGCATCATCATCATAATTGCCGGCCACTGAAATTACCGAATTAGCTGCTGTATAGTTTTCATCTATATAATCCACCATGTTCTGGCGAGTTATACCCTTAAGACTTTCCTGAGTTCCCAAAATAGGATACCCCAAAGTATCATCTTGCCAGATTGTCTCAGATAAAACATCATGAACAAGCTCTTCCGGAGAATCCTGGTACATGCCTATTTCTTCCATTATAACCTTTCTTTCCACCTCAATGTCTTTTTGTTGGAACTTGGAATTGAAAAACATATCAGTTAATACATCTAAGGCTATACCTATATGTGTATCAAGGGTCTTGGCATAATAACATGTACACTCTTTCCCTGTAAAGGCATTTAACTGCCCGCCAATGTTATCGATACTTTCTGCAATATCCTTGGCACTTCTGGTATCTGTACCTTTAAAGAGCATATGCTCAATAAAGTGTGAAATACCGTTATTATCCTTATTTTCATTTCTAGAGCCTGTTCCAACCCATATACCTATTGAAACAGACCTGACGTAAGGAATCTTTTCACATACTATTCTAACCCCATTTTCAAGTATTGTTCTCTTGAACATAATACCTCCGGCCACATAGTTTATGTTAATACTAAACTATATCTTTATAAATTAAGAGCCTGCTATAAGCTTTTATTCCTTTGATGCGGTATCAGCCATAGCATCCTTCCTTGATAAGTTAATCCTTCCCTGTTTATCTATTTCCATAACCTTTACCATAATCTCATCGCCTATTTTTACTATATCCTCAACCTTATCGACTCTCTTTGCATCCAGCTTGGAAATATGCACAAGACCTTCTTTTCCAGGCAGGAATTCAACAAATGCACCAAAAGGCATAATCCTCATGACCTTACCCATAAATATCTGACCGGGCTCAACATCTCTTCCGATACCTTCTATTATACTTATAGCCTTTCTTCCAGCATTGATATCGGAACATGATACATATACCTTACCGTCATCTTCAATATCAATCTTAACACCTGTTTCTGCTATTATCTTGTTTATCATCTTTCCGCCAGGTCCGATAACTTCTCTTATCTTATCGGGATCTATGCTGGTTGTAAGTATCTTAGGTGCAAATTGGGAAAGCTCTTTCCTAGGCTCCGGAATAGCCTTTAGAATTACATCATCTATTATCTGCAAACGTCCTTTTCTTGTAAGCTCGAAAGCCTGCTTTATAATTTCCTCAGTCAAACCGTCAACCTTTATATCCATTTGTATTGCAGTTATACCTTTTTTAGTACCTGCAACTTTAAAGTCCATATCTCCAAAGAAATCTTCAATACCTTGAATATCCATAAATGTCACAAAGTTATCGGGATTTTCTTCATCAATTACAAGACCTGCAGATATACCTGCTACAGGGCTCTTAATAGGTACTCCTGCATCCATAAGTGCCAAAGTACTTCCGCATACACTTCCCTGTGATGTTGAACCGTTTGACATAAGAACTTCTGAAACCAATCTTATGGCATATGGGAAATCAACATCATTTGGAATAACCGGCTCTAAAGCCCTCTCAGCAAGAGCTCCATGGCCTATTTCTCTTCTTCCTGGTCCTCTCGTAGGTTTTGCTTCTCCAACAGAATATCCCGGGAAATTATAGTGATGCATATATCTTTTTGTCTCATCAAGCTCAATTCCATCAAGCATTTGAACTTCACCCATAGCTCCAAGTGTTACTATTGTGAGCACCTGGGTTTGTCCTCTCTGGAAAAGTCCCGATCCATGGGTCCTTGGCAGTATGCCGACCTGAGCTGATAATGGCCTTATCTCGTCTAATCTTCTGCCATCCACCCTTTTTCCTTCTTTTAAAATATATTCTCTAACAACCTTTTTCTGAAGCTTGTAAACCGATTCTTTTATGGCAGCCTCCATTTCAGGAAATTTCTCAGCAAGCTCAGCGAGTATCTCTTCAGTAAGTGCTGTGACATTTTCATCCCTGACTGACTTGTCATCTGTCAATACTGCCTCTCTCATCTTATGGTAACCTATTTCATAAACTGCTTCATATACTTCCTGAGGTGCTTCGGCTGATATATATTCAAACTTAGGCTTTCCAATCTTTTCAACTATGCTTTCAATAAATGTTACGATATTTTTTATCTCTTCATGCCCAATCCTAATGGCCTTCAGCATAATTTCTTCAGAAACTTCGTTGGCACCGGCCTCAATCATTGTAACCTTTTCTTTAGTTCCTGCAAGAGTAACATACATCTGGCTCTTTTCTCTTTGCTCTGTATTTGGGTTTATTATGACTTCATCATCAACCAAACCCAACACAACACCGCCAATAGGGCCATTAAAAGGAATATCCGATATACTCAAAGCAATAGATGTTCCTATCATAGCCGCAATCTCAGGTGAGTTGTCCTGGTCCACAGACAAAACTGTATTTACAACCGATACATCGTTTCTTAAATCTTTAGGAAAAAGCGGTCTTATAGGCCTGTCTATAACCCTTGATGTAAGTATTGCTTTTTCAGACGGCTTTCCTTCCCTTTTTATGAACCCTCCGGGAATTTTACCTACAGCATAAAGTCTTTCCTCATAATCAACACTTAACGGGAAAAAGTCTATACCTTCCCTTGGCTTCTGAGATGCAGTTGCTGTTGAAAGAACAACAGTATCACCATACCTTACCAGTGCAGCACCATTTGCAAACTGTGCCATAACTCCTGTTTCAATTACAAGTTTTCTACCTGCCAAATCCATAGTAAAAATATTTTGCATTAATATTCCTCCTTTAGTAAAAACCACAGACTGTAGCATGTAGATTCTATGTCAAATAAAGACATTTCCGTATTTGGCACACAATCTACCTTCTACCGTCTGAAGCTTTTCTCTTTTATTTTTATATTTTTTAAAATACAATTAATCTTTTAAACTTATATAGCATTAACCAATATTATTTTTTAACTTTAACATTTTAATTATTTAAGTTATTATTTAGCATAGCTGATTTTCATAAATCGGCACTTTCGGACAATGAAATAATGAGCGGCTTCTCCGCTCATTATCATTATTTTCTTATTGACAATTTTTCGATAATTGCACGATACCTTTCGATGTCGTTATCTTGAAGATAATCCAAAAGACCTCTTCTAGCACCTATCATTTTGAACAATCCTCTTCTTGAGTGATGGTCCTTCTTATGAATTCTAAGATGCTCTGTAAGATGGTTGATTCTCTCTGTAAGAATCGCAATCTGTACTTCCGGAGATCCTGTATCGTTCTCACTGCGTTTAAATTGATTGATAATTTCTGCTTTCTTTTCTTTTAACATTTTATTTCCTCCTATCATATAATCGCCATCAGCCAGGTAATTGGTCGGAGTCTTCCAACAACCGAGCAGATGGTTGATAACCGCAAGTGATATTTTAACATAATATATCCAAATTGTAAAGTTTCAATTAATAAAAAAATTAACTAAGTTGGCAATATCACTTGACTATTTTACTACAAATACTATATAATTAAATTAATTATCGTTATTGAACGGTTCTCTTTTGTTTTCCCGGATAAAAAACAAAAAGACCAAAAAATGATAGGGCTTCAATTTTGAAGTCCTTGATTTTTGTTCTCAAATTGTGGAACTGCAGTATTACCAGGTCAAATGAGCAAGTATGATCACATCAATATAAGTTGACATAATATTTTTCATGCTGTATAATTATAAGGAAAAGCAGCTTGGATATACTTCATAATTCTAAAGAAACATTTTCAATTTCAACATTTTCCTACAAAGCTAGTCTTTATGTATTTTTAGTTTTTTGTTTCCATAAAACTTGTATAATTTTTTCATTTTCTTCAAAAAAGCTCAGGCACTTTTTATTTAAAAAAATTTTTTAAGCAATATTTTTACAAACATTTCAATTATTGTATTTAAAAATAAAATGAAAGGAAGAATACTATGAAAATCCAGAGCAAGTTTACACTAACCATTGCAGCAATATCTTTTGTATCACTTATGATATTAGGTATGGTTACACATTTCAATTTTAGCAGTACAATGGACAGTCAAACAGAAACATCAACACTTCTACTAGTTGAGAAAGAAAAAAATGTAATTACTGAGCGTATGGAAAAAGAAGAAATGCGAGCAGAAATTTTTATGGCGCAAGAAAGTTTACTAAAGGTATTATCAGGAAAGCTTCAGCCCAATGACATTAAGTCCATTAACGAACAACTTGCCAAGTATGTTAAAGATAACCCCATATTTGAATACATATCCATTTTTGATAAAAATGCCGTTGTTGTTGCCAATTCAGACCCGAGTCTTCTAGGTAAGAGCTTTAGCGATAAAGACTATGCAGCAAGTACATTGTCAACAGGAAAAGTACAAATTAGCAAAACATTGATTTCAGATATATCAGGCAAACCCGTCATCATGTATACAAGTCCTGTTATTGAGCCTAGCAAAAACAGTATAATCGGTTTTATCGGCATCCCGTTGTATGTAGAATTTCTGGCCGATAACATACTAAATACCAAAATCAACAATGCAAACTCAAGTACTACTTTTATAATCGATGTATATGGAAATTATGTGTATTCGACTGATTTTAATAAATTAGGAAAGCCAAATGATATAAAAGAAGTTTCTGATATTGTTGAAAGACTTCAAAAAGGTGAAAATGTACAATCATCCAAAATCACTTATGAATATGATGGCCAAAAAATGGTGGGGGCTTACTCAATAGTTGATAAGACAAAATGGATAGTGGTGATTGCAGCTGAAGAGAGTGAATTATCGGCCTCACTGATGATGACAGGTGTTATAATAATGGTAGTCGAAATTCTTATAATAATATTATCTACATTAGCAGGTTTTTTCTTATCAAGAAGAATATCCAAACCTATATTATGTATATCGGAAAATTTGGATAGGCTGGCATTAGGTGATCTTGATGTGGATATTCCAAAAAATTACCTTAAGCATAAAGATGAAATAGGCAAATTGTCCTGGGCAATGCAAAATATTGTTTCAAATTTGCAAGAAAAATCCCTTGCAGCAGAAAAAATAGCAAACGGTGATTTTAGTACCGACATAAAAATCAGTTCAGATAAAGATGTATTCTCCAAAAGTATGCTGAAGGTTTCAAATTCTATAAAGGAACTTGTATCGGAAGTAAAGGCAATGACAGAAGCCTTTATTGAAGGAAATCTGGATGTTCGCGGCAATCCTGAAAATTACCGTGGTGAGTACTGTGAAATTGTTAATGGAATAAACATGACCTTAGATACTGTAATACAGCCAATAAAAGATGCCTCCGATGTTCTGTCCGAATTAGCCAAGGGTAATCTAAAAGCAAAAGTAACACGTAATTACAAAGGGCATCATGCAACAATCAAAAACATTCTTAATTCCACAATGGATGCCCTCTCCGGGTATATTGACGAAATCTCGAGAGTATTGACAGAAATGTCCCAAGGCAATCTTGATGTCAGCACATCGGACAATTACAACGGTGATTTCATTAAAATAAAAGAATCTCTTGACAATATCATCCAGAGCTTTAACACTGTTCTCGGTAATATCAATACTGCTGCAGAGCAGGTTGCAAACGGAACAAGGCAGGTATCGGAGTCGGCACAGGTGCTCTCACAGGGTGCAACCGAGCAGGCAAGTAGTGTAGAAGAACTGACTGCTTCAATGGAGCAAATAGCTCATCAGACCAGAAATAACGCCTCAACCGTGGAACAGGTAAGAAAACTAGCTGTTGAAGTGAAAGACAGTGCCGATAATGGTAATACACAAATGGGAGAAATGATTTCTGCCATGAATGACATAAACATTAGTTCCGGAAATATTTCCAAGATAATAAAAGTAATTGATGAAATAGCATTCCAGACTAATATACTGGCTTTGAATGCAGCCGTTGAAGCCGCAAGAGCAGGACAGCACGGAAAAGGATTTGCTGTTGTGGCAGAGGAAGTAAGAAATCTTGCTGCAAGAAGTGCAAGTGCAGCCAAGGAAACGACCATACTCATAGAAAGCTCCATAAAGAAAACAACAGATGGTATGAAAATAGCCAATGATACCGCAAATGCTCTCACCACTATAGTTGATGGAATATCCAAAACATCGGATCTGATAAACGAAATTGCAGGTGCCACAAATGATCAGGCCAGTGCAATATCACAAATAAATACCGGTGTGACCCAGGTATCCCAGGTTACCCAGCACAATTCCGCAATTGCTCAGGAAAGTGCTGCTGCAAGTGAAGAAATCTCCGGGCAGGCAGAAGTTTTAAAGTATCTGGTTGGAAATTTCAAACTCAAAAATGCATTTAATCCTCATAACTCAGAAAAAAGCGTGGAAGAAACAAAATCAGGCAAAAACAAACCAAAGGCTTCAGGAAAAAAGACGGGAATTGCTTTAAATGATAATAATTATGGAAAATACTAAGTTGTAATTTAACAAAATACTTATTACAAATTAATTGCATTAAAGATAATTAAAAAAACTTACCCTTGCAAGTCATGAGTTTGAAAGTAACCTGGACTTAAAAACCGGCTTACAGGGTAAGTTTTTTGTGTTATGCATATGACTCTGCATACAACTATGCATACAACAGTATAACAGCCACAAATTCCAGAACTTCATCACCTATATTTTCTATTAAATGGGATTCTCCTCCTAAAGTCAAAGATGCATCCCCTGCATTAAGTTCATACTTTTTACCGTTGTCGTCAACCAATGCTTTGCCTTTTAAAATATAATATATTTCCTCTTCATTGACATGTTCATGCACTCCGATTGAACATCCGGGATTGAGGGATATTTTAGCAATAAGTCTTGCCTTGCCTTTTATCTCATCCTGACTAAAGAAATGAGTTATTTCTACCGAGCCTTTTCCGCCCCTCATTTGTTCCTTTATCTCCTTAACCATTTCACTGCCGCGTCTAATCATAGGATTTGTTCCTCCTTTTATGTTTTTATATTCAAAACAACTAATATTTTATATAACTCATATTTTATATTAAAATAACTAATTTTTAAATATTCTTGAAGTAAGATTCAATTTCTAGTACAATAAATTATTATCAGACCTATGAAAATCTATAATAAAGGTGGGATTAACATAAAAAACATATCGCCAGCAATTGTCAATATACTAGTTTTCGATGAAATCACAAGACTACAAGGCAGGGATTTGCTTTTTAACCCTTTTTACAAAGCCCCTTTAGCAAAATTATCCTTTGTGACTTATACAATGGTTGCAAATGTGCCTAACGGCATCTGCAATTTTAAATACAGGCTGACCAATCCATATAATGAATTAATGCATGAAACTGCCATTAACGCTGTAGAAGTTAAGGATAACACGTTCTTCAATGTATTGATATGGAATAACCTTCATTTTAATATGCCTGGTGAACATTCCATAACATTTTATCTTGCTGCGGATAACGGTTTTGAGCCTGCAGGAAGTACTGTTATTTTAATTGATACACCAAACAATACAAATGTCTGAAAAATGATATTATTATTTATGGCTCAGCCTCGGATTTTACCCTGCTGACGCCGTCTACCATATCCACATGAAACCATTTATCTGCAATTTCATTTAAATGCTTGTTATGGGTTATTATGATAACCTGTCTTTTGAACATGGTACTTATCTGCTTTAAAAACTCAGCCACCTGTACAATATAATCGTCACTCACATGTTTCGCAGGTTCATCTAATATAATGGGGCCATTGATGTTCATGCTTCCATATTCTATCATGGCTATCCTTATAGCTAACGATACAACGTCTACAACACCACCGCCCCTTGAATCCTGAGGCCTTGTTTTTATTATTTGATCATTAATTTTGGTGATCACATAAAACTCAGCCTCAGGTCTGCTTCTTACCTCATTTATTTCTATTTTGAACTCAAGAGAAGAATTAAAAATAAACTGAAGGCAGTTTGTCACAAGAGACTCTATATGTAGTCTGGATTGCTCTCTTGCGTACTCAGAGGCTTTCTTCAAAACAACACCAACTTTATCCAGTAAATCAATATTGTCCAAGATCCTTTGAAGTTGGACTTCCAATTGGGATTTTCTTTCCCGCAATTGCTCTTCCTTCCCCTTCTTGCTGAAAAAAACCTCACGTATGCTTTCATATTTATTTTTTAATTGTTCAAGCTCTGTATCATGGTCCATAGAGATCATCTCACTTTAATTATTGTCCGTTTTGGATTTTAGCTGCCTTCACGGTATTTTCCATAAGCATGGCTATTGTCATTGGACCTACTCCACCTGGAACAGGTGTTATGTAAGAAGCCACCTCGGAAGCTGATGAAAATTCTACATCACCCACCAATTTCTTGGTTTCTGTCCTATTTGTTCCAACATCAATCACTACTGCTCCGGGCTTTATAGCACTGCCCTTTATCATCTCTGGTTTTCCTACTGCTACTACCAAAATATCGGCCCTTCTGCATACCTCTTCAAGATTTTTTGTTCTTGAATGGCATATTGTAACTGTGCCGTTTTTCGCTAAAAGAAGCATGGCCTGAGGCTTACCAACAATATTGCTTCTTCCTACAACTACGCATTCCTTACCTGCAATGTCTATACCTGTTTCTTCTATAAGCTTGATGACACCGGCAGGAGTACAGGGCATAAAATCAGGATTGCCTGTCATTATTTTACCTACATTGACAGGATGGAATGCATCAACATCCTTTTCAGGATTTATAGCCATTATAACCTTTTCTTCATTTATTTGCTTAGGAAGTGGAAGCTGTACCAATATTCCGTTTACGCTTTTATCCTTATTAAGCTTGTCTATAAGAGCAAGAAGCTCTTCTTCACTTGTATCCGCACCTAAAGCATACTCAATTGACTTTATTCCTATTTCCTCACATGCTTTTTTCTTATTGTTTACATAAACTCTTGATGCAGGATCATCACCTACAATTATAACAACAAGACATGTCTCAATACCTTTTGCTTTAAGTAACTCCACATCATTTTTAAGGTTGCCCTTAACCTTCTTAGCTAAATCTTTTCCGCTTATTACAGTAGCCGCCATATTCTTTTTTCCTTTCGTCAATATGATAAATTTATTTTTTTCTTTATTTAAATCCGGGTATCCTTAAATACCCATTGTATATTGTATTTAATCATAGTAATTATGTCAATTTTTTATATTATAAAAACAATTCTTCTTCCATATTCTATCTCGCTATTATAGATATAATTATCTCTTGCCGGGCCTTTTAGCTTTCTTGACTGCTGGAGCATCATACCTGCCTCCTCTTTTTTTCTTCGGCGGTTCTTCATTAATTTTTGCCTTGCCTTTGGAAGCCTTTCTTTCAGACATTCTTATATCTTTTTTTCCGGCTTTCTTATTATCTTTACTTCCATGTTTCCTATTATCTTTATTTCCATGTTCCTTTATATCTTTATCATCTTTTGATATAAACCTGCCAACGCGTCTCGGTCTTATCAGGCAATTTTTTCCAAAACCGATAAGGTCATCCCTTCCGGATTTCTTTAATGCCTCATATACCAAATCATAGTTCTGGGGCTTTCTAAATTGGAGCAATGCTCTCTGCATAGCTTTCTCTTTTGGGCTCTTAGGCACATACACAGGCTTCATATCCCTTGGATCAAGCCCCGTATAATACATGCATGTTGAAAGTGTTCCCGGGGTAGGATAAAAATCCTGAACCTGCTCGGGATTGTAGCCTAAGTCCCTTAAGTATTCCGCCAACTCAATAGCAGCCTTAAGATCGCTTCCGGGGTGACTGGAAATAAAATACGGAACAAGATATTGCTCCTTATTTATCCTTTTATTAATATCATAAAACTTCTTTGTAAATTTATCATAAACCTTCCTGCCCGGCTTCCCCATTTTTTCAAGAACCCTGTCAACTATATGCTCAGGAGCCACCTTAAGCTGTCCGCTGACATGATGTGTACAAAGCTCATTGAAAAAATTATCGTCTTTATCCAGCATAAGATAGTCATACCTTACACCCGATCTTATAAAAACTTTCTTAATTCCGGGAAGCTGCCTTATCTCCCTTAATATATCCAAATACTCGCTGTGGTCCACCATTAAATTCTTGCACGGCTCCGGAAATAAGCACTGTTTCCCCTTACATACTCCGCTTTTAACCTGTTTTTTGCAGGCTTTTATCCTGAAATTGGCAGTAGGTCCTCCAACATCGTGGATATAGCCTTTAAACCCAGGTAGCCATGTTAGTTTTTTAGCTTCGTTTACAAGGGACGCTTTGCTTCTTGTCTGTATCACTCTTCCCTGATGAAAGTTAAGGGCACAAAATGAGCATCCTCCATAACATCCGCGATGGCTTGTTATGCTGAATTCAACCTCTTCTATGGCAGGTACTCCGCCGGCCTCAATATATGACGGGTGATATGTCCTCTCAAAGGGAAGTGAATATATCCTGTCCATTATTTTGGTCTCAACGGGATACGCAGGGGGATTCTGCACAAGGTACCTGTCACCATGCTTTTGTATAATAGTTTTTCCCGTAATGGCATCCTGCTCATCATACTGCACTTTAAAGGCTTCCGCATACTTTCTTTTGTTCTTCAAAACCTCTTCATATGACGGAACAATAGCAAATGCAGATGAACTATACCAATTTTCCTCATTCTCTATATAATCTTTAACCGTTCCGGGCAAATCCTCTTTCCTTGATACATATGCACTTCCCCGAATATTTTTTATTTTATGAATGGGTATACCCTTATTAAGCATTTCTGCCACTTCTAAAATAGGCTTTTCACCCATTCCGTAAATAAGCAAATCTGCCTTTGAGTCAACAAGAATTGATCTTCTGACCTTGTCATCCCAATAGTCATAATGAGCAAACCTTCGAAGGCTGGCCTCTAATCCGCCTATAATGACAGGAACATCCTTCATTACCTGCTTAACTTTATTTGCATATACAATTACTGCCCTGTCAGGCCTTTTCCCTGCTTTGCCTCCCGGCGAATATTCATCATCCGATCTCGGCTTTTTACTGGCAGTGTAATGATTTACCATTGAATCAATAACACCTGATGCAATTAAAACAGCCAGCTTTGGTTTACCCATCCTCAGGAAATCTTCAGCATTGTTCCAGTCAGGCTGTGCTATTATTCCCACCCTATAGCCTTCACTTTCCAAAAGCCGGGTGATTATGGCATGTCCGAAGCTTGGATGATCAACATAAGCATCCCCACTTATAAACAGAAAATCCAGCTCTTCCCATTCTCTTTCATCCATATCTTTTCTATTAACAGGTAAAAAACTCATACAATCTCCATCTTTCTATATACGGCCATATATCTCCAAAAAAGAAGCCTTATTACCATGACATCCCATCCATAGTTCTCGCCGTATATATTTCTCAATTCATCGATAGTCATATATTTATCAAGCTCTTTATGTTCCTTCCATGCATTAATCTCATCCTCATTAATCCGTATTGACCCGTTTTTAATTTTATTTAAAATAAAGTTAGCGGGCACAGCAATAATATCCAGAAAGAGATCAAACAAACCCCTTCTCTCGTACAAATCAACTACTACAAGCACCCCTCCAGGCTTTAACATCTTATCAATCTTTGGAAGGGCCTTTTCCAATGACAAATGATGTATTGCATCTATACTCACAATGCAATCATACTGCTGTTTTTCGTCCATAGTATCAAAATCCTGCACATTATATGTAATATTGTTGGCATAATGTCTCCTTTTAGCTTCATTTATCATCTTAGGTGATATATCTATTCCAACAACACTATTTGCCCTTTGTGCAGCCTTTAATGTAAATTCACCGGTACCGCACCCGATATCTAAAATTCTGTCATTATCTTTTCCAATTTGTTTTAAAATACTCTTTGAATAAAATCTGGCATGATCCCATTTGTCTTCAAATGCCACAATCCTATCAAAGCTTTTAATTATTTTATCCTTCATATTATCCTCCAATACATCCTATCCAACAATTACTTTTCCTTCTGGATAAATTTTATCTTTTTGCATATTGTTATTTATTGTAAGTGCAATTGCAAATGTAATAGGTCCGACCCTTCCGATGAACATGGTTATCATAATTAAAATTTGGCTCAACAAATGAAGTCTTGATGTGTTCGCAACGGATAGTCCAACCGTACCAAATGCTGATGTAACCTCATATAAAATATTAATAAACTGATTTTGTCCCCTTTCTATTACTAAAACAAGTGCAGTAATAAATATTACCCAACTAACTGCAAGTCCAATAATTGCAATAGCTCTGTTAATTGCATTGTATGAAATACTGCTATTGAATGCAACAGGCCTTGAACCCCTTATCTGTGAAATAATTGCAAAAAGAATTATACTGAAGGTAGTTACTTTAATTCCTCCGGCAGTAGAACCGGAAGCACCTCCAATAAACATTAATATAATAGTTGTAATCTTGGATAATTCTGTCATTTCTTCGAGAGGGAGAGAATTAAAGCCTGCAGTTCTTGAAACTGTGGAATGAAAAAATGAAGCATTTATCTTTTCAAAAAGGCTTAAACCAGCGGTTGTATTTGGATTACTATATTCAAAAAAGAAAAACAGTATTGTACCTAGTATTAATAATACCAAACTAGTTGAAAAAACAATCTTGGTATGTAATAAAAATTGTTTTCTCCTTCTATATTCCAATATATCATCCCAAACTATAAATCCCAGACCACCCATTATTACAAGAAGTGCCATTGTATATAAAACAAAAGGATTTCCATTATAATCTACAAAGCTTTTTTTACTTCCCATTATATCAAAGCCTGCATTGCAAAAAGCACTTATTGAATGAAAAACTCCCATATAAATGCCACGCAAACCAAACTTAGGTACAAAACTAATTGACAGCAACAAGGCTCCAATTGATTCAACAATTATTGTAATCAATAAAACCCTTTTAAGAAGATTCAATGCACTGTCAAAACTTAATGAATTAAGCGATTCCTGAACAAGCACCCTGCCCTTTAAGCTTATTTTCCTACCTAGAATTACTGAGAAGAACATTGTCAATGTAATTATACCCAATCCTCCAACCTGAATAAGAAACAAAATAACCAACTGTCCGAAAGTAGTCCATTGGGATTGAGTATCCAATAAAATTAGTCCTGTTACACAGGAAGCGGACGTTGAAGTAAATAAAGCCTCTAACAATCCCACACTATTACCATTCCTTGATGCTATTGGAAGGTTTAGAAAAAATGCTCCTAAAACAATCAATAAAATAAAACTAAGAACTATAAGTCTGGTAGGATTCAAATTAATTATTTTTTTATTTTTATATTTGATAGTTAGTTTGATCATTACTAAACCTAATCCCCTTATTACTTCATATTTTTCAAAAAAAACTCCCTTACTTTCCCCTGCTTTTCTTTTGAAGTTGATGCTATAATGCAATCCTCACTTTTTATCATTGTATTTCCATTTGGTATTATAATCTCGTTATCCCTTATTATGGAAATGAAAACGCAGCCTTCGGGAAGTTTTATATCTTTCAACAGCTTGCCGCACATGGCATGATTACTTTTAATATCTATTTCCAACAATACAATCTTGCCTCTTTTCAATTTCATAATAACCTTAAATCCAAAGTCATCAACTTCCTGCTCAATAATATCTGTAATTATGGATGTGCTGCCTACCGCAATATCAACACCTAATCGCTCAAAAACAGTTATATTCTTCGGATTATTGACTCTTGCAATAGTTCTTCTTACACCGAAGTTTTTCTTTGCAAGTTGACACGCTATAAGATTGTCTTGATCTTTTCCCGTAACAGCTATGAATATATCAGCGTTAGACAATCCTATCTGTTTAAGCTTACCGATATCGGTACCGTCTCCGTTTATAACAGGAATATTTAACTCGTTGGCAATTTTATGGCATGTTTCAACAATCGGATCAAATACCACAATTTTATGGTTATATGGGAGCAAACTTTTAACAAGGTAATATCCGATTTTACCTCCTCCCACAATCACAATAAACATAGTTAGCCCTCCTAATCAATCTTTTCAGCTATTACCAATAAATCGTCCTTATATACTCTCAAAGAAGGATAAGAAAAAATGAATGTGCCGTTTCTAACGATTCCGAAAATAAAGAGTCCCGATTTCAACTTTATCGAAGAAATCCTTTTCCCTTCATGAATTTCTGCTACTTTTTCCTTTTTAAAAGAAATCAGATTGCTTCCAATGTTAAATTTCGATACATCCTTATCATTGAAGACAAAGGATTTGATTACATCTACCGTAACATTGGTGGGACATATGGTATCAAGACCGAATTGATGGAATACATCCTCACGTTCAGGATTAAAAATTCTGGCAAGAACCTTTGGAACATTGAATATCTCTTTTGCAACCTGACATACCATAATATTGGTATTATCATCAGGAGTTAGAGCAATCAATACATCAGCTGTTTCAATTCCTGCATTCTTCAAAACGTCCTGATCTATAGGAACACCTGTAACGGTTATTCCATTAAAATTCATACCTAAAGACTTGAATAATTTACTGTCATTGTCAACTATTACTATATCGTGTCCCTCGTCAGACATCATCTGTGCAAATTTTGATCCAACCTTACCGCATCCGATAACTATTATTTGCATATTTGAATCTCCCAACTCTAATAATTATTTTTACTAAAATCACTAAATAAATATATGTAAAATATATTATATGAATTATGAATGAATAAATATAAAAGAGCTGCTCAATTATATGCAATATAAACAGCCCCCATAATATTATATATCAATAATATTATTTTTTCAATAGTTTAAATGTTTCTCTTGCTATGGC